>NZ_CP050133.1:692000-1038000 GCF_011612585.1 Streptococcus cristatus ATCC 51100 | reverse complement strand
CAGTTTTTGCTCATTGGCCATTATTCAAAAAACACTTGAATTGAGGAGTGCAGGGATTCGTTATATTGCAGGGATGAGACGGTACCAACTCTTTGGACGTTCTCTCATGGAAGACAGCAGAGAGCTGCTTTTAGGATGTATTGGAGCCAGTGCCTTAGGATCCATTTTGATTTATTGCTTACAATTAACCCCCTTTGCCTATTCCTTCATTATTTCAAGTAGTATCATTTATAATACGCTCTTGCTCATCGTATCTGCTCTCCTGTCCTTTATATTTGCTTTCAGCATCCAGACGGTGCACTTGGTTAGCCTTTTAAAAGGGAAAATTCCAGTAAAAAGGATTTTAGTTTTTCTCTTTACCTGTCAATTTCTCGCTGTTGCTCTCATTGGCCTTGCTATCCATCGGGTCAGTATCTATGGTTCTGTCTGGCAGACTTACCAAGAGGGGAAAGTGGCTTGGTCTAAAGAGACGAATTGGGTTCAAATTGGTGTAAATCGGGAGGATTTTTCACAGAATACAAACAAAGAGACGCAAATTGAGAACAGAGCAAAATGGTCTAAGCTCATCGAGTCTGGCATCAAAAAAGGTGGTCTCTTGGTCTATCATCAGCTCGTATCTTTTAATTCAAAAGGCTTCATGAATGATCCCAGAACAGGTAGAAATTTTTCAATCACAGATTACGATCCTCTTGCCAATACCCTGTATGTCACTCCAAATTACCTTGATATCCAACGGATCTCAGTTTCCCCTGAGGAAAAAGAGCGCTTGAATCACTTGCAAGCTGGAGAATTTGGACTCTTGCTCCCTGAAAAGTTGAAAGGGCAAGAAGAGGAGTTGAAAAAACGCTATGAAGATTATCTGACTCCTAATGATGAACAAGGAAAGAGTCAGTTGCCTATGAAAGCACGGGTGACCTATCTTCCTAACAACCAAAAACGATTTATTTACAACAATACACCTGTGAATTATCAGCAATTCTTGACCGATCCGATTTTGGTTGTTGTTCGACCTAAAAGCTTTGGTGGCTACGACAATCCTTATTTCTCTCAACTCAATTCTTATCTGTATTTTGATGGACTTGAAAAAAGCAAGAAGCTAGTAGCTGAGCATGGGCTTGAAAAAAACGTGAGTCAATACGACTATGCAGCGGCTGTCTATCAGCAGATGATGCAATCCATTCAATTAGAGAACCTAATGGCCATTGCTGGCGGTATCTTCGGAATGGCGACCTCCATTCTACTCTTTAACACCATGAATTTCCTCTATTTTGAAGAGTTTAGAAAACCGATCTTTCTGAAGAAGATTGCGGGTATGGACTTCTTGAAAATTCACCAAAGTATGCTCGTATCGGAGATTACCATGCTGCTATTAGGTAGTGTACTGATTTTCTTTCTCACACAGGAATGGTGGATCGCTCTCGTCACGCTCTTATTATTTGCGACCAATGCATGGCTGATTCTCCTTTACCGCTCGCATAAAGAGGAGCATTTCTTACCCATTATTCTGAAAGGAGCCTAATATGATCAAAATAGAACACCTGGCAAAATCATTTGGAGAACGGACTGTCTTTCAGGATATCAATCTGCAATTTGAAGCAGGAAAGGTCTATGCGCTAATCGGAAATAGTGGTTGTGGCAAGACAACCCTACTCAATATTCTAGCCAAACTAGAACCTTATGATAAGGGAAGTATCAGCTATCGAGGGCAAGAGCTTAAGCAAATCAAACCTCATCACTTTTTCAAGAATGAATTAGGCTATCTCTTTCAAAACTTCGGTCTTCTTGAAAACGAGACCGTAGCTGCCAATTTAGAACTTGGGTTGATTGGTCAAAAATTGACTAAACAAGAGAAGAAGCAGCGAGAAGCAGAAGTCTTAGAAAAGGTGGGATTGGATTATCTCACACTCGGTCAAAAAGTCTATGAATTATCAGGCGGAGAAGCGCAACGTATCGCCTTGGCCAAAGTCATCCTCAAGGATCCTACCTTGATTTTGGCAGATGAATTGACTGCAGCACTCGATCCCGAAACTTCACAAGAAATTATGAACTTACTGTTATCATTGAAAAAGCCCGACCGTTTGATGATTCTTGCGACGCATAACCCAGCGATTTGGGAAAAGGCCGATGAAGTGATTCGGTTAAATACTATTTAAGTTAAGTAAAAATGCTCTATGAAAAAAATCCTAGAGCATTTCCTGTTGTATGTGTCATAATTTTAGTTCTGTAAACTAGAGCTTATCCAGAGCATTCTTTTGCTCATCATTGACAATATGGGTGTAGAGGTCAGTAACTTGTGTACTAGCATGTCCCAGCTGGTGACTGACGAGAACTTGAGATTTGGTTGCATCGTATAAACGTGTAGCAAGCGTGTGACGGAGTTTGTGAGGTGTCACTCGCACCTTGAAGTCCTCAGAATACTTGGCCACCATTTTTTCGACACTGGAAGCATCGATTCGATTAGGAGTGCCGCGGTATTCAGTCAAAAAGAAGGCTGTATTAGTCTTTTCGGCCTTGTATCGCTTGCTCCGAATACTTAAATACTCTTCTAAATAGGACTTGGCAAAGGCAGCAACATTGACAGAGTCTCTTTTTCCACCTTTCCTTGTCACTTCAATGACCATCATTTTGAGATTGATGTCTTTCAGGTCCAGATTGACAGCTTCAGACAGACGAACACCAGAGGCTAACAGCAAGGCAATGATGGCTAAATCTCGTTCTTTGTTCTTGTTAAAAGAAGATAGGGCACGATTAGAGAGCTTCTTAGGGTACTCCGTATCAATATACTGGAGGAATTCTTCCGTCTCATCCCCTAAAAAGAGCTTCTGCTTAATATTCTCTGCACGAGCAGCCAGAGTTTCCTTTTTCTTCTTAGTAGCAACCTTTTTCATCACATTTCGATAGAAGTAGGGCTCACCCTGCTCGTTTTCAACTTCCTCGGTTAAATATTTGTAGAGGCTGGACAAAGCCGAAAGAGTCCGGTTAATGGTTGTCTGAGAAACACCGTTTTGAGTTGTATTAGCATTTAGAAGCGGTCGCTCGCGCAGATACAGAATGAAGGCCTCCATGTCTTTCTTGCTCATGTTTTCCAAGACCGAGAGAGGAATCTCAGCAATATGCGAAGCATTTGTTATGCCAGATTCTAGCACCCAGTTAAAAAATCGATCATATTCTTTGAGATATTCGTATAAGGTTGTAAAACTATAAGGCACTGCCAACTTAGACTGGTAATATTCCAGAATGTACCAGGGCATGGTGGCCTTGAGTTTATCAATTCTTTCTAATAACAGTTCACGTCTCATCACATTTCTCCGTTTTTTCTATAACAGTAGTATAGCATATCTAGATATATTTTTCAAGAAAATTATAGTTTTTCGGAAAGATGATAGAGGGAAGTAAACAAGTTAACTTTACTACAAAACAGATAATATAAAAACAAGACAAAATTGAGAAATTAAACTCTGTCTTGTTTTACCTTAAACTTATTCTTCTAATTTAATTTTTTGAAAATAATCCAGTTGCCATTTTTGTGTTGTCTGAGCTGTTTTATTTAAATTTGTGCACCAGGACGGATAAAACCGCATAGCCATTTTTCCTTTGCAATCCTTTGTAGAAAGAATTTTTTTACTAATAGCCACCTCTTTGGGAATGATAAATATACCGCAATGACGGTCGTCGATAACGACAATTACCAGTTCATCACCTAAGTCTTTATCAGTATATGGAATGTTCTTATTGTCTTGGTCTTTTTTCCAAAAGACTGTAAAGTAGCCTTCTTTTTTAGGTGTTTTCTTTGCCAAACGGCATCTTTTATATTCTTGATCATCCTTTGGCTTAATCAAAATGCTTTCATAGTCTTCATTCCATTTTTCATTTATCATATCAAAGTTACCATAATACCTATGAAGAATGTCTGTCATTTTCATTGTTTTATTGTCTTTCTAAATTTTTTACCAAAATAAAATTATGTAATATAATTATTAGAATAAAAACTCCCTGATTAAATCAATGGCTTGATCATTTTGCGGCAGAGATGAATGATGAGCATCCTTTCCTGCGATGATAGCCTCTCTGTATGAAGCAATTTTGCCTTTGTAAATCAGGCGCCCTGCTTCTACACTGCTTCTATGGACAATTCCGTCACCATCCCGGAAAAATATTCCTAAAATCGATAGATGCTGCAGCTTCTTAGGCAGTTTTTCCTGATTGGCTACAAAGTCATCTAACATTGGGACTCGACGATTAAGATTTTTCTTGTTCAGATTATAAGGACTGCCAATAGTCAGGAGCTTTTCCATCTCCAATCCAGAATGGTTTGCTAGGTATTGCTGCAGGAATACTGTATAAATTAGACCTCCATTAGAATGCCCCAACCCTTTAAAGCTTGTAAAAGCATATTTCTCTCGTAAAACAGTTATGGCAGCGTTGAACATAGCAGCCTGCTTCTTGATATTTTTGTAACCATCGCAATTATTCTGAAAACCAATCACAAAAATGGGGGTTCTGTCCTTTCGCTTCAAATGCCCACGATAAGTCATGTGGCCGTCATTCCAGACTTTGATACGAATGAGACTATGGTGAGGATGCTGGCCGTGATTGAGCTTTCTAACCATTTTGTTAAAACGATTCTCTGTTGCTGAACTGCCCGGAATCATGATGATTGGCTGAATATCAACTTTGCTCAAGGGAAGATGGCTGATAGGATGGGAAGTGAGCTTCGCTTGTATGTCGTTATAAAGCCGAATTAGATACTTAATAAACTTTTTCATTTCTTTTTCCTAAATGTACAAAACAAGTTACATAAAATAAATTATGTAACTTATTTACAATTACTTCCGTTTTTTCTTGTTTTTCTTCATTTGCTTGGCCATTTTATTCATGCTGCGGCGCATGAGGAATTCTCCAGCTTTCCCTTTGAGGACACCGCCAAAAAGTTGACTCATATCTGGCATACCTGCTCCACCTAGGGCAGATAAATCAGGCATACCGCCTTGGCCCATCATGCCTTCTAAAGCTGACATATCAGGCGTGCCCCCCGGCATATTTTTAGGCAGATTGTTAGGATTGAGCCCCATCTGTTTCATCATTTTGTTCATATCTCCGGATAGGACGCCCTGCATCATCTGTTTGGCTTGGTTAAAGTCCTTGATAAACTTATTTACTTCGACAAAGCTATTACCAGAACCAGCTGCAATCCGACGGCGACGACTTGGGTTAAGCAGATCTGGATTTTCCCGCTCAGCTGGCGTCATAGAAGATACGATGGCACGTTTACGGGCAATTTCTTTTTCATCTACTTTGATGTTTTTAAGAGCAGGATTATTGGCCATACCTGGCAGCATCTTGAGCAATTCTTCCATAGGCCCCATGTTCTGCACTTGGTCCAACTGGTCGATGAAATCATTGAAATCAAAGGTGTTTTCCCGCATCTTTTCAGCCATTTCAAGAGATTTCTTCTCATCGTACTCTTGAGCGGCCTTTTCAATCAGGGTCAGCATATCCCCCATACCGAGGATACGGCCAGACATACGGTCTGGGTGGAAGGTCTCGATATCGGTAATCTTTTCACCAGTACCAGTAAACTTGATTGGTTTGCCGGTAATCTGACGGACGGACAGTGCCGCACCACCACGAGTATCTCCATCAATTTTGGTCAGGATAACCCCAGTTACTTCCAGCTGATTGTTAAATTCACGGGCTACATTTGCTGCTTCCTGACCAATCATGGTATCGACCACCAGCAGAATTTCATTTGGCTGTGCTAAAGCCTTGACATCAGCTAGCTCTTGCATGAGCTTTTCGTCAATTTGTAGGCGACCAGCCGTATCAATCAAGACATAGTCATTGTGATTAGCCTTGGCTTGCTCCAAACCTTGACGGACAATCTCTACTGCTGGAATTTCTGTCCCCAAGGCAAAGACTGGCACATCAATCTGTTGGCCCAGTGTTTTCAGCTGATCAATAGCCGCTGGACGGTAAATATCCGCCGCAATCATCAAAGGACGAGCATTTTCTTCTTTCTTGAGTTTATTGGCCAATTTACCTGCAAAGGTAGTTTTACCAGCCCCTTGCAAACCGACCATCATGATAACAGTCGGAATCTTTGGGGACTTGATAATCTCGGCAGTATCAGAGCCTAGAATGGCTGTCAGCTCTTCATCTACGATTTTGATGATTTGTTGAGCTGGATTGAGCGTGTCAATAACTTCGTGTCCAATAGCTCGCTCACGAATCTTTTTAATAAAGTCTTTAACAACAGGCAGGGCAACGTCAGCTTCCAAGAGAGCAAGGCGGATCTCCTTGGTCGCTTCCTGGATATCACTCTCAGAAATTTTGCCCTTTCTGCGTAGGTTTTTAAAGACGTTCTGTAAGCGTTCAGTCAAATTTTCAAAAGCCATAAATGTTTCTCCTCTTAATTATCAAATGATGGAAATGGACTGTTTTCTATCCGTTTTATTCTCGGTTATCAATGCTGGACAAAACCGCAAGTTGCTCCTGTAAATAGGGATCATCAGGATATTTCTCCATAATCTGATCAAAAATCTGACTTCGAACGATATAGTCAGAGTACATGTGCAGTTTCATTTCGTAGTCTTCCAGAATTTTCTCCGTCCGCTTGATATTGTCATAGACAGCTTGGCGACTCACGTTAAACTCCTCGGCAATCTCAGCAAGGCTGTAGTCGTCCGCATAGTAAAGCTCAATATAGTTCATCTGCTTGTCGGTCAGCAAAGCCGCATAAAACTCAAACAGAGCGTTCATTCGATTTGTTTTTTCAATTTCCATAAAGAATATTATACCAAATAATCCATTTAAACTCCACTCTTTCGGTAGGTTTGAAAATAGAGAATTATAAAAAACTGCCGATTGACAGTTTTTGAGCAACATAATTTAAATTATGTAATTATTTGTTTTCTAAATAAAATTCAAAGCGTTCGCCGACATATTGGCTTTTTACATATTCAAAGGCCGTTCCATCATCAAAATAAGAAACTTGTGTCAAGCCTAAAATGGCATGACCACGGGGGATTCCCAAGTATTTTGCAATTTTTTCCTTGGCCAAACGGGCGTAAATGGTCTGTTGGGACTTGCCAATTTTATAGCCGTGCTCTTGCAGGGTTTGAAAGAAATGGCTGGTCACTTCTTCTTTTTTGAAATTTTTTATAAATTTCTCTGGAATCGAGGCGACCTCATAGACTACAGGGATATCGTCAGCGTAGCGAACCCGTTCCATGCGGATGATGTTCTCTGTCTTATGGATGCCCAACTTCTCGACTTCTCGCTCGCTAGGCAGCGTCCGACGGTAGGAAATCAGCTGGCTGGACGGTATTTTCCCTTGAGACTTCATAATTTCTGTAAAACTAGTTGTTCCGCGCATTTTTTCCTGCACGCGTGTGCTTGCGACATAAGTCCCGCTACCGACTCGCCGCTCTAGCACCCCTTCCTCCACCAGAAGCGTAATAGCTTGGCGTAGGGTCATTCTGCTGACCTCGAAAGTTTCAGCAAGATCACGTTCGCTTGGCAATCGCTCGCCAATCTCCCAAATACCCTCGTCAATATCTTTTTTTATTTGATCATGTATTTTCACATAAGCAGGTAACATCCATGGCCCTCTTTTCTGATTTTAAGCAGCTTTTTTATACATTTATTGTATTATCAATTAGTTTAAAAGTCAAACTAAATATCAATCAATGTAGGGAAATCCTATTTGATTATCATTTTTTTAGAACAGATGTTTTAATTTCTCAGTTATTTTACTTGCAGCTGGTCCCATTACCTTGGAAAAATTCGATTTTTGTGATAGAATGAGGGAAAAAGATTACTTCTTTTAAGAAAGGGAAAAGATGACAACTACAACTGAATTGCAAGATGTTGAAAAAATCATCGTGCTTGATTACGGCAGCCAGTACAACCAGCTGATTTCGCGTCGTATCCGTGAAATTGGTGTATTTTCTGAACTCAAGAGCCACAAGATCACAGCGGATGAAGTCCGTGCTATCCGTCCTGTTGGTATTATCCTTTCAGGTGGGCCTAACTCGGTTTATGAAGAAGGTTCATTTGATATTGACCCAGAGATTTTTGAGTTGGGGATTCCAATTTTGGGGATTTGCTACGGTATGCAGCTTTTGACTCATAAATTAGGCGGGAAAGTATTGCCAGCAGGTGATGCCGGCAATCGTGAATATGGTCAATCCAAGCTGACTCGTGCTACTTCTCTTCTTTTTGAAGGCACACCAGATGAGCAGCTTGTCCTGATGAGCCACGGTGATGCGGTAACAGAGATTCCTGCAGATTTTGTCCGTACTGGTATATCTGCAGACTGTCCTTTTGCATCTATTGAAAATCCTGACAAGAAAATCTACGGAATCCAGTTCCATCCTGAGGTTCGTCATTCTGAGTACGGTTACGATATTTTGCGCAATTTTGCTCTCAATATCTGTGGCGCTAAGGGCGACTGGTCTATGGATAATTTCATTGATATGCAGATTCAAAAAATTCGTGAAACAGTCGGCGAAAAACGTGTCCTGCTCGGCCTGTCAGGTGGTGTTGACTCTTCTGTTGTAGGTGTCCTCTTGCAGAAAGCTATCGGCGATCAATTGATCTGTATCTTTGTAGATCACGGTCTTTTGCGTAAAGGCGAAGCAGATCAGGTCATGGATATGCTGGGCGGAAAATTTGGTTTGAATATCGTCAAGGCAGATGCTGCTAAACGTTTCCTTGACAAACTTGCTGGTGTATCAGATCCAGAGCAAAAACGTAAAATCATCGGAAACGAGTTTGTCTACGTCTTTGACGATGAAGCCAGCAAACTGAAAGATGTGAAATTCTTGGCTCAAGGTACACTTTATACAGACGTTATCGAATCTGGTACTGACACTGCTCAAACGATCAAATCTCACCATAATGTTGGCGGTCTGCCAGAAGATATGCAGTTTGAGCTGATTGAACCACTGAACACGCTCTATAAGGATGAAGTTCGTGCCTTGGGTACCGAGCTTGGTATGCCGGATGAAATTGTCTGGCGCCAACCATTCCCAGGTCCTGGTCTTGCTATCCGTGTCATGGGTGAAATTACAGAGGAGAAATTGGAAACCGTCCGCGAATCAGACGCTATTCTCCGAGAAGAAATCGCCAAGGCTGGTCTTGACCGCGACATATGGCAATACTTCACTGTCAACACTGGCGTTCGCTCAGTAGGTGTTATGGGCGACGGTAGGACTTACGACTACACAATTGCCATTCGTGCTATCACTTCTATCGATGGTATGACAGCTGACTTTGCCAAGATACCTTGGGATGTTCTGCAAAAAATCTCTGTTCGTATCGTCAATGAAGTTGACCATGTTAACCGTATCGTCTACGATATTACAAGCAAACCACCTGCAACTGTGGAGTGGGAATAACAAATATGCAAAAACCAGCTAGATTCTAGCTGGTTTTTTAGTTATATTTTAAAGATAGTCTTATTGACCTAGTAACCCCTTAAAGAAATTAACGATTGCATTCCAGATATTGCTAAAGAAATTGCCGCCATCTTCAAGAAGTCCGTTTGCGTCAAAGTTAAGATTGATATTATTGAATGTGTCACCGGCCTTTGAAACAATACTGTTTTTCAAGTCGGTGAGCGTCTTTGTGAAATCAGAGTTTGTGATGACCCCGCTATTTGAAAGATTAAGCGCAAAGTTAATAATCAGATTGATTTGATCAGCTGTAACGGAACTGCTGAGACCGTAGTTTTTCAGTGTTTCTTCAACGATTTTACGGACATCAGCTTCTGTCAAGTTGCTGTTATTCTTTTTAGCATTGGCAACAGCTGTTTTAATATCTGTCAGGGCCACATTCAATTTATCAGCATCGTAACCTTCCTTGCCCTGGTTCTCAGCGTTGATATTTGAAAGTGCGGATAATTCTTCCTGAGCCAGATCTTTATTTTCCTGGGGAACGCTTGCTCCATTTTCCTCCAGCGAGTAATAGATACCAGCCAGGGCGCTTTCTCCAGTTACAGGGATCGGTGCTGCTACTGTGATTTCTGCATGCTGTACGCCCAAGGTGACTGCCGCATTGCGATACATATCCTCTGTAACCTTGGTGATGTTTTGCGGCGTGACAATCTTAACTTGAAGCGGCTTCTTGTTGCCCAACTTCTTGATTTTAACAGAAGAATATAGCTGTAAACTAGGATCATTTGCCACATTCATAATTTTTGAATAGACATCAGGTGTCATTGTCTTCAGAGGTTTAGAATCACTCGATGCATTGTAGCCTAAGAGCTGAAGCGTTTGTTCTTTTTGGCTGTCATCCAAGGAATAGCCCAAGACATACTCAGGCTGAACATAGGTTTCGTCAATGACTTTTTGGACATTCGTATCAGCAGTTGCTGTGGATACGGTAAAGAGTGTAGCTAGAAAAGCTCCTGCCGTTAGTAATGTTTTCTTAAATTTCATTTAACTCCTCAATCTATCTCTAAACAATAAGGTTTTAGAGAAGCTTCGATTATAGTCAGCGGATTGCGCTGTCATACTAAATTAGGAAAGGAAAACTTCCCATAGAACAAAATAGTATAAAATGCTTAAAGTTTTCTTATAGACAGAGAATAGCCTGCATTTCTTAAAATTATTTGCTCCAAAGAAAGTCAATCAATAATCTATCGACTTCTGGATTTTCATGTAGCTGGCTATGCTGAGCCAGAGGACCAGACACTCGTTTTTCCTGATAGGACTTGGCATTGTCAATTACAAGATACTTGAGACTGCGAGAAGAAACGTTTAAGACGGAACCATCCGATTCATTTTTAAAATCTCCATAGATATTGAGAACATCCACTTGATCTTGCGGATAAATTTCGCGCAAGCCCAGAAGTTTTTGATAGCTATCACTCATGGCGCTAGGCTGCCCTGTATGGTTATCTAGAATGGTCAAATTAGCTGGCAGATCCATACCCTCCAAACCATTGACATGATTGGCGATATTTACCTGCTTTTGTAGTTGTGGAAGTTCTTCATTTTGAGCGTGCTCTAATAGGTAAAATAGGATAGACATATTTCCCATAGAATGTGCAACAAAATTCATCTTTTTAAAGCCATACCTTGCTTGCAACTCTCTAACAACTGCTGCCGCATACTCTCCATCCTGAGAATAATCGGGATTTCGATTGTCCTCGAACTCAACCATGACAATTGGATTAATGGCATCTTTCGGAATCTCTCCTTTAAGAGTTACTTGAGCATGACGATCAACTGTAGCAGTGACGATTGTCTGAGTAACTCCAGCTTGTCTGGCTGCCTCTACCATATGCTTTTCAGCATTAGCACTTGAGCCATAACCATGGAAAAACAAAGTCGGTGTGCTTGACTGAATATAGTCTCTACTATTTAATCCTTTGGTTTGCCGATTGTAAATTAGAAATAAGCTAATAAGAGCAATGAACAGAAAAGATGGTAGTGCTATGATGGACCGTTTATTCATTTTCCACCTCCTATCTTGTATGGATCGTATTATAACATTTCTAATAGCCTTAAACAACTAAAGAAAACGTTATTCTATTTAAAAAGAATTAATGAGAATTTTATATGTATTAAATCGGATCTCTTTTGTTTTTATTCTTATTAAATCGAATAAACAATTATCGCACCAAGAACTACCATGCTATTCAATTTTATCGTCATACCTTCTCTTATAAAGCTTTTTAGCTTTTGGTGTGTACCGTCTGATGAAATCAGTTTTAGTTTCTGTGTATGCATCTCGATTGTACTCGTACTTTTTCCATAAGGTCAATTTTAGCTGCTCGTAGTCCTTAGCGACATCTGGATGAACTTTCAGATAGTCTCGGAAATAGAGTTCATCATGGTCTCCATAGTAGCGCAGATGCAAGTGAAAAACGCGCTCAGCAAAACCTTGCAGTGTGTAGCCCTTGTTAAAAGTCATTCGGCCTTCTGACTCTGACATAAGCAGATAGCCATGCTCCAGCAATTCTCTCTTGATGCTCCCCATATCTTCACTTCGAGGAATTTCTAAAAGAATGTCAATAATCGGCTTAGCCCATATCCCCTCAATAGATGTGGAGCCAATATGATGCATTTCATACAACTGATTTGCTGGCAAAAAACTTTGTATTCTTCTGCTTTCCTCCTTATACCAAGCTGCCCAATCCTTATTATGCTCCTTTAAGAAAATCGGGAACAACTGCCATAATTCTTCTAAAGACATATCTTCTAGGGATTTTGCCATGTGACTTCTCCTTACCTTGTATCAAACGAGAATTAGAGTAAAGACCGGGAATCCTATCCCAGTCTCGTTTTTATTACCAATAAAGCAAGCCATAAGTCAGTAAAACGCTGATCATGCTAAAAAGTGAACCGATCAGATAGTATTCTGCAAAGGACTGGCTTTCTGAGATCTTATTATAGCGGGCAATAGATTTAGCTGTAAAAACTAACCCAATGGCAGTAAACTGCCCGAAAATAAGGGAAAGTCCCATAATCAAGCGCTCCAAAATCCCAATCATGGCACCAGCTCCTGCGATAGTCTCTCCGCTGTCTTCTCCTGCCTGATACTTGCTGAAGAAGAGTTTAAAGAGGATATTGACCGGCTTACCAGTAAGGGCGAAGAAAAAGAGAGCCTGCAACATGAGATAACGTTCAGACAGCCAATTAGGAGCTGGAATGTACTGCTGTCCTAAGAGAAAATAAAGAGTAAAAATGCTCATCAGATGCAAGAGCTGATCCAATATAAAGGCAAACTTTTGAGCATAATGCCGGACAATCAAAGAATTCAACCTATTCTTCAAGAAGTCAATAAGCGCATGACTGAGCCAGACCAAGAGGAAATATAGCAGATAATTAGGTAAGATGAACCACAAGAGCAACAAGGGCAAGAGAACAATTCCCAAGTGGAGAATCAAAAAATTCAACCGCCGGCTTTTTAGTTCTGCCATTTTCTGACTTTGAAGCTGAAAGTCAGCTAGCACATGGGCCAGCAAAGTCAATACAAGAATCGGATTCTGCATGAAAAATTCTGAAAATCCCATAAAATTTGTCATTGTTCAGCCTCCTTTGCTGCCTGTAAAATCATTTTCATAGCTAAACGGCGATTTCTCAGATAGATCTTCAGACCAGACGACTTGAGCCGCTTACTAAGTGCACTGGGACTAATTTGCAGCAGCTCTGCTATTTCCCCATGAGAAAAATTCTCGTCATAGATGTATTCTGTGAGCATCCGCTCGAGCACCTCTCTCTGGCTAGCATTCCACTTGCTCTGAATAAATGAAGTAGCTGCCAGCACCGTATTGACCGCCTGACTGAGCTCTTCATCTCCCAAGGATACAGCTATACGGCTACTGCCGTAGTCGTTCTTCTCATGAATAGCATCTATAGCCGCGCGTGCCCTCCAATAGGCTGGACCGTCTGCACCAATACTCTGCTCCCGATTGATATCCGTCACAATCTCACCCAGACCAAGACCAAAGCGAATCGGGTGAGGAAAGCCTAAGGCAATCTGATCAATGAGCCGCATGACTTCAGGATTAGGGCGCAACAAAGCCTGAAACTCATCTCCTGTCGTAATGGTAAAAGGCGACACCAGATAATCTCGATAATCCTGATTTAGCACCGCCATCAATTCCTGCAACTCTTGCTGCGCCTGCTTGCGGTTTTTTAGCTGTTTGGACTCAATCAAATCTCCAATAAGAGCAATATAAAGCATAGCTGATCAAACCTCCTTTAAGTCCATTATAAAGGAAAATGCTTAAAATGTCTATTACAACGGAAAATTTTAGAAATATCCATTAGAACAGAAAGACTATTCTTTCTTTTTAGGTGCTGGTAAGACAGGATAGACAGCCTCAATCAAACTGCAGAGAAAGGCTGCATCTTCTACTTCTTTTATACGAAGCATTGGCTTTGCGCCTGGATAAGGAGTTTCATAGACTGGATTTTCTAAGAGAGCCAGGGCTGGCTGAACTGCCTTCAGCAGCAAGCGATTGTCATAAATCCCGCCGAATAAGCGACCTCGATAATAGAGCAAATACTCTCCCATCATCTTGCGAAAGCTAATTTCTTGGCCTAAGCCCTGCAGCTGCTTCAGGATAAAATCCAAATATTCTTGACTAGATGCCATCGGAACACCTCCATGCATTGATACCTTATTATACCAAAAATGTATGAAGATTGCTGATGTATCTTCTTCAATCCGTAGTCTGTCTATCCTCGGGTAAGCAAAAAAGCTAGACCTAACAAGTCTAACTCTTTCACTTCTTATTTTTTTAAAAGTCCTTCCTTGACCAGATAGTCACGCGCAACGTCTTCGGCCTTTTTACCTTCAATGCCGACTTGATAATTCATCTGGCTCATCTGGCTTTCTGTAATTTTACCAGCCAGCTTATTGAGAATACCTTCCAACTCAGGGTGTTTTTCTAGCAGTTCAGCCTTCATGAGAGGCGCTCCTTGATAAGGAGGGAAAAGATGTTTATCGTCTTCTAAAATCTGAAGTTGATAGCGCTCAATTTCAGGGTCAGTTGAATAGACTTCCATAATCTGAATATCACCTGATTTAATCGCATCATAGCGGAGGGCTGGCTCCATAGTTGATACATTGAGGTTCAGTCCATAGACAGACTGAAGTCCCTTGTTTCCATCTTCACGGTCGTTAAATTCCAAGGTAAACCCTGCCTTGAGCTTGTCTTGAACTGCTTTAAGATCAGAGATGGTCTTAAGATTGTATTCTTTGGCGACACTCTTAGGTACTGCGATGGCATATGTATTTTGATAAGCCATGTGATTGAGCAAGACTAGATTGTCCTGTTTCTTAATGCCATCACGCGCTACTTCAAAGACTTCTTCAGCATCAGTGCTGACCTTTGGAGCAGGCTGCAAAAGAGTTCCAGTAATCGTACCGGTAAACTCAGGATAGATATCAATATCACCTTTTTTCAGAGCTTGATAAAGAAAGTCGGTCTTCCCAAAATTAGGTTTGACTGTCACAGTCATATCTGTATTTTCCTCGATGAGGAGTTTATACATATTCATAAGAATTTCTGGTTCTGGACCTAATTTCCCAGCAATAACCAGATGATCCTTCTCCTGCTTGGGAAGCAGACTAGGTGTGTAAGAAGCGCCTAGCCCGAGGATTAAGACCGCAAAAGCTGTAAATATCGTCCGAAGCTTAGCCTTTTCCATCCATTTAAGAAGACTGTTGAAAAGAATTGCCAAAACTGCAGATGAAATAGCTCCAATCAAGATTAGACTGGCATTGCGACGGTCAATTCCTAGAAGGATAAAAGAACCTAGTCCACCAGCTCCGACAAGGGCTGCTAGAGTTGCTGTTCCGATAATCATAACTGTTGCCGTCCGAACTCCTGATACGACGACGGGCATAGCTAGAGGCAGTTCAAACTTTTTGAGTCGCTCCCACTTGGTCATCCCAAAGGCGATTCCAGCTTCCTCTAAACTAGGATCAATCCCATTCAAAGCAGTGACAGTATTCTCTAAAATCGGGAAAATAGCGTAGATCACCAGGGCAGTCAGTGCCGGCAGTGTGCCAATCCCCATGAGGGGGATAAAGAGTCCCAGCAAGGCCATTGAAGGAATGGTTTGAAAGATTCCTGCAATTTGCAGTACCCAATTAGCTGCTTTTTTGTGACTATTGAGATAAATAGCGAGTGGAATGGTCAGGAAGATGGCCACTAGTAAGGTCAGAAGAGACAGCTGGAGGTGTTGCCCTAAGGCTGCCAACCATTCTCCAAAGCGCTCTTGAAAGGTAGAAATTAAATTAGCCATGTTGAACACCTCCAAATAAATCTGCTACGAAGCTGGTTGCAGGTGCAGATAAGATTTCCTCAGGTGTCGCCACTTGACGAATCTCCCCGTCCTGCAGAACGGCAATCCGATTCCCCAACTTTAAAGCCTCGTCCGTATCATGAGTCACAAAGATTGTCGTCATCCCAAATTCATTGTGCAATTCTCTGGTCAAAGTTTGTAGTTGTTTTCTCGAAATGGCATCCAAGGCCGAAAAAGGTTCATCCATGAGTAGAATCTTAGGTTGACCAATCATGGCCCGGACAATGCCCACCCGTTGCTGTTCTCCACCAGATAATTCACTAGGAAGTCGATGTCCATACTCAGCTACTGGTAAACCAACCTTAGCCAAAAGCTCTTCTGTTTTCTGAGCAATCTCTTCCTTAGTCCACCCCTTCATCTCAGGAATCAGGGCAATATTTTCCGCAACCGTTAGATTGGGAAACAGAGCAATGGCCTGTAAGACATAGCCTGTAGAGAGGCGTAGCTCACGCTCATCATAATCCTTAATCCGTTTATCATCCATATAGATATTGCCATCTGTTGGCTCTAAAAGACGGTTGATCATCTTTATCATGGTCGTCTTACCTGACCCTGAAGGTCCAACTAAAACCATGAATTCCCCGTTCTCAATCCGTAAATTAACATCTCTCAAGACATCTTTTTCTGTATAGCGTAGCGCTACATTTTTATATTCAATCATTCTTTCTCCTCATTTTTTACGATAACCTTGCCAAAAGACTGGCTACTTTCCAGATAAGCATGAGCTTCCTGGATTTGCTCAATAGAAAATACTTTTTCAGGTCGTACGTCTACCTGATAATACTCCACAAAGTCCACCAAAGCTTGTAGCTTGTCTTGAGACACATTACCAGAAGCAAAGGTAGTCAAGTAGAGATTGCGGTAAAGCAGTTCAATAGGGTCAAAGTCTGGAATAGTCCACTGACCGCCCAGCAAGCCACAAGAACAGATAATACCACCATCTGCCGTACGAGCAAATGTATCGAGAATAGCACTCGGACCGACAAGATCTAGGACCTTGTCAAACTGCTCTTCCGTTTGCAAAACGCCATTCTTATCCAAAATCACCTGGTCAAATCCTGCCTCTTTTAGTTGCTTTTCCTTGCCCAGACTACGGCTACTTCCCGCTAAATAGACATTTGGAAATTGCCCTTTGAGAAGCTTTGCAAAAGCAATCCCAACACCACTAGTCGCCGCCCGAACCAGAACTCGGTCTCCCTCCTCAATCTTGAGATTGAGATAAGAGCCAAATGCCGTGTAGTAGGTTTCAGGCAGAGCGATTAAACTTTCCAAAGCAAGCTTTGTCCTCACAGGATAAACCTGTTCATCTGGTAGCAAAACATACTCAGCATAACCACCATCAAAAGTACGCCCCATTTCTCCCATGATGGAGATAACTTGCTGCCCGACCTGCAAATCGGGACGATTGGTCTCCTCTACAAGTCCTACACATTCAATCCCTAAAATTCGTGGGAATTGACCGGACGGCGATAGTCCTTGACGAGTAAAAATCTCGCTATGGTTGATTCCAAATCCTTGTACTTTGACCAAGGTCCAACCCTCTTTAACAGTCGGTTTTGGAACTTCCACAACCTGCAGAACTTCTGGTCCTCCAGCTTCCTTGACAAGCACAGCTTTCATCTTATTATCTCCTTTTAAAACTTCCCTCGATTCGTCAAGTCTTCTACCTTAGGCATGACTTCTTTATTGTCCCAATGCTCAACAATTAATCCATTCTCCAAACGGAAGATGTCATACTGGGCATAAGCCACCCCATCGATCTGAGTCTGCCCATAGCTAACCACGTAGTTTCCTTGTCCTAAAAGCTGGAAAACAAAGTCAAAAGTAACCCCATGCTCTGCAACATAGTTTTTATAAGCCTGACTCCCTTGGCCAATCTCATGATTATGCTGAATCAAATCTTCTGCCACATAATCATTCCACTGCTCTAGTTCACCGTTTTGGAAAATTTCTGTCAAAAAACGACGAACGATTTTTTTATTTTCTGCTGTCTTATCCAAATCCGTGATTTCAAAATCACCAAAAATTTGATCTAATTGGTCATTTTCAGGTGTTCGATAGTAGTCAATGACATCCCAATGCTCCACGATGCGGCCATTCTCATCCGCACGGAAAGTATCTGTCGTCACCCATTGCGCTTCCCCACCATTGAGAAATTGATGGACGTGGACAAAGACCAGATTGCCATCCTCAATGGTGCGAACAATTTTCATCTCACGCTCGGGATGACGCTCAAAGAAATTTGCAAAGAAAGCCGCAAACCCTTCTTTCCCATCTGGCACACCTGTCGAGTGCTGAATGTAGATATCTCCTACAGACTGAGCCTGAGCCTCGGCAACACGACCGTTTTGAATGGCATGAATATATAAATTTTGCGCATTTTCAACTTGTTTTGACATGATTTATGCCTCATTTGCTTTCTCTTTCAGATTGGCTAAAATACGTTCCTGATAATTTTCAAACTGGCGAATTTCATCTTCTGAGAAACCTTTGTAAAAAATCGCATCCAACTTTTGACTGACACGATGCCCAACTTCTTTCTGGGACCAACCTTGCTCCGTCAACTTGACATATTTTTTTCGCTTGTCTGAACCACACTGACTAAAGGTCACCAAACCCTGCTCTTCCAGTTTTTTTAGCATAGTTGTCAGCGTATTATTGGCTAGTCCTGTCTCCAGCGCAATATCTGTCGCCGTCGCGCAGCCCGTTTCACTATTCCATAAAACTGTGAGAATCTTGCCCTGCTCACTGCGATAAAGGGCTTCAGGATCCTGACTCAGTAACTTTTGAAAAATCCGCCCATTCAACAAACGAATATGATGGGCAACTAAATGACTATCTTTCATAAAACCTCTAATTTATTTCTATACCGATATTTTTTATTATTGTAACACCAATCATTACACTTGTCAAGAATTTTGTTCTATTTGGAAATAATTTTAAACTGAATAAAGATTTTAAACTAAAAACTTCAAACAAAAAAGCCCAGTGTAAAGAGGAAGTCCCCCTTTTACACTGAGCTTATTTGTTTATCTTAGTAATATTCACCTTGACGGTAATCCCATGAGTTGAAAGTATCGGACAGGTGCATCATGATTTTGTCGATGTCCAAGCCTTTGCGGATGACCACTGGTGCTGGTGAGATGGAACGTTGCCCACCTTGTTCTGGAATCAGTTTTCCATCCTTGTCCACCATAGAGACCATAACACCTTGCTCATAGCGAGTTTCAATGGTCTTGTCTGGCTGGATAGAGGCTACATAGTCATCTGCTTCAATGACTAAGTCAACAGCGTTTTCGATGCGCTCGCCAATTCCTTCGACCTTGCCGCGGTTTCCTTTACCGGATGGGTTAGCTGAGGATGCATAAACCATCTTGCCTTCTTCCCAAAGCTTAGCTGCCAGCTGCTCGCCCGCCTTACCAAACTTAATAACAAAACAGCTAGTGCCACGAACATCTGTCATCAGCTCTTCCCGACCGTCGCCATAGGCTTTGAGCTTTTCAAAAGCTTCTGGCTTCCATGGAAGGATACAACCCAAGAGAATGTCTTCATCCCAATGCTTTTGATAAAAAGCTTCAATTTCCGGATTTAGCTGAGCCAAAGCACGAAGCTCATCCATACTGCCACAGAGGACAACACCTGGTTTGTTACGGTTACGAGCTTTAGCTTCGAACTTGCGTTCCAAACCTGCCTTATCGCTGGTCATAATGATGTAACCCACCTTGGTTGGGCAAACGATACAGCCGCCATCGCCTTTCAGGATGTCATAACCTTCTTGTGAAAGAGTTCCGTTCCATTGAATGTGTTTTGTCATAAGTTTCTTCCTTTTCTATTAAATTAAGATTTATTTTACCATATATTTTTATCGGAGACAAGATGTTTTCAGAATTTTCTTAATATATCGAAAACAATTTTACTGCCAATAAGAGGGACGATTTTTTTCATATTCTGCAATCAAATCCTCATACTGCAGGGTAATACCGATGTCATCCAGACCGTTGAGGAGCTTGTGCTTCCATTCTCCATCGATGTCAAAGGAGAATTCTCCCACCGGTGAAAAAATCTTCTGCTGCTCCAAATCCACCGTCACTTCATCCGTCGGCTTCAGGTTAGCCAAAACTTGCCGGACTTCCAGTGGCTGAACGATAGGCAACATTCCGTTATTCAGCTCGTTATTGTAGTGAATATCCCCGAAAGATCCGGCAATAACTACTTTAAAGCCATAGTCAGCCAAGGCCCAGGCAGCGTGCTCCCGAGAGGAACCCGCTCCGAAATTATCCCCTGTAATCAGAATAGTCGCCTTGCGGTACTCTGGTCTATTAAAGACGAAATCAGGATCTTCAGTATATCGATTGTCCAGATAACGCCAAGCGTACATGAGGTACTTACCAAAGCCTTTTTTATCAATCAACTTGAGAAACTGCTTGGGCAAAATTTGGTCCGTATCGATATTATCGTTCATGAGGGGGACTGTTGTCCCCGTGTAGATTGTAAATTTTTCCATAAAACTTCCTTACTGGACCTCCGGTAGCTGGCGGACGTCTACGAAGTGCCCGGCAATAGCTGCCGCTGCGGCCATAGCAGGACTGCAAAGATGGGTTTTAGCGCCAAATCCCTGACGATCCTCAAAGTTCCGATTGCTGGTTGAGGCACAGTGGACTCCGTCTGGCACCTTGTCTGGATTCATTCCCAGGCACATGGAACAACCCGGATCGCGCCACTCAAAGCCTGCATCCATGAAAATTTTATCCAGTCCCATCTTTTCAGCAGCCCGCTTGACCGGACGAGAGCCTGGTACGACGATAGCTGTTAGATTGGGAGCAATGTGCTTACCAGCGACGAACTTAGCTGCCAGCTGCAAATCGCTGAGTCTGGCATTGGTACAGGATCCGATAAAGATATAACCTAGGTCAATATCTTCTGCTTTCTTACCCGGAGAGAGGTCCATGTAATTATAGGCCCGCTCGTCGTTCATATCGCGAATTGCTGGGAAAGCCGCGCCAAACTCTACTCCCATAGAAGGATTGGTTCCCCAAGTCACCATAGGTGCCAACTGGGAAACATCCATCTCAATGACCTTATCATAGACAGCATCAGGATCACTGACCAGAGTCTTCCAATCAGCCACTGCCGCCTCAAAGTCCTTAGGTGCTCCCGGCCGACCTTGAACGTAATCATAGGTCTTCTGATCAGGATTCATAATGCCCATCTTGGAGCCAAACTCAATGGACATATTGCAGATGGTCATGCGCTCTTCCATGGTCAAATGATCAATGGCATCACCGGCATACTCAACCACATAGCCAACACCTGCAGCTACACCGTATTTGGCAATCAAAGCGAGGATGAAGTCCTTGGAATAAACACCTTTAGGTGGCACTCCGGTAAATTTGACCAGCATTTTCTTGGGTTTGACTTGCCAAATGGTCTGCGTGGCAAAGACGTGCTCCACCTCTGAAGTACCAATTCCAAAAGCAATAGCTCCAAAAGCTCCGTGAGTAGCCGTGTGACTATCGCCACAGACGATAAATTTGCCCGGCTGAGTCTTGCCCGTTTCTGGCCCAACCATATGAACAATCCCCTGCAGTTCTGATCCGTGAGCCGCATGCTCGATGCCAAAATCCTTGACATTCTCAGAAAGCTTATCAATCTGAGCCTTGGAAATCACATCCCGAATATCATAGATATTGACCGTAGGAACATTATGGTCAAAGGTTCCAAAGGTCAAGTCCGGCCGTCTAACTTTGCGCCCTGCATCTCGAAGGCCTTGAAAAGCCTGAGGGCTGGTTACTTCATGAATATAATGCTGATCCACATACATAAGCTGGGGTTGACCTTCTTGGCCTGTTATTACGTGCCTTTCCCAAATCTTATCAAAAATTGATTTTCCAGCCATACTAGCTTCTCCATATGTAATACAAAATTCCAATTTCCACTATTACTCCGCAAATCCAAGCCAACCAGAAATACCATTTTCTGGTCTTGTGGTGAAAGAGGTGACCACCTAATAAAGCGCCCAAACCTCCGGCTACCAAAGCTGACAAGAGCAAAGTCTTCTCTGGAATGCGGTAGTGATTTTTCTTAGCCTTACGCTTATCCCAGCCATAAAGGAGGAAAACGACAAGGTTCCATAGCAGGCAAATATCCGTTAATATCCATTTCATAAGTTATTGATAATGGCCTCCGTCATTTGAGCTGTCCCTGCCTGACCACCCAGATCTCGGGTTAGAATCCCTTGAGCCAAAGTCTTCTCAACTGCTGCTTCAATCGCTTCTGCCGCTTCTAGCTCTGAAAAACTATCCCGCAGCATCATGGCTACAGAAAGGATCATACTGATAGGGTTGGCAATGCCCTGCCCCGCAATATCTGGAGCCGAACCATGGATAGGCTCGTAAAGACTGGGGCCTGCAGCTGAATGACTGGCTGATGGCATAACTCCCAGCGTCCCTGACAAGACACTGGACTCGTCTGAGAGAATATCTCCGAAGAGATTTTCTGTTACTACAACATCAAACTTAGCAGGATTGGTAATCATGAGCATAGCAGCGCTGTCCACCAGTTGGTGCTCCAAGGTCACATCTGGATAATCCTTGGCCACCTCATCTGCTACTCTACGCCAGAGTTTGGATGTCGCTAGCACATTTTGCTTGTCAATACTGGTCACGCGCTTTCTGCGACCACGCGCGATGTCAAAGGCTTTACGGACAATTCGTTCCACCTCTTCATAGCTGTAGTCGTTGATATCTCGCGCAGATCTATCCTCTAAAATATGCTCACCAAAGTAAATCCCACCAGTCAGCTCGCGTACGACAACGAAGTCCACACCAGCAATTCGCTCTGCCTTCAAAGGCGACAAATGCTTCAGAGCATCGAAAATCTTAACTGGACGGATATTAGCATAGAGCTTAAGTTCCTTGCGCAGAGCGAGCAAGCCTTGCTCAGGACGAACCAGTGCATTATCATACTGAGGACTGCCGATAGCTGCTAGGAGAATAGCATCCGCCTCCTTGGCCGCTTCTAGAGTTGACTGAGGCAGAGGATGATCTTCCGCATCAATACCAGCCCCCCCAAAAGCCTTCTCCGTGATATGATAAGTAAAGCCGAACTTGTCCGCAACAGCAGCCAGCACTTGGAGACCAGCCTCCATGATTTCTGGGCCGATCCCGTCACCCGCCAGAGCTACAATTTCTTTTGTCATAGTCGCTTCCTTCTAATTATTTGCAGGCAGATCGCGGTAAGATACCTGATGGCCGATTTCACCTGCATTTTCCTTTTGCACAAAGGTGTTAGCATGGATATAGGCAATGGCGCTGGCTTTAAGAACATCAAAGTCAATACCAGAGGAGTTGAAAATTGTATCTGTATCCGTATTTTCAACGGCTACCAAAACACGAGCCTGAGAGTCAATTCCGTCCGTCACGGCCTCAATGTTATAGGCTAAGAGCTGGACAGATTGGTTAAAGAATTGGTCAATAGCATTAAAGATAGCTTCGACACTTCCCTTGCCTTCTGCCACACAGTTGACTGTCTCGCCGTCGCCATTAACCAACTGCACATCTGCTGTGATGGTATGATCGTCATTGGTCGTCAGCTGCAGATCATTAAAGTGGAAGCCTTCTGGATTTTCAACTGTCGTTCCAGCAATCAGAGCCCGAATGTCAGCGTCCGTGACTTCATTTTTCTTATCAGCCAATACCTTAAACTTAACAAAGAGCTCATTAATTTCAGATTCTTCAAAGTCCAGAGACAGTTCTTTGAGTTTTTCAACAAAGGCGTGGCGACCAGACAGCTTGCCAAGCGGCAGTGAATTGCTCTTGACTCCAACTAGCTCTGGTGTGATGATTTCATAGGTCAGTGGATTCTTAAGAACGCCATCCTGATGGATACCGGACTCATGAGAGAAGGCATTGCCGCCAACGACCGCCTTGTTCTTAGGCACTGGAATACCTGAGAAGCGGGATACCAGCTCAGAAGTGTTGATGGTTTCATTAAGGACAATGTCTGTCTCAACTTGGTAATAATCCTTGCGAATTTCCAAGGCAACCGCTACTTCTTCCAGCGCAGCATTACCAGCACGCTCGCCAATACCATTGATAGTGCCTTCCACTCGCCTAGCTCCGTATTTGACCGCAGACAGGCTATTGGCTACTGCCATTCCCAAATCATCGTGACAGTGAGGACTGTAGATAATCTCACGTTCCGTTTGTACATTGTCTATCAAATACTTGAAGATATTGCCAAACTCTTCCGGCGTGGTAAAGCCCACTGTGTCAGGGATGTTGATGTAGCTAGCCCCCGCATCAACTGCAGTCTGGACAACTTGAAGCAGAAAATCCAGCTCGGTCCGTGTTGCGTCCTCAGGTGAAAACTCGACAATCTCAAACTTGGAGCGAGCATAGGAAACGTGCTCCTTAATGGCTGCTAAAATCTCTTCCTTGGACTTTTTCAGCTTGAACTCTCTGTGGATGGGACTGGTTGCAATAAAGACGTGAATCTGCGGATGTTTGGCATCCTTGAGTGCCTCGTAGCAAGCATCGATGTCAGACTTAACCGAACGCGCCAAGCCAGTGACAGAAGCTTTAGTAATGACTTTAGCAATCTCTTGCACTGCCGCAAATGAATCTGGACTAGCAGCTGGGAAACCAGCTTCAATAGCAGAAATTCCCCATTTTTCTAGTTGTTTAGCAATGGTAACCTTTTCCTTAATAGAAAAATTCACTCCCGGTGTCTGCTCACCATCCCGAAGGCTGGTATCAAGAAACTCAACTTTTTGCATAGACTTTCCTCTTTCTTTATCGTTTAAAACAGCTATAAAAATCAATGAGAGATACAACAATGAAATGAACTTTTAGTTCGCTTTTCTCAGTATATCCTAGCAAAGATTTTCGTGAAGAATAAAATAAAAACATCTCGCTGGAAGCCAAGCGAGATGTTGATTTACTCCCGCTTGGTAAGCCAAACAGGACTAATGCTTTCGCACTAGCCCGAGTAACGCAACAACAAAGCAAAGTTTGAAAATTGAGTTGACTTCATGTTTGACTGACTCCTTTTGAAATGTTATTGATTAGTATTTTAGCACAGTATCATTCAGCTGTCAACAGATAATTCGATATTTTCTGAAAATTTTAAATATGCTGGATTATTTTGTGGCCTTATTACTATAAATGCGAAAAAGAAAAAGAAGCAGGCCAGCTCCTACTTCCTTTAGTAATATAATTATTTTTCTCATTTCTCTTCTTTTAAGAATTTACCAATCAGGCTTCTTCATTCTTTAGCAGCTTCGTCTTTATCTTCGTACATACTGAACCAAGCGGAACATCATGAAGGCAAATAGAATTCCTGCAACGATCCAAATCGTTCGTAAAGCGTAAAATTGGAGCAGATAGGTCGAAATAATGGCTCCGATGACAAAGCTTCCTAACAAAGCAACAAAGAAAATGCCCTCTTTCAAGTATGGTTTTTCCTGCGTTCGCACAAAATTTCCAAAAGCCACCATCGTTTTCTTGATATTTCCTGTCATAAAAGAATTGTTGTAGACTATACCATCTACTTCGCCAAAAGCTGTCGCAACGACTCCCATACAGAAAGCAATCGGAGGAACGATCAGCATATTTGGCACAGTACTTGGCATAAAACCTACCAGAGTACAGATGAGCACCATTGGTGAAATGCTACTTACTCGCCATATTGACTGCTCAAAAAAGGGGCGGAAAATTGTTATCAGAAAAATCCCCAGCATAAATGCTAGCATGGTAGCCAGTTTGACTTCAATCTCTCCAGTCTTGTGATGAATCAGCTCAACGGACAAAAAGACGACGTTTCCTGTCTGGCCCGCAACCAATGTACCCCCGCGCTCCATGAAAGTGTAAGCATCCACGAAACCTGCGCAAAAAGTCAGCAGACAGGCAAAAAACTTTGATCGAGAATGGAATTCCCTTTTGACGAACTTTCTCATAATTTACCCAAAAAGTCCAGTGTAACACCAGACTTCCTTTCTATCCTTCTCTAGCTTCCTCCAAAATCTTTTCAATCTTGGTGGTAATCAAATCAATCGCCACTTTATTAGAAGCGCCCTCTGGAATGATGACATCCGCATAGCGCTTGGTTGGCTCGATAAACTGATGGTACATAGGCTTTACGACACCCAGATACTGCTCAATGACACTATCCAAACTGCGTCCGCGCTCTTCCATGTCCCGCTTAATCCGACGAATAATCCGCACATCATCATCAGTATCGACGAAAATCTTGATGTCCATCAAATCGCGGAGGCGTTGATCTTCCAAGACCAAAATTCCCTCTACAATGAAGACATCCTGCGGTTCCTGACGATAGGTTTTATTGCTGCGCGTGTGCTCCGTATAATCATAGGTCGGGATGTCCACTGGACGGCCAGCCAAAAGCTCCTTGATCTGCTCAATCATGAGGTCTGTATCAAAAGCAAAAGGATGGTCATAGTTGGTCTTAACCCGTTCCTCAAAAGTCAAATGAGACTGATCCTTGTAGTATGAATCATGCTCAATCATGGAAATCTTTTCATTAGGAAAATGATCTAAAATAGCCCGAGATACACTGGTTTTTCCCCCACCAGATCCACCTGTAACACCAATAATAATAGGTCTGTTTTGCATTGTTTTCTCCATTACTTGTTATCTTATCTATTTTACCTTAATTCATGATATAATGAAAGGGTGAATCAAGAAAAATTCAGGAAAATCATTTTAAAGGAGAAAGTATGTTACAACTCGGTATCATCGGTACGGGATCCATTTCCCATGAGTTTATCAAGGCAGCCCAACTGAGTGGTGAGTATCAGTTAACAGCTGTTTACTCGCGTACCTTGAGTTCCGCGGAGCGTTTTGCGCAAGATTATAGAAATGTCGAACTCTACACCGATATGATTGAATTCTTATCTGCCGACCTAGATGTAGTTTATATCGCCAGTCCCAATAGCCTCCACTTCAACCATGCCAAGGTAGCCATTTTGGCTCGAAAACATGTCATTGTTGAAAAGCCGGCTGTATCAAGGCCTGAAGAATGGCGAGAATTGGTCAAGCTGGCAGCTGAGCATCAGGTTTATATCTTTGAGGCAGCCAGAAACTACCACGAAGCAGCTTTTGCAGTCATTCGTGACTTCCTCAAAGACAAGAAAATCTGGGGAGCTAATTTCACCTATGCTAAATACTCCTCAAAGACGGGAGCCCTGCTGAGTGGACAAGAACCCAATGTTTTTTCTGCTAAATTTTCAGGCGGTGCTCTGATGGATTTGGGAGTTTATACGCTTTATGCAGCTGTCCGATTGTTTGGTGCTCCACAAAGCGTCTGCTATACAGCTCAACAACTGCCAAATAGCGTTGACCTCAACGGTTCAGGCAGTCTGATTTATCCTGATTTTCAGGTTCGTATCCAAGCTGGAAAAAATATTCATAGCCAGCTTCCAGCTGAAATCTATACGGACCAAGGCACTCTGACCTTAGACGGTATCGAGTTTATCCGCTCTGCTATTTTCCAAAAGCTCAATGGAGAGACGGAAAGTCTAGCTATCCGCCAAGCAGACCACCAAATGCTGGAAGAGGCTCAGGCTTTTGCTCGTGTCCTTAAAGGCGGCCAGGAAGAGCTTTATAGCGACTATCTGCAGGCTGCTACTGCTGTGCATGAGTGTCTGTTTGCCATGAGAAAAGATGCTGGTATTAGATTTGAGGTTGACCATGATTAAAGAAACATTTCCAACAGTTTGGCAGGAACAGCTAAATCAGCTCGGTTTTGCTGAACTGACTGCTATCCAAGAAAAAATATTCCAGCCTATTTCTCAGGGAGAAACGGTGCTAGGCATCAGTCCGACCGGTACGGGCAAGACATTGGCCTATCTCTTTCCTAGCTTAATGAGATTGAAGCCTAAAAAAGCGCAGCAGCTTTTGATTTTAGCTCCAAATACAGAGCTGGCGGGACAGATTTTTGATGTTTGTAAGTCTTGGGCGGAGCCCTTGGGCTTGAGCAGTCAACTCCTCCTCTCTGGTAATAGCCAGAAAAGGCAAATTGAGCGACTCAAGAAAGGTCCTGAGATACTGATTGGCACACCGGGTCGGATTTTTGAGCTCATTAAGCTCAAGAAAATCAAGATGATAAATGTTGATACTATTATCCTAGATGAATTTGACCAGCTTCTCAGTGATTCCCAATATGCATTTGTTGACAAGATTCTGCATTATGCACCGCGTGACCACCAGCTGATTTATATGAGTGCTACGGCAAAGTTCGATCAAGATAAGATTGCCGAAAATACTCTACGTATCAGCATTGACGACCAGACTTTGGACAATATCCAGCACTTCTATATGCAGGTAGAAAAGCGTGACAAGGTCGAACTCTTGCGCAAGCTATCCAATGTAGAAGAATTTCGTGGTCTAGTCTTTTTCAACAGCTTGTCAGATTTGGGCAGCGCCGAAGAAAAGCTTCAGTACCGAGGAGCTAGTGCGGTCTCCCTAGCCAGCGATGTTAATGTAAAATTCCGTAAGGTCATTCTTGAGAAATTTAAAGATTACGATATCACACTCTTGCTGGCGACTGACATAGTTGCACGTGGCATTGATATTGATTCTCTAGAGTGCGTGGTCAACTACGAAGTGCCGCGCGATTTGGAAACCTACACCCACCGTTCTGGCCGAACAGGTCGCATGGGCAAGGAAGGCTATGTCATCACCTTCATCAGCCACCCAGAAGAATTAAAAGCTCTCAAAAAATATGCCTCTGTTCGAGAAATCATCTTGAAAAAACAAGAACTGTATGTGTGTCCTTAAGCAAGAATTACGGTCATCAATATTTTTATTTGATGGTAGCAAATCAAAAAGCATTGGAAATATTAAATTTCCAATGCTTTTTTTAATTTCTGCTGTAATAAATCTGATGTGGTTGAAGTTGATTTTCTAATAGTTCATCAACTGTCACCAGAGTATAGCCGCTATTCTTCAGATAGTCAAGAACGCTTGGCAGGGCATCAATGGTCGTCTGATGGATATCGTGCATGAGAATAATAGATCCCGGTTGGGTTTTCACGATCTCCTGCATAATAGCCTTTGTATTGCGTGTTTTCCAATCGAGACTGTCCACGCTCCACATGATAAAGGACTGATCGACAGCATTTTGAACTGTAGAGTTAATGGCTCCGTAAGGCGGTCTTGTAATCATAGGTCGGATACCAGTCGCCTTATAAATGGCTTCCTGAGTGTCTAAAATTTCCTTTTTGGATTGATTCAGAGGTAACTTGGTCAAATCTGGATGGCTCCATGTATGGATGCCGAGCTGATGGCCTTCATCAAGGACACGTTTAGCCAGTTCTGGATTGGCAGCAACATTTTGCCCCACCATAAAGAAGGTCGCTTTAGCATTGTAGCGTTTCAGAATTTCCAAGGCCTGAGGAGTCGTTTTACTGTCGGGACCGTCATCAAAGGTCAGGGCAACCATTTTCTCATGCCGCTTGGTTTCATACTGCTGGTAAGCCTCCAAATCAGCCCCCTGCAAATATTCCGGACGGATTAGATCATAAAAACTAGACAGAGGCACTGTCAAGCTCGTCACACCGTTGATTTCTTTGGGAAGATGAATGGAAAATAAACTTTCCTCATAGTGAAAATTCCACTGGCTCAACTCTATTTCTCGGAGGGCATTTAAAGCTGCTGTTTGCTGACTTTCCTCCACCTGTCTAAAGGTTAGCTGACTGGTCAACTCCTTCAGGAAAATTTCCTTGGCAGCTTCTGGATTTTGAAACAGCTTGTCCAAAGTCACCGCTGCCCCTTCTTGATTGATATAAGTCGAGGCTACTTCTCTTGCTTCTTCAGACTTGATGTCTCTTTTTGAGATGCTGTAATCTTTTCGCTGAATGACCACTTCCTTGGTATTGGCCAGACTAGTAGACTTTTCTTCCGTGTAGTAAAAAGTCAAAGCCGTCAAGTTTTCCTTCTGCTTCTTGTCATCTGAAATGCTCTGACTGTCCTGCAACATTTTATCTTTGACACTTTGAAGAGGCTGTCCATTCATCAGAGGATAAAAAGCTGCCACATAATGGCTACCAATTCTCCCAGCCTGCTTTTCGGCATTGTCAGCATGTTTTTGCTCTTCCTTGGCGATCACTTCTGTAACCTTTTTCTGGAATTCCCTTTCCTGAAACATTTCATAGATTCGTAGTCCGCCAAAAACAAGAAATCCTAAGAGAAGCAGATTCAGAAGACTGAGAATCAGTCTATATTTTCGTCTACGCTTCCTTTTATGTTGTCTTTTCATTTATTATCCCCTAAGCTATTGTCATAAAATGATTCTAATGTTAAAAAACCTGTATCTTACAAGTGCTAAAATACAAGTTTCACCTATTTTTAAAGACTTTTTTCTCGAATCACTTCGACCTTGTAGCCATCAGGATCTTTGATGAAATAATAATTTGGTGGGTTTCCAGGCAGCCCTTTTGGCTCAGTCACTTCATAGCCCTTAGCAGCATGCTCAGCGTGCAAACCTTCCAAATCAGGCGTGCTAAGAGCAATATGAGCAAAGCCATCACCGATTACATAAGGTCCGTGGTCATAATTATAAGTCAATTCAAGCTCATAATCATCGCCATCCAAACCAAGATAAACAATGGTAAAAGCATGCTCTGGAAAGTCCTTGCGGCGCAATTCCTTAAAACCAAACGCGTCTTCATAAAAGGCAATCGAAGCCTCTAAATTTTCCACTCGTAAACAAGTATGCAACATTTTTGATGTCATGGTTGTACCTCTCTCATTTCTTTCTTTTATTATACCGCAAAAGCAGTCAAATTTGAAATAATATGAAAAGTTTTTCAGCTTTTGCTAATTCGTTTTCTAATATCTGACCTAAGGGGAACTTTGATTTCAAAAATGGTTCCACGCGGTTTGTTATCTTTGACTGTGATGGTTCCTTTTAAGGCGTCCACGATTTGTTTCGCCAAGGAAAGTCCTAGTCCAAATCCACCTTTTTGACGAGTCCGAGCCTTATCCACCCGATAAAAACGATCGAAGACTTTTTTCTTGTCGTCGCCCGCAATCCCTGGACCATTGTCAGAAATACGCAAGGTCAAGATCCGATCATTGGCGGAGGCCACGAAATAGATCTCTCCATCCTCCTCTGTGTATTTGATGGCATTATCAAAAAGGATGGTCATTACCTGCTTGAGCAAGACTTTGTCTGTCGTGATTGATTTTGAAACCAGATTTTTGAAATCAAAGACCTTATCGCTTTCCTCCGCAATAATAGCATAGTTAGAAAAAGCTGTTGTGAAGAAGTCTGGTGTGACTTCACCGTATTCTGGCTTGATACCGTCATCGCGCCGAGCTAGGTTGAGTAAATTGGTCGTCAATAGGCGCATATTTCGCACTTCCTCTAAACTAGATGCGATACTCTCACTAGACTCCATAATCGTGGCCTCAGGCTTACGGAAGAGAGACTCCAGACGATTTTGCAGCACGGCCAGAGGCGTCCGCAATTCGTGGCTGGCATTTTCAACAAAAGACTTCTGCTTTTGCATGCTGTCCAAGAGAGGCTTGACACTCATCCGCGCCAGATAGATACTAGCAATCAAAGAAATACCCCAGAAGCTAATCATGACAATGGCAATCAGCTTTTCATGCTTTTCGCTAGTCTGCTCCAGCTGGCTGATACTGGTCATGACAACTGCGTATTTGACATTTTCAATTTCATCATCTGGATCAATGTCGAACATATAGGCCCGATAACTCTCGACCTGTCCATAGCTATTGGTCAGCTGAATTTGCTTGATTTGATTAAGAAATCGTTTATTAAATTTAATCGCATCAAAGTTCAAAAAGCTATTTTTTGCAGATACATTCTGATAATCATCATTCAAAAGAATGGCTGAGGTATTGGCACTGACATTGACCCTGCCCGGTTCCTCAATCTTGATATCATGAGCTTGCACAGACTCTGAATCTTTGTGCTCTGAATCCTTGTTCTCTGGCTCTTGGTATTGCCGCCCCGTCGTCCGATAGGCTAGATTGGCTACCCAGGCGGGATTTTGACTGAGACTTTTGAGATTATCATCAACGGTCGTGTAGAGGCTAGAGCGCATGACTTGGATAATAATGAGCGTCATGGCCGAGAAAATCAGGGTGAATACACCAAAATAGCGAATGAAATAAGAAAAATCATCCGCATATAAGGCTTTTTTGAGTTTATTCAGCATTCTTTAAAATGTAACCGACACTGCGAAGGGTTTGAAGATTATTCGCAAAAGCCGTTCCTTTCAATTTTTTCCGAATCTTAGATACATAGACCTCCACCACAGAAATGGTCGTATCGCTGTCAAAGCCCCACAAACGGTCGAAGATTTGAGTCTTGGGCAAAATGACATTTTGATTCTGAAGGAAGTAGACCAACAGATCAAACTCTTTACCCAGCAACTCAACTTCCTTTCCATCTACCAAGGTCGAATTGGTCGAAAGATTGACCGTCACATCACCATAGGAAAGGGTATTTTCATTAAACTTACCAGATCGTTTGAGCAAGGCTTGAATCCGCATCTTCAGCTCTTCCAGATAAAAAGGCTTAGTCAAGTAATCGTCAGCACCGAGCTCAAAACCATGGCCTTTATCATCGATACTTTCCTTGGCAGTCATAATGAGGACAGGAGTGCTCACCCCTTTTTCACGCAATTCTTTGAGTACTTGGAAGCCGTCCTTTTCAGGAAGCATCAAGTCCAGTAGAATCAGGTCATACACACCGCTTTCTGCTTCGTATAAACCTTCTTCGCCATCAAAGACCTGCATAACATCTGCAAAATCATCTAAAAAATCAAATACTGAATTTGACAGACCGAGGTCATCCTCCACTAATAGAATCTTAATCATCCTGTTCCTCCCTTTCTAGAAAAAGCTTATGCTGTGTAGTTTAAATAAAGACATGGCAAACACTTCTCATTCTATCTTCACTCATCTTTTTCTATTATATCATGACTTGTCGAAAATGCTTTAAGAATTTGTTGTTTTCGAGTTATTTTCGCTATTCTTATCATCTTTTGTTGTGCCGTCAGCGTTTGATGGCTTCTTTTTTGATTGATTTCCTTCTTGGGGTCCCCCTGGCTGACCATTTCCTTGTGGTGGCTGACCTCCACCTCCAGGACCGCCTTGGCCATCTTGACCGTTTTGTCCCCCCATCTGTGGTGGCATACCATTTTCATTTCCCTGCCCCTGACCTTGAGGAGCTTGTCCACCTTGACCTGGCATCCTGCCATCTTGCTTGTTTTGCTGAGGCATAGTGGCTTGCACTGAGCTCTGTTGCGGGCTTTTCTGGGTCAAAGCACCAATTCCATAGCCACCAATTGCTCCGACAGCTAAGGAGGCACTAGCTACTGCTGTTATCCACCATTTGGTACTCTTTTTAACTACAATCATTTTTTCCATATCCATTAAAGTTTTCCTCTTTCTAAATTTTGTATTTCATGGATTTTAACACTATGAAGCAATATAAATTTTGATTACACAAGTTCACATCTTTTCACGTGTTAGGGTTATTATAGGGAGTTTTGCTTAAACGGGACTGAATTTTTTCTTAAAGAAGGCTGAAACTATGGAGGGGTAAATACACTCGAGAGTGCTCCGGCTAAATAATAGGTTTCGCTAGAAGGGAAACTAATAGGAATAAACGGTAGTGCATTAGCAAGAGAACGAAAAAGACGATTGCTGATGCAATTCGTCTTTTTTTATTCAAACAAGAACCAATCATGGATAGCTCACGACTACCTAAGATCAGTTTATTGTAGCTAGTTATCTCGACTAACAACCCCCGTTTCAGGATATGGAGCCAAAATTTCTCGAATATAGACTTTTCCTAAGTTCTTACCTTTATTGTTAGCAAACCATTCGTAAATTGGTCCGTTTTCCTCAAGCCTTGGATAGTCAATGGTGTCATTAATCACTTTCATATAGCTAGAAAGATGCTTCATGATAGCCTTTTGTTCGTCGGAGTAGCTTATTCCTTCATAATCCGACTTAATATCGCGAGTGTTTCTTTTTAATTTATGATTCTCATCTAAGCTATAAGTGATTTCGTCCAGCCCTTCAACAATTATCTTAACCTTCCCCATACCGAATGGTTTACCACGCCCAATCCTATGGAAGCAATCAGAATCAGGTTCAAGTCTTATACACCAGAGTAAGAGCTTCAGCTCTTCTTCGGTCACATCCTCAAAAAAAATGTCAAATTCACAATTCCCTTTTGTTAAACAACGAACCTTATTGCGCATTTTGTAATTGTTTTTATTATATTTATCCTTAGCATGTGTATCTTGGCCGAGCCAATAAACCTTACGTCCCGTTAAGCGAGGAGTGTAGCTTTCCCGATCCGCATGCGAAATATTAGTATCCGCTGTACGACCTTTGATGTGGTAGTCGTAATTCCAAAAACGTGTATTCCCATCTTTAGGAGGTTGTAAATAAAATTCGGTCGCAGAATAGTGGGGCTCACCAAGTATCGGTAAAACCAAGGGGGCTTCAAATTCTGCTTCCCTGATAGGCTCGCTATCACAAAAACGCAAACGTGAAGCTAGAGCATGCCCTTCTCCATCTTGCCCTATCTTACCAAACAGACAACAGGCTGGACACCACTGGTCGCCAGCTCCATCACAAGGCTGGTGCCCAGAATGATTGTCTCGGAGTATCTCCGAAATCGTATGATTAAAAACTTCACGCGTGATACAAGCAGGGGACATATATAGGACACCATCTACTTGTGTATAAAATACTGGTAGTATCGGATTCTTATCTACATTAAAATATGCTTTTGCATAATCTCTATGCGCATTCTTTTTTCCATATTCTTCCAATACCTTTTCAAATCTTACAATATCATTCGGCTGTATAAGAAAGCATGCAGCAGTGCTATCTTTTGTAATGCTTTCTATTTCCTGATAAGTAGCCTCATACAAATTTATTTCTTGTTCATTATGCTTAAACTTCTGATAAATTTCTTTCGGGTAGAAAAGTGATTCTGATTTCTTTTTATTTTTAGAAAAGTATTCTCCAACTATCACATGACCTACTTTATAGGAGTTACCATAACAAATTCTTTCTCCACTCTTATAGTATTTGCTTTTTATTTCTGCTTTTGAAATCTTTCTTCTCTCGCAGCCAATTAAAGTATTCTCTTTTCTATTCCATAATCCTGGCTCCTTGGATAAGCTGATCCGCATATGGGTCAGATTTTTATCATCAATAACTGATAGACACGAATTGGTTAATTGTTCGTAGACATTGCGAATCATGCCTCGGATTTCGCTCCCTGGAATCCGGGGTTGTTCTGGAGCTTTTAAAGGGAATTTACTTTCTTGGCTCAAGTCTTGGTAAGAAAAGAAATCTTGCCCTTTTAAAGTATCTTTGTCGAATTTTTCTTCAAAAGTCTTACTGGTATTAGGAATAAAAGTCGGAGACTCTATGCTTAGTTTACAGTGAATCCTTCCTGATAGGGAGCCTTTTCGCAGATTGGTTCGATTAGGAGCTTCATCTTTGATAGACAAGAAAGTATAGGGATTGATAAATTTATATGTATTGTCAGGCATCATTTTCTCCTTTAACTTCTGATAGGTAAGGAGTTGCTTCTTTTGTACTAAAAGCAACAAAACGCCAGTCGACTGACTGTAAGTCTCCATCAGCGGTATTGAAATAATTCCGTACAGTGATAAAGGCAGTCTCTCCTTTGTCAACAGGAATAGGCAGAGTAACTTCAATGCCACGGTCTTCTTTTAGAGTGGTACTACCATTTTCGCTACAGTTTTTCTCTGGATCTCCCCAAATCTTATGTTCTTCATCGAAAATAAGAATATCATCCCCCGTCTTATCTTGTCTGATACGACCTTGATAAGCATGTTCACCATCTTCCACTCGGATAAGATAGAGTTCTTTATTTTCATTAAAAGCACGCAGCTCTAGAAGATAGGCTCCCGTTCTACTCGTTTCGATCTTGTTCTCCGAAGAGCATTCCTTTATTTCGACTCCATCACTCCAATAATAGACAGCATAAGTATAGCCTGATAGGGATAGGCTATCAAACTGGGTTAAAGGCGTTATCTTACTCTTTATCGTTTGAAACTTCGTCATCTTTCACCTCTCCTTTTCTAAAAATTCCCCCTCCGACTGCAGTTTGACCACCAACAGCTAGATATCCCTCCTGTAAATCCTCAAAACAGACATCAAGTAAGGATTTTACAAAATCATACTGTTCTTGTTCATCTTTCAACTCTTGCGATAGGACGATCTCTAAACAGCAACTAGATCTATCCCCCTGAGTATATGCTAGTTTGTTATTAAATAACAAACCTTTTGAAGCTCCACCAGTAAAGCGATCTATAGCTGTTCGGGTTCTTAATATTTCTGAAACGTTTCCCTTTTCAAAATGACTCTCTTTGAAAAAAATATGTGAAGCCTGATTATTAGAAGCCTGAGGCCCGTCATTCTTATCACTTTTTTTCTCATGAACATAGCCAAATAAATAGTCTATAAGCGCTTTAGGCCAAGATTCTTTATTGATGTCACATTTAGGAAAAATGTCACCAATTACTTCCCTATCTAACTGATTTAATATTCGCTCCATATGGTGTCGGAAGACTCCTGCCCAAGTTGTACCTGGAATCACTACTTCGTCTTTACTGTTTTTAAGAGGGACTGCATCAATTGTTCCCTCATCATACTGCTCATTGTGAGCATAGTCACGAATGAAAAGAAAACTATGCAACTGAAGCAGTGTCTTCAAAAAGTCATCATTTTGTGGTCCTAACAGCAGTTTTTCTGTAAATTCAGTATCAGACCATTTCCAAATAATATACTCCTCCAAATCATCTTGCTGTGTTAAATTAAAATATTTGCTTTTTACTCCCGCTGTATCTGAATCTAGAGAGGGAAGGAGTTTAAAATAGCCATATCCTCGATTGCTTTTTCCACCGATTCGAATCTCTCCATGATGAAAACCTGCAATCAAGGCTCTTACAAGGTTCTCTACTTCATCCCTTTTTCCCTTATCTACTTTAAATTCTAGTCGGAAGGAAAAGGCAGCTCCTGCTTCAACAATCTCAAAATCAAACTTACTTTCATCAACTGCTACTTTATTTTCCAACTTTACAGAGTCACGAATACGAGTGGGCGGTTTCTCAGCTCCCTCTAATTGTCCATCGTAGACAATGACTTGACTCTGCCTATATTTCGTTGATTCATGTCCCTTCTTACCTTCACCAAAATAGCTCTTCACCTTATCTTTAAAGTTATCATCTTTTTCCAAGTAGGCTCTACAAACTCCTGCTAAAGCCGTACCAGGTATAAAAGGTTCTTTTTTATGATTCCTCAGCAAATCCATATCAGAATAAGTATCGTCACCATTACCAATCATAAAAGGAGTTTCAGCTTTCAAGATCCCCTTAAACAAATAGATACTATCGCCCATATTAGTTCTCCCTCCCCTTATTATTTTTATACCAGAACTTGATAGCTGTTAGAATATATTGCAAATAGTGTAGAGAAGCTCTGACCTTTTTGTCTGTGTCAACAATGTCATCCATTTTAAACTCTTTAAACCTTTTAAGAATTGCCTCACAAATCTTCTGTTCGTTGTTATTTTTATCATTGCTGTTTTTAAAAACAGAGCCTAAAACTTCAAGTGTAGCTTCACCACCCTCTCTATTTAAGTTTTGATAGACGGCATTGAGTCGCATGAGTGACGAACTACTCGTTTTTTTCAAAAGGAAGGACTGTGTTTCTATTATCTCATAGGCTGACTTTTCCAGCTCTTTAAGCAGATGATTGAAATCAATCTGATCTTTTAAGTCTTTACCAGCTGAAGTGAGTTCAAATCCAACTTCACCTTCTACATTTTTTTCTTGGTTTTCAGACTTTTTAAATCCTATATTGGACAACTCAGGATTAACTTTTTGTATACGGTACTGTCCGTAGCCTTCTGCCTGAAGTAAACCCATAAAGCCTTCAGAACGCTTGGGCTCAATCTTTGATTCAACACATATTTGTGTTCCCATTGAAAAGGCACTAAACCGACGGCGTGGCATCTTCCATTTACCATTATAGCCTCCTGTCGTTGTTGTGCCTGTATAGATGTCACCAATGATTGGTTTCTTACTTTTATTAGGTTCAGTTCCCTCATCTATATTAAACAATTTTTCAACGGATCTTTTTAGAACATCTAGCGAGACAGAATTTAAGCCATATTCATCACAGAGAATGGTATCTGATAAGAGATTGACAATATAAACGTGTGTTTCTTCGCCTGATGGGCTAGCATCCTTACTAGTGTTATTATTCAAGTCACCTTCCATATTTCTGTTAGGTACAAGCGTCAAAACACATTTTCCAAACTGAATATTAGCTGAGCCTCCCAGACGGATTTCTCCGTTATATTTGGCAAGAATCTCTTTCAATTTATTTAATATGCTCTGATCGCCTTCAATAAAGCCTGCGAAAGACTGTCCAGCTTTCAATAAAGGAAGAGTGAAAAGGTCATTATCTCCTTTTGTTGTGACATGGTAACTAATGCTCTTTTGCATTTCATAAGAATCATAAGACAGAATGTTCGTACCCTCTTTGGACTTTTCATAGCCAAAATAAGCAAAACCTGTTTTTTGGGTGTATTGCTTCCCTTCACATCTTCTATAACCATCTGCTTGAGAGTAAATTTCCTCTTCATTCTTCACATTGATATAACTTAAAAGCATTGGGTAAAAAAACTTGTCATCTATGCAAGGATAAGCGTTACTAAATTTTACTTTAGTAAGTAACTCTTGAATATTTTCCTGTTCAATTCTACCGGCAAACCAGCCTTGCAAAGCTGTACCTGTAATATAATCTTTCTCTGAGACTAAATCTGTCTCCAAGCTAATATTATAACGAAAAATAGTAGATGTTTGACGTTCTCCATATGAATCATTGGTATATTCCTTCAAAGCATTTTCCTGTTCCTCTAAAGTACAAACGACTTCCCCATAACCTCTTGTACGATTGAGTCCGATATGTCGAAGAAGCTTGGCACATTTTCTCAAAAATTCTACTTTTTCACTACTTGAACTATCATCTAAGTATAGTGTCGCTTCAAATATTGTGCCACTTGGTACAGCTCCAATTGTTCGTAAAGATTTGGGTTTAGCAACACCATTTTTCATTTGAGTAGCGTGTCTAGCTACTGTATAATACTCAGCAACCGCGGACGGATTATATAAGGACGGCTGACTCTTAAAAAGCTTATCTAAATCCTCTTTTAGATTGCTCACATCTTTAATCTCTGCGTTATTGACGATGAGAGCACCAGCCTGTTCTCCTTTTCCAAACAATATTTCAACAAAATTCTTATTTTCAGGATCACAAGCTATCAGAAATTCTGCTTGTTCTCGCAGCAACCCCTTCAGACGTTTAGCCGGAATGTAGGGCAATCCATAATCATTATAAGCAGAAACTGTATCAAATTGGACACCATCACCTGTACCTGTACCACAGCACATATCAGATTTTAACTCAATCGTCAGTTGTAAGATTTTCATCTATTTGCCCCCTTTTAAATAATCCCAAACATCCAATATATCAAAATATGTCGCTTTATTTCCCATCCAAGGTTGCAACTCACACTTTTTCCTAGCCTTAATCATTTGTATCACATAATCAATTTCCATCTCGCTCGTTGCGTAGGCGTGTTGCAAAGCTTTAAGCTTATTATTAGCAATTCCGAGATTGACTAATTCCTCATAGGTATCTATAAAATTTGTATAAGTATATTCTTTAGGAATATTTTTATCATTTTCTTTTATATACAAATATGGCCTTCTTAATAAGCATTTGGGCTTTTGATTATTTTTGTCCAAATAGTAATTAGAGGCACGGAAATTTTTTATGTCTGTAGGCATACCACTTTTGATAATTTGAAAATCCATGCTCGAATGAGTAACATCTATATTGTTTTTACTAAATGGATATTCTAATCCTCGTTTTTTAGCATTCTTACATAGCTGTTCTGCTATGTCATAAGCCGTGCTGAAAGGGAATTTATCGTGAACAAAGGCAATACCTATCCCAACAGAAATATGAAAATCTTTGAGATGAGAATAGTTTCCACCTTCTTTTTCCTTTTCTAATGTTTTCACAAATAAATCACAAAATTGTAAGGCCTTCTGTGATTTTATTATAACAGTAATATCATCTCCATCTGCGATAATTTCTCGATAAGGTATATTCTTAGTCAATTGCTGAGCTGCCCTGTAAGCTTTTTCAGTTTTAATTTCTTTTTTGAATATCTCATTAACCGTGCTATCTAAAGTATCTCTGTATATTTTGCTAATTTCTTTAGAGAGCTCACGCATATTTTGCAGTTGGTCAAATAATGTCGCATTCTCTTCATTCTTCTTTGCAAAATCAATTATCTGTTTCCCCATAGTGTTTCCATCAATGTGGATCACAGCAACAAAACTTTTCTCTCCCTCATCTCGGAACTGCTCAAAATTATCCGCATAATATTTGCTAATTCTCTCGCTGCTTTTTTCATCTCTCGTTGAATAAAATATTTCATTTTTTTTAAATCGACCATAACTAGCATACTTGCAAGGACTGTCTTTCGATGTTGGAACTGATACTATCGGCTCTTTAGTTTCATTATCCTGAGCACCAAATGCAAAACCGCGAGCAGTCTGAATTGGAGCTGTGTTTTGTTTGTAGGTTGTTAAAGCTTGCATTAATGGTTTTTGAATTTTTTCTACAAAGCTTCCCTTTTGATTTAAATGGTCTATTTCAATTTTGGCATGGCAAAGACGGATACCTCCACCAGAAAGTTCAAAAACTTCTTTTTGTAATTCAATAGTTACTGATTGATAACTTTTTTCATTCTCGTACAGTACAAGAGCATTACCACCACCAATGTAAATAACATTCCCAAAACGTCCTTTAGGGATTTCTTTTGAAAAATCTTCATTTTCCCAATTATCGTTATCATATCTTAATTTTTTAGGTAGTAGTTCAAACAGTATCTTGTGTACAATTTTCGATCCGCCTACCATTTCACGTAGCTTATTTGTTGAGAATATGAAGCTCTGAATACCACTAATGTCATAAATTGCAATACACTGTGTCATACTATTCTCCTTTTGCATTCTTTAAAGTACTATCTACTACTTCAAGATAATCTGTACAAATAAAATTTTCTAATTCGGGATAAACAAAACTCTGATCAATCCCCATGTAGCGTAACTGCTCTAAAAATTCCTGACGAGATACTTCAAAAGCTTTATCATCATCTCCTTTTTCCAAATCTATTATCCAAACAGTATCTATGTATTTCTCTGGTACATTATTATTGTTTGATTTATCTAGAGCATTTAATAGCAAAAATCCTCCATTTTGATTTTTAATGCGATCATTCGAAAAATGAGGACGAATAATGTAATCATTATCTAAATCTTCAAATTTTATCTTTTGATCAAATCCGGGATTATAATACTTGGTTTTATTAGCTAGATTTTTCATAACATCATAATTCTCAATAACAGAATTTAGGACATCTATGAGGATTAAATCCCACGCTTCTTTATTTAATGTTTTAGCATTAAAGGCCGCTTGCATATTTTTATAATTATTAATATAAGGAATTGGATCTATATTATTTCTTTTGCTGTTTATAAAGTTCATCAAATTCGTATAAGTGCTTGGTTTGATTGATGAATTACCCTCTACAAATTTTTGAAGCTCTTTCTTCATAGCTTCATAGTTATTTTTTAAATTTTTAATTTCATCCTGTTCTGCTGTAGATAATCTTGATAATGCAGCTATAACAGCAACGGTATTGTCAAAAACACTTTTTTGAGCATCCCAGCCTTTATTCTGTCTTGCTCCCAGCTTAGATTCAGATTTATTATTCTCTTCATTAATCTTTTCTGTATCAATAACATAGACATAGTGTTCCTTTATGCTGGAGTCCCCAGACAAGGCAAAAAATAAAGCTATATAGGGATTAAAACTAATATCTAAGAGTCTTGTTGGCAAACCATAGTGTTGCATGAGGAGTAAAATTTCTAGATTACTTTTACATTCTTTAAAAATATTTGGATAGCGACTTATAACAGCATCAATTAGATCACTTTCCCGATAAATTTGTTTATCTCCGCAACTATCTTTCATCTGACGAAAAATCTTGGGGGTGAGCTTCCATTTTTCAAAGCCAGGATATTTTCCTTCTCCACGAAAAACATATCGATGACGATAGGTATCCGCTTCTAGCATTTGAACTTTTTCGACAAAATCTCTGAAGTTTGTAATTCTAATTTCATTTGGCATTTCTTAATCCTCTCAATCATTGCTAGAAGTAAAAATTAGTGCTTCAAAAAATTTTGTAGATTTCTCATTATTTGAAAACAGTCTTGCTAGACGCTCTTTAATATCAACTACAATATTTTTGATAGATTCATCGTGGCTTAGTAGCTTCTCAATCTCTTCTTGAAGCTTAATTAAATAACTCTCTTGCTCTGTTATTTTTTCCTGTAAATTGTCTATATCTCCAGATATGTTGAAATTACAATGAGAAAAGGTATTGCAGATTTTTGTTCTAACACTTTCTTCAGCTTTTTTTATCGGTTCATAAATTTCGGATTCCATTTCTCCTATGACAGTATTTTTAAAATAATTTCTAAACTTATGTTTAAATAAATCATCTTCTTTGATATCATTATTTACTAACCAGATTAATAGTGTTACTAAAGCTTCTTGTGTTGTCACAGCTGCTTGACCAATACGTCCTTGTCTAGCGTACCATTTCCCTAATTCAAATTGAAAGTAGGCAAGGCGTTTCATTTTTTCTTCATCTTTTGAAATAGATAAAGATTCCTTAAAATGCACTCCTAAATCTTTCGCAATTTCATCCCTTATAAATTTTACTGCTGGATCCTCAATTCCTTGTAAAAGATTAGTATCTTCCACTAAGCGTGTAATTGCTTGGTGCAAATGGTAAAGATCATTACGATTTGTTCCATACTCAAACTGGTTGAAGCTTTCTCTTAGGTTTTCGTAGTTCGGATCATTAGCCCTTTTATCTAATAGTTCCAGAAGAGTTTTGACACTTGCATAGGAACGAAATTCATTAGCTGCATTGATCCATGCCATTAGATTATCTACGCTATTAAGATTGACGATCGGTGTCTTGCCTGGGTATGTTTTATCCTCAAACATACCATAAAACACTTCAAACTCTGCCTTCCAATTCAAGACATTAGATACATAGTTTGACAACATATAGGTAAAGATAGGAAACGAACGAAATCCATTTGTAATATCACAAATAATTTTGTTTTTTTGCTTATTATCGAAAAGATTAGCTGCCTCCTTAACTAACTTTGTTTTAATGTCTTCAAATGTTTGGTTTAACTCTTGGTTAGTTGAACCAAGAGTTATTATAACAGGATGAAATGTGACTGAGTTACCTCTTAACTTTGTGAAATAGTCAGTTGCTGGTTCAATAGCTTTTTTTAGTAAATCTTCCTTTAGACTGACTTTATTGGTGTCGGAGAACTCATTTCGAAAATCCTGATAATCCTTCATTGAAAAAGATCCATTTTTTATAGCAAAATGTCTATATATCTCTTCCCAAGAAGATGTAGCAGTTCCAACCAACAAAACCTTACTGACATTGATTTCAGTCCACTTTGTGAGATAGTATTCATAAGTAAATTTTGATGTCACTTCTTTTTTTGAGATAGGGTCATAATAATTCGTTTTAGTGTAACCGAACTTATTGTCTTTAATAGAGTCTTCATCTTTAATTTGATCTTCTGTGGGTCTAATCGCACCTAAAAAAGCAACTAAAATTCCCTCTGTCATTTCATTTCCTCCATTCTAAATATTCCAAAATCTCGAGAATTCTTTTCACCAAGACTGATATTATAAAGCAAGTGCATAGGTTCAGGACTGGCAAACAGGTGAATATTTCTCATATAAGCCTTGATAGAAGTTTTCTTATACAATTAGTTTATTCTTTTAATTCTTAGGAAATAGTGATATATAACTTGCATAAAGCTTATAACCTCAATTGTTGTCTAATCTTATTTTGACTGATCTTACAGGAGCCAACCCTCCTTCTATAAACTCAGCTGACATGTAAAGCTTTCTTCATAAAAGAGAATACCATATAGTAAACTCTTCCTAAGAGTATATCTCAATCACTCATTGGGATTAGAAACGTAAAATATAAGTTTCAAAAAATTATAATCTGACTTGAACTATGGATACTAAAATATCCCAATAAAAAACTGAAGATGAAACATAAAACTTCCTAATACCTGCTATCTAACGATATGTTTCCTTAACTACATTTCTAAAATTTAGTTTTACTGATATTAAAGTAGGAATAGGGACTTGGCACTCCATCTAACATCTATTCTAAAACTCCTTCCGATATTATTATACAAATAAATTAAATTATTTTTAGTTATATTATAGCACAAAATGTTAGCGTTTCCAATTTAAATATGTTTTGAGAATAAGAAAAAGACGAATATCTAGTACTCAGGATGAGCAGATATTCGCCTTTTATAACTATATAGTTCCCTAATTATTTATTATCTTTCTTGAATAGCTTTCTCAACCGCTACTTTTTCACGGGCAATCAAGGCAACACGCGCTGCGATTTCCTTAATTCCCATGCTGATATTACGGCTGATAGCCATATCGTCTAGCTGTGGTTCAAAGAAGGCCTTGTATTCTGCTAGTCTTTCTGTTGTCTTGAAGGCATTAGCTGGATAAATGACGAATTTGTCGAAGCTCATGTCGCCACCCAGAGCAGCCTTAATCCAATCCCAATTCTCACGCGCCCAAATCCAAGCAGTTGCTTGAGTGAACTGATGATTTAAGAGAGGGAAATACCAGCTCATTGCCAAATCTTGTGGTTTTACGATATCCTTGTTTTTCAAAGATTCCAAGATACGAGCAAGTGTCTCTGCGTCCTTAGTGTAAGCCAAAGCAGCTGCCAATTGGCGTTTGAAGCTACCGTCAACTGTTGAAACATAATCATTCAAGTATTGGTCGGCCAATTCTTTGCTCTCAAAATGCTTGATTTGGTTAATGAGAATATGTAAGCGAATAGCTGCAGGCAATTTCTCCAAGTTCTCTTGATGAGCAGCAAAAATGCGACTTGCTGCTTGACTTGCTGCTTGATCGTCAGCTGCAATCAAACTTCCTACAACAATCTGACGAACCAACTCATCTTCATCACTTTCGCCTTCTTGTGCTTCAAAGCCAAGGCGATCAAAGTTGAATTTGCTAAGTTTAACTACCAATTCATGATAGGCTTTCTCGCACTCGCTTCCTTCGTCCACAAACAGCTTGAGACCATTCAGAACGGCTTTGACTCCTGAGACAACCAAATAAGAGGTTTCTTCTGTTAGTTTTTCAATAACTGGAACCAAATCAGCAAATGAAATGCTGCCTGCTTCAGCCAAGAGACGCCGCTCTTGCACTACTTGAAGCTTGCTGGTGCTATCCAAGTCTGTAATGGTATCTAAAATCTGCTCAAGCAAGATACCTTGATAGTCCGTGATATAGTGGGCTGTATTTTCAGTATTAAAGCGCAGGACACCGTGGTTTTGAGCAGCCAAGGCAGAATAATTTGGAATTTCCAACGTTTCTGTTTCCAGCGTATCTGGCAAACCTTTCCAGTTGCTATTTAAAGGCAAGACCCAAGTGCGTTTCTTATCTTCGTGCTCCCCGATAAAGAATTGTTTTTGAGAGAGTTTGAGGGTATCGTTTTCTACTGTAGCTGTCAAAACAGGGTAGCCTGGCTGTTCCAACCAAGAGTCCATAAAGGCTGCTACATCACGACCAGAAGCAGCTCCCAAGGCATTCCAGAGATCACGACCGATGGTATTTCCATACTGGTGTTTAGCAAAGTAAGCGTTCAATCCTTTAGCAAAGGCCTCATCACCCAACCAACGACGAAGCATGTGCATAAGGCGGCTTCCCTTAGCATAAACGATAGCCGGATCAAACAAGGTATTGATTTCGTCAGGGTGCTTCACTTCCACATGGACAGACTGAACTCCGTCTGTCGCATCCCGCTTAAGCGCCAAAGGCACACCTGTTGTTTGGAAATTCTCAAAGATATTCCAGCTTGGTTCAATCGCATTGACACAGACATACTCCATCATGTTGGCAAAACTTTCGTTGAGCCAAAGGTCATCCCACCACTTCATAGTGACCAAGTTTCCAAACCATTGGTGAGCCAACTCATGAGCAACGACAAGTGCTACATCTTGACGGCTGGATACCGTAGAATTTTCATCTACTAAGAGATAAATCTCACGGTAGGTCACCAGACCCCAGTTTTCCATAGCACCAGATGAAAAGTCCGGCAGGGCAACATGCAGCGACTGAGGAATAGGGTATTTAACACCGTAATACTCTTCGTAAAATTCAATCGAGCGAACCGCAATGTCCAAAGCAAATTCTAAGTTGCTAGCTGGGTGAGCCTTGGTTGCATAAACACCGACCAAAGTGCCGTTTTTAGTTTTAGCAGTAATTCCTTGCATATCACCTGCAGCAAAAGCCAAGAGATAGGAAGACATGCGAGGCGTTCTTTCAAACTTCCAAATGCCAGTTGCTTTCCGGTTTTCAACGTCGATTTCAGGCATGTTAGACAAGGCAAGTTCGCCTTCTGCTTGGTCAAATTTCAAGGCCAGATCAAAAGTTGCCTTAGCTTCTGGCTCATCCACACTTGGAAAGGCTTCGCGGGCAAAATGGCTCTCAAACTGAGTAGAAATAATTTCTTTTTTCACTCCATCCACAGTATAGTAAGATGGGTAAATCCCCGTCATATTGTCAGTAATCTTACCTGTATAGGTCAAGGTTACTCCCACAGAGCCTGCTGTTTCCAACTCAACATAAAGAGCTTCATTGTCATTATCAAGAGTGAAGGGGCGAGCTTGTCCAGCCACTTCTACGGTCTCAATCGTCAAATCCTTTTGGTGCAAGGAAATTTTCTCAGCTTTGGCTTCACCGGTAATGGTAACTTTCCCTGAGAAAGTCTTATCCGCACGATTTAAATCCAAAAAGAGATCATAGTGCTCTGGAACAAAAGTATCAATAAAATGTGCAACTGCTTGCATGTTTTTCTCCTCATCTAATTGAAGGGGCTGGTATTAACCCAACCTCCATCAAGATTCATCTCTTACTATTTTACCATATTTAGTGACTTTATACTCATCCTAACTGACTCAAAATTGATTTTCATCTTCAAACATAAAGTAATCATTTTAAAGCCATCCTGTCACTAGCTTTTCTCCTCCCCAAACAAAAAAGACAAGCTTAGCCTGTCTCTTTAACATATATTATAATTCAATAATTTTACCCGTTTCAAAGTAAACGACCCATTCGCAGATATTTTTGGCATAATCTCCGATACGTTCCAAGAAAGAAATAACCTGGAAATAATCACGGCCTGTAACGATGGCTTCAGGATTTTTCTTGATTTCTTCCGTAGCCAGATCACGAATGCTATCAAAATAATGGTTGATTTTTTCATCCATGGCTGCTACTTCATAGGCTTGATCTACAGAACCATTCAGGTAGAGATCAAGGGCAGCTTCAACGAAATTTTTCACATCGCGGCCCATCTTTTTAATTTCGTCCTCGACAGCTGGAATACGCTGTTCGCCCTTCATACGAATGGCTGCTTTTGCAATGGATACCGCATGGTCTCCCATACGCTCTAAGTCTGAAACGGCCTTGAGAACGGTTAGGACAGTGCGAAGATCTTGAGAAACGGGTTGTTGGAGGGCAATCATTTCAAATGATTTCTTTTCCAATTTCACTTCATATTCATTTACTTCTGCATCATCTTCGATGACTCCCTTTGCCAAGTCACGGTCATGTGTGACAAAAGCACGCACGGTGCGGTTGATTTGTGAGAGCACTTCTTGTCCCATTGCGTAGAACTGATTGTGCAATTTCTCCAAATCTTCTTCAAATTGAGATCGTAACATCATTCAACTCCTTATCCAAATTTTCCTGTAATATAATCTTCTGTTTCCTTATTTTGTGGGTTGAGGAACATCTCCTTAGTATCATTAAACTCCATCAAATCACCACCCAAGAAGAAGCCCGTTTTATCCGAAAGCCGAGAAGCCTGCTGCATGGAGCGCGTCACCAAGAGCATGGTATAGGTGTCCTTAAGTCCATAGAGAGTTTCCTCAATTTTACCCGCAGAGATTGGATCTAGAGCCGATGTAGGCTCATCCAAGAGGATGATTTTCGGACTAGTAGCCAAAACGCGTGCTACACAAATCCGCTGCTGTTGACCACCAGAGAGACCGATAGCGGAATCATGTAAACGGTCTTTCACTTCGTCCCAAATAGAAGCCCCAATCAAGGAACGCTCCACCGCTTCATCTAAGACTTGTTTATCCTTGACACCGTTGATGCGCAGTCCATAGACAACATTTTCATAAATGGTCATTGGGAAGGGATTAGGCTGCTGGAAGACCATGCCAATTTCCTTACGCAACTCCACCGTATCTGTCCGAGGACTGTAGATATTGTGTCCGTTATAGATGACCGTGCCAGTCGTTGTTACTTCTGGATTCAAATCACCCATACGGTTGATAGCCTTGAGCAAGGTAGATTTCCCTGAACCGGACGGTCCAATCAAGGCAGTGATTTCATTAGGCATAAAGTCCAAGGAGACACTATTGAGTGCTTTCTTTTTATTATAATAAACCGACAAGTCCTTGACTTGCAAAATAGGTTCTGTCATAAATTCATTCCTTTAGTTTCTTCACCTCTAACCAAAATGACCAGAAACATAGTCATTGGTCGACTGCAGTTTGGCATTTTGGAAGATATTAGCAGTCTTGTCGTACTCAATCAAATCTCCCAGATAAAAGAAGCCGGTGTAGTCACTGGCCCGGGCAGCCTGCTGCATATTGTGCGTCACGATGATAATCGTATAGTCCTTTTTGAGCTCAAACATGGTCTCTTCTAGCTGCATGGTTGCAATCGGATCCAGCGCAGAAGCTGGCTCGTCCATAAGCAAGATATCTGGCTTGACCGAAATAGCTCGAGCAATACAGAGCCGTTGCTGCTGACCGCCTGACAAGGTCAAGGCTGACTTATGAAGATCATCCTTGACTTGGTCCCAAAGTGCGGCTTGTTTGAGCGAAGTTTCAACAAGCTCATCCAAAATCTTTTTATCTTTTACACCAGCACGTTCATGGGCAAAGGTAATGTTGCGATAAATAGACTTGGCAAATGGATTAGGCCGTTGAAAAACCATGCCGATGTGCTTACGCATCTCGTAAACGTTGATATCAGAACGATTGACGTCTATTCCTTGGTAAAGAATTTGCCCTGTTACCTTGGCAATATCAATCGTATCATTCATACGGTTGAGACTACGGAGATAGGTCGATTTCCCTGAACCAGACGGACCAATCAGAGCTGTGATTTTATTCTTTTCAAACTGCATATCAATGCCCTTGATGGATTCTTTTTTACCGTAGTAAACATGCAAATCCTTGGTCGAAAGGGCTACCTTTTCTTCAGGAAAAGTAATGATATGTTTTTCATTCCAATTATATTCTGTCATTGCTTCTCCTTTATGCAGAGGTTAATTTCTTGTGCAAGTAAGAACCGAGTTTGCGGGCTCCAAAGTTGAAAATCAAGATGAAAATCAGAAGCACCGCTGCTGATCCTGCTGACACCACAGTGCCATCAGGAATGGTTCCTTCACTATTGACCTTCCAGATATGGACAGCAAGAGTCTCCGCCTGCCGGAAAATCGAAATCGGGCTGGTAATGCTAAAAATGTTCCAATTAGACCAATCCAGAGCTGGCGCGGATTGACCCGCAGTGTAGATCAAGGCAGCTGCTTCACCGAAAATCCGACCAGAAGCAAGGACAATCCCTGTCACAATCCCTGGCAAAGCTTCAGGAATGACTACATGTAGCACGGTTTCCCAGCGAGAAATTCCGAGTGCCAGTCCTGCTTCACGCTGTGTATGGTGAACATGGCGTAAGCTATCCTCGACGTTACGAGTCATCTGAGGCAGATTGAAGACAGTCAGCGCCAAAGCACCAGAAATGATTGAGAATCCATACTCAAACTGGACAACGAAAATCAAATAGCCAAAGAGTCCGACTACTACGGATGGCAGCGAGGACAGGATTTCAATACAGGTACGGACAAAGTTGGTCACTGGGCCTTTCTTAGCATACTCTGACAGATAAACTCCAGCCCCCATAGAGAGAGGAACAGAGATAATCAGAGTAATCACCAGCAGAAAGAAGGAATTGTAGAGCTGAATCCCAATACCACCGCCAGCTTGGTAAGAAGAAGATTTTCCAGTCAGGAAAGACCAAGAGATATGCGGCAATCCTCTTACCAGAATATAAAGAATCAGAGAGGCAAGGATGGCAACAATGATACCAGCTATCGTGTAGAGGATACCAGTCGCCAATTTATCTAATTTCTTAGCGTGCATAGTTCTTCTTACCTCTTTCTTTTGTAATCAGTTTAATGACACTGTTAAAGGCTAAGCTCATCATCAAGAGCACCAGAGCCAGAGACCAGAGAACGTTATTATCCACTGTTCCCATAACGGTATTTCCGATACCCATGGTCAAGACAGAAGTCAGGGTCGCCGCAGGTGTTGTCAGAGAGGTTGGAATCACCGCAGAGTTACCAACGACCATCTGGATAGCTAGGGCTTCACCGAAGGCACGTGCCATTCCAAAGACCACTGCTGTAAAAATACCTGAGCGAGCAGCCTTGAGTGTTACCCGCCAAATTGTCTGCCAGCGCGTTGCGCCCATAGCTAGACTAGCTTCACGGTAGTGACGCGGCACAGCACGAAGACTGTCCGTCGTCATAAAGGTTACTGTCGGCAAAATCATGACAAAGAGCACAAAAATACCAGACAAAATCCCAAATCCGGTACCACCAAAAACAGTCCGAACAAAGGGAACAACAACCTGCAAGCCGATAAATCCGTACACAACAGACGGAATCCCGACCAAGAGCTCGATCGCAGGCTGAAGAATCTTAGCTCCTTTAGGCGATACTTCAGTCATAAAGACGGCTGCTCCAATAGCAAAGGGAGTTGCAATCAATGCTGACAGAATGGTAACGATAAAGGAACCCAAAATCATCGGAAGGGCACCGAATTCCTTACCTGACGGATTCCAAGTGGAGCCAAACAAGAATTCAAATACATTAATTCCGTTGACAAAGAAGGTCGACAGCCCTTTTTGTGCTACGAAGATTAAAATCATGGCTACAATCAGGACGATTAAAGCCAGGCAGGCAAAGGTGATATATTTACCAAATTTTTCCAGACGAGAGTTTTTCGAAGGGGATAGTAATTTTTTTGCTAATTCTTCATTTCTCATTTGCTATCTCCTTTTAAAGTCGTAACATTTCCATCAGCATCCTTGCTGACCTGCATTTCCTTGATGGAAATATAGCCCATTCCTGAGACAATCCCATCCTGAACTTCGTCTGACAGCATGTAGTCCAAAAACTCTGCTGCAAGACCAGTCGGCTTGCCCAATGTATACATATGCTCATAAGACCAGAGTGGCCAAGCATTGGTCGCAACATTCTTAGCCGTAGGCTCGTAGCCATTGAGCTTCAAAGTCTTGACAGAATCATCCACATAAGCAAAGGCCAGATAAGAGATGGCTCCCGGTGTTTGAGAAACAATGGACTTAACCATCCCATTTGAATCCTGCTCCTGACTTTGAACGGCTGATTTACCATTCATGATGACACTGTCAAACGTTGCTCGAGAACCAGAGCTTGCCGCACGGTTGATGATGGAAATCTCTAGATTTTTACCGCCCAGCTGCTTCCAGTTGGTCACTTCACCAGTAAAAATCTTCTGCAGCTGCTCCGCTGTTAAATTATCGACGGATACTTCTTTATTGACAATCACGGCAATTCCAGCGACGGCTACCTTGTGGTCAACAAGGGCTGAAGCATTAATCCCTTCTTTTTCCTCAGCAAACACATCTGAGTTGCCAATTTCAACCGCACCAGACTGAACCTGAGACAAGCCCGTACCTGATCCGCCACCTTGAACATTGACCGTTTTTCCAATATTGGCTGAACCAAACTCATCCGCTGCAGCTTCAACGAGCGGCTGAAGAGCTGTCGAACCAACGGCAGTCATGGACTCCCCTCGGTCAATCCAGCTGGAGCAAGCAGAGAGGCTAACTGCAACTAGAACTAGAATCGCTGACAAAATCAGCTTATATTTTTTCTTTACCATTTTTCTCCTCGAAATCTTGAGAATGATAGTGGAATGTCTATTTGAAAGAAACTGAAAATCCCACTATATCCACTATAACATAGAAAGAGGGCTTTGCCTAGTCTTTTGAACGAAAGCGAAGCCCCTTTGGGAAATAATTTTTCAAGGTATTTCCAGTAATTTTTGCAAAACCCAAACCGTTTCCTTGGGCAAGCACTTGATACCAGCCATTTGGACAATTTTGAGAGAGTTGAACCGTCTCACCTGCTACATATTTACTAAAGGCCTCATCATCAATCTCAAGGACTGAGACGACTTCACTAGGCCTCAAGGCTAAACCTAAGGCAAAGCTCGGTTCAAAGCGATTTTTCTTAAATTCACCCAGATGCAGGCCATTGCGAGCAATTTTCAGCTTGGAGACATCTGGCAGTCCAGCTGGCAGCAGATATAGATTGTCCCCAAAAGTATCTAAATGTCCTTCTAGCTCAATTTTCAGATGCTTTTTCTGGAAATCTTGCCAGAGTTTTCTCTGCTCTGCTGTCAATTTATTTTTGGCTGCCTTGATTTTTTTAGCAGACTGACTTCCTGTAAAGCGAAATTTCGCTACAAATTGCCCTTCTCCCTTGAAATGGTGGGGATACATACGAGCTGTTTCTGGGAAATTAATCCCCGCTACCATACCATTGACTTTTGCTATTTCTAGCAATTCCAAAGGAAAATTCTCTAAAAGCCAAGCAACAATTTCTTCATTTTCTTCAGGTGCCCAAGTGCAAGTTGAATAAAGCAACTGCCCGCCTGTCGCCAACATCTTGACAGCGTCCTCTAGAATTTCTCGCTGGAGACGCGCACACTGGGCAGGATATTCCGGACTCCAATACTGAGTAGCATCTGGCTGCTTGCGGAACATCCCTTCGCCAGAGCAAGGAGCATCCAGAACGATGAGGTCAAAATAGCCCTGATAAACCTTAGCCAATCGATCCGCAGATTCGTTGGTGACAAGGACATTTCGCGCTCCAAAACGCTCAATATTTTCCACCAAAATTTTACTGCGTTTGGCATTGATTTCGTTAGAAACTAGCACACCTGTATTATCTAGATAAGAGAGTAGATGAGTAGATTTTCCACCTGGTGCGGCGGCCAAGTCCAGAACTTTCATGCCTTTTTGTGGTGCTGCAACCTGAGCGACCATTTGCGCAGCTGGCTCCTGAGAATAAACTAGTCCCGTGACATGTTCTACCGACTTCCCAGACGCTTTTCCGTAATGTCCCCAGTCTGTGTTCGGGATAGCATTCACAAAATCTTTCTGATTTTCTTTTAAAGGATTGCTGCGAAAGGCTGAAATCGGATCTTGTTCAAAAGTCGCAAAAAAAGCCTCTGCTTCCTTCCCCAAGAGCTCCTCATACTTTTCCTTAAAACCTACTGGAAAGTCCATACTAGCCTTTTCCCTTTCGTAAATACTCTTGTAATTCGTCTAACTTACACTTTGGTGCAATCATAATCGGCTCCTGAGTCTGAAAATTTGGATGATTGCCATCTAGAGTCTGAATGACGAAGCCTAGTTTGTCAGCCATCACATAGGCAGCAGCGTAGTCCCAAGGCCAATTATAAGAGAAATAGGCCGCCAAACCACCCGCCAGAGCCTTGCCAAAACTAATCCCAGCGCTGCCATAGACACGCACGCCTAGGCAAGTACGAGATAAGTCAGCCACTCCCCAGTGATTATGCTCAAGCATACATGCATTTGAAGCGATCAAATATTGCTGCAAGGGCTTATCGATAAAAGAAGACAACTTTCTGTCATTGCAGTAAACATCAAAAGCCCCGCCTCCATGAAAAAGCTGGTCCCTTGTCACATCGTAGATCAAACCGAACTTGCCCTGCCCATTTTCAAAATAAGCCAACATAATAGCAAAATCAGCCCGCTGGGTAATGAAATTATTGGTGCCATCAATGGGATCAATCACCCAGACATTGCCGTCCGCGATGTCGTGTCGCAGGTCATTTTCCTCAGCCAAAATCGCGTCGTTCGGATACTGAGCTAAAATTTTCCCAACCAAGTCATCCTGGATGATCCGATCCATTTGAGTCACCAAGTCAGTCGGACTGCTCTTTTGTAGGACATCCAAGTCATCATAGAGATGGTCTCTTAAAAAGGCACCTGCCTGATAAACTATTTCTTTCGCAAAATGAAATTTATTTTCCAAGAGAAATCATTCCTTTCCCTTTCCTTTTTGCCTCCTGAACAGCGCGATAAAGAGAGTAGCCACTGACCGTCTCAAACTCACGGCCGAGTCGCTTCTCTTCTCCCTTGCTGGGAACAACTTTCTTGAAGACTGTATAGGACTGGAGCAGTTTCTCCGCTTGAATCTTCTGTTCATAGGCTTGCTCTACATCATTAAAAAAAGAAAGCACTGAAGCAAGCTCTTCAGTGCTCCACGATAAGTCTAGTGGGTAACTATAATTTTTTTCCATATTTTAAATATCAGCACGCATAGTTGCGGCTCTGAGTTCTTCTTTCCGATATCCTCTAGGCAAGAAAGCACGGATTTCATCTTCATTGAAGCCGATTTGCATTCGTTTACCATCAAGGATAATTGAGCGACGCAAAAGACTAGGATTTTCCTCAATCAGCTTAATGAGTGTTGAAATCGATAAATCCTCTACGTCTAAATCTAGTTTTTGAAAAATTTTTGAGCGGGTTGAGATGATGTCATCAGTGCCATTTTCTGTCAATGAAAGAATATGTTGCAATTCTGGAGCAGACAGAGGGCTCGTCATGATATTATGCTCCGTAAATGGAACTTCATGACTAATCAACCAAGCACGCGCCTTGCGACAGGAAGTGCAGCTAGGCGATAAAAATAATGTAATCATGCTGTTCTCTTCTTATTTTTATATAGTAACTAACTCTATTATACTAAATTTTATCTCTCTTGACTAGATATTTTTGAGAATCGGCTCGAAATACTAAGAAAAATATCAAAAATCGACATTTATTCCGAACATTCCCAGTTTTTTGCCACTTCTTCATCACTCTTTAATTGAGCAACCAGTTCTTCAATACCATCAAATTTGACCATATCACGAATCTTATCCAGCCAGATAATTCGAATCGTATCGCCATAGATTTCCTCCGCAAAGTCAAATAGATTGGCTTCAAAACGAAGCTCATCTCCTTCAAAGGTCACATTTTTGCCAACGCTAGCCATGCCTCGATAAAACTTGCCATTGTGCTCAACATCTACTACATAAACACCATCTGCTGGCAAAATCACGCGATCCAAAGGGGCTAGATTGGCCGTTGGATAGCCAATGGTACGCCCTCTAGCATTGCCATGAACCACAATGCCCCGCGTAGAGAGAGGATAGCCTAATAGCTGATGCGCCTTGGCAACATCACCAGTTTGGATGGTCTCTCTAATCCGAGTAGAAGAGATTTTTTCCTCATCTTGATTGACTGATGAAACGATGACAATCTGACCACCGAAATAGTCTGCAAGCTCCTCTGCCTTTCTCTTGTCAGATCCAAAATGGTAATCAAAACCTGCTACAACTGCCTTTGCTTTAAGCGCAGCAACGTACTTATCAAAAAATTCTTGGGCCGTGTTCTTAGAAAAATGGCTAGTAAAGTCAATCAAGTAAAGGTAGTCCACACCCAAATTTTCTAAGTGAGCAGCTCGTTCCTCCGGATGATTCAAATGCAACATCAACTCTGGCTGATAGCGGACAAAAGCTAATTTTGGTGACTCAGGAAAGGTCAGTACCGCAATCTTCAGTCCTTGCTCATCCGCTATTTTCCTAGCTTCCTTAAAAAGTGTCTGATGTCCCTTATGCAGGCCGTCAAAATAGCCCAGAACCAAGACTGTATCTTCTTCCTGATTTATCTCTAATTCATTATTTATTCGTCTTATTTTCATCATTTTTCTATTTTACTATGTATCCGCTTTTTTTACAACAAATTAAATCTCATGAAAAGAACTTCTAACACTCCAAAGAAACACCTTGCTATCTCTAACAAAGTGTCTCTGTAAATATTTTAAACTACACTGATTACTGGCGATCATCATAGCCATTTGGATGACTGGAATGCCATTTCCAAGCAGTTTCGATAATGGTTTCGATATTGTCAAATTTCGGCTGCCAGCCCAAAACTTCTCTTGCTTTCTCAGAGGAAGCAATCAGCGTATCTGGATCCCCTGGGCGTCGCTCTGCTATTTCCAAAGGAATAGGATGTCCGGTCACTTTGCGTGCTGCTTCTACAATCTGCAGGTTGGAAAAACCAGTCGAAGAGCCAAGGTTAAAGGCATCTGAAGGCTGTCCTGCACGCAGATGCTCAACAGCCAGAATATGGGCGTCAGCCAAGTCGAAAGGATGGACATAATCGCGGACATTGGTTCCGTCTGGAGTATCGTAATCGTCTCCAAAAACGGCAATCTTCTCACGTTTGCCCTGAGCCACCTGGAGCACAATGGGCAGGAGATGGGTTTCTGGTCCATGGTCCTCGCCAATCGATCCGTCGGGCTTGGCACCAGCCACATTGAAATAACGCAGGGCTACAAACTTAATGCCATAAGCCTGGTCTGCCCAGCGCATAATGGTCTCCATCATAAGCTTGCTCTCACCATAAGGATTAATCGGCTTTTGCGGAGTCGTTTCCAGAATCGGAACTTCCTCAGGAATGCCATAAGTTGCCGCAGTCGAAGAAAAGACAATGTTTTTAATGCCGCATTCCTGCATGACCTCCAAAAGAGAAACCATACCGGCTGTGTTATTGTCAAAATATTTGAGCGGATCAACCATAGACTCTGCGACCAGTGAAAAGGCAGCAAAGTGAATGACTGCATCGATGGATAGATGTTTAGCAAAGACATCACGCATGAAGTCCTTATCCGCCAAATCCCCCTCATAAAAGACTGCTTGAGGATGGACGGCTGCGCGATGGCCAGTCACCAAATTATCAACGACGACTACCTCTTCCTTACCTGCTTCTACCAAACGGTCTACCATGTGCGAGCCGATATAACCAGCTCCACCTAATACTAAAATTGCCATGTTTCTCTCTTTCTTGTCTTGATTTTTATTTAACTATTCTATCAAAAATAGGGACAAATGAAAACTCTCCTGCAATTATTCCTCATTCAAACCAACAGATTGGACAAAGCGCATGAAAGCTTCCTTGCCCTCCTCTGTTCGCTTGTAAACTCCTGCATCTTCCAGTACACTGCTGAAAATTTGTCCAACCGATGCTTGCACTATTCCTTCCACCGTCTCAGCGGTAACATCTGGATTCTGGTCTTTGAGTTGATTGGCCCACTCCTGATGATAGGCAGCGACCCGACAGTCTTCTCCCAGCAAGAAAAGTTTCACCTGCTTGAGTTCTTCCTTGAGCCGAGGCGGCAGAATAGCCAGCCCCATAACCTCAATCAGGCCGATATTTTCTTTCTTAATATGCTGAACATCTCTATGAGGGTGGTAAATGCCGTCCGGATATTCTGGGGAAGTTTGATTGTCCCGCAAGACTAAGTCCAGCTCAAAAGTTCCATCTTTTCTGCGGGCAATCGGTGTGATGGTATGGTGCGGCTCACCCTCAGACTCTGCCAACACCTGCACACTTGGGTCAGAATAAGTTCGCCAAATTTGCAAGATCTTGTCAGCCAACTCAATCAAGAGTTCTTTCTTCTCAGACCTCAGACGAATGACAGACATGGGCCACTTGACAATACCTGCTTCCACCTCTTCAAATCCGCTAAAAGTAAAGCTGCAATCCAGCTCTGCCATTTCCATAGGGAAGGTATGACGTCCGCCCTGATAGTGGTCGTGGGTCAGGATAGAGCCGCCAACAATCGGCAGGTCGGCGTTAGAACCTGCGAAATAGCCTGGAAAGGTCTCAACGATGTCCAGCAGGCGCTCAAAGGTCAGCCGGCTGATAGCCATAGGAAGGTGCTGACTGTGCAGAAAGATGCAATGCTCATTAAAGTAGGCATAGGGCGAATACTGAAAACCCCACTCCTGTCCAGCCAAGTCAAAGCGGATAATCCGATGATTGGCGCGAGCTGGGTGGTCCAAGCGACCTTGGTAGCCTTCGTTTTCCATGCAAAGCTGGCAGGCTGGATAATGGCTATTCTTAGCCTTTTTAGCTGCCGCAATTTCCTTGGGATCCTTTTCTGGCTTAGAGAGATTGATGGTGATTTCCAAATCTCCATATTCAGTCGGTGCTTTGAAAGCAATGTTTTTAGCAATGGCCTTGACCTTGATATAGTCATTCTTTTGACTAAGCTGGTAAAAATCAGCCACAGCTTGCTCGGGATTGGAGGCATAAGTCGTCCAAAAGTCCCGATTGAGCTGGCTAGGGGCTGGTGTGATGAAGTTCATAAGCTCAGCACCAAGGATTTCACGCGCAGTCTGACTATCCTCAATCGTCTCTAATCTAACTGCCTCCTCAACCAGCTGGTCCTTGAGGTCAATCAAGTCATCCAACTCAGTCTCAACTTCTAAAACACCATCTCCCACTCGTGCCAAAACACGATTGGTCAGGTAGATTCGATCCATTTCCTCAAATGAACTTTCAGAAATGACTTCTGTGATAAATGCATCTAGAACTCCCTGACTCATTGATTCTCCTTCTTACATTCTAAATAGTCTCTGACAGCGTCTAAATCCTGAAAAACTTGTTCTGTTTTATTTAAGAAAGACTGCGCTGGTATTTTTAAGTCTGGAATACAAATGGCTGGTATCCCAGCTCTATACGCTGCCTCAATCCCTGCTTCACTATCCTCTAGTACTAAGCAATTCTCTGGTAAAACGTTCAAATCTCTACAGGCCTTTAAAAATATATCAGGGTAAGGTTTGCTTCGCTTTACATCTTTTGCAAAAACTAGATGGTCAAATAGGGACAGTATACCATTGCTATCCAAGATCATTCTCGCTCGAGATTCAACACTTGAAGTTGCTAAGGCGATCGGAATACCTTCTCTTTGCAAAAAAGCAAGCAAATTTTTAGCACCTTTTTTTAAATTTACACCTTTGGCTAATATTCGAGCTTCCAGTTCATAAACTTTTTCCAAGGTTTGGTCAAAGTTCCAAGGTAAATCATAGGTAGCCAAAAATCGTTGAACATTCTCCTCTTCCCTATGTCCACTGTATTCTCTAGAATATGTTTCTTCTGTGAAAGGAATTCCAAAATCTTTAAGCAATTCTTGATAAACTTTTAGAGAAATGATCTCAGTATCAGCTAATAAGCCATCTAAATCAAATATTACAGCGTCCATTTACTTCTCTCCTAGTCTAAAACTCGACTGCCACCTGCAACTTCAGCGATATAGAAGCTTGGAGCATATCCAACGACTTCCTCGTAGTGCTTGCCTACAGCTTCCTTAAAGGCCTCAACAGCATCTTTTCGCACCAAGGCAATGGCACAGCCACCAAAACCTGCCCCTGTCATACGAGCTCCCAAAACACCTTCTTGCTCCCAGGCTGTGTGAACCAAGGTGTCCAGCTCTAGACCAGTCACTTCGTAGTCATGTTCTAGAGAAACGTGAGAAGCATTCATGAGACGGCCAAACTTGTCAAGATCGCCTGCCTGCAAAGCTGCCTGAGCTTGCAAAGTACGCTGATTTTCTAAAACAGCATGGCGAGCCCGTTTGAGACGATTTTCGTCCTCTATCAGATAGCTATACTCGTCAAAGGACCACTCATCCAACTCACCCAAGGTAGCGATAGATAGCTTGCTGTTCAGTTCTTCAACAGCTTTTTCGCACTCCGCCCGACGCTCATTGTACTTAGAGTCAGCTAACTCACGACGCTTGTTGGTATTCATAATCACTACGACATTGTCCTTGAGATCAAGCGGCACCAAGTCATATTCAAGAGTATTGGTATCTAGGTAAATAGCCCGCTGGTCAGCTCCCATTCCGATAGCAAACTGGTCCATGATGCCAGAATTAACCCCGATAAATTCATTCTCAGTTAATTTACCGATTTTCACTAGGTCCAGACGTTCCAACTGCAAATCAAAGAATTTCTCAGCAATGACACCCGTCAAAAGCTCTAGCGATGCAGAAGAAGACAAGCCCGAGCCGTTGGGAATATTTCCATAAACATAGACATCCATGCCTCGGTCAATCGTATGGCCTGCCTCCTGCATAAAATGCAGGACTCCTTTCGGATAGTTGGTCCAGTTATGCTCAGGCTCAAAGTGCAGGTTTTCCAGCGGCACTTCAATAATCCCTTTTTCTTCAAAATTCCCTGAGAAGAATCGCAAGAGCTGGTCGTCCCGCTTGCGAGCCGCTCCATAAGTTCCAAGAGAAATGGCTGCAGGAAAGACATGGCCGCCGTTATAGTCCGTATGCTCGCCGATCAGATTGATCCGACCGGGTGAAAAGAAAGTGTGGTCCGCTTCTACTCCAAAAACCTTGGCAAAATCTGCGCGGATTTGCTCTACTGAAATGACATTTGACATAAACTAAACTCCTTTAAAATGATGATCGATATTGTAATCGTTTTCTTATCTTTATTATAACTATTTTCAAGTAAAACTTCAATAATTTTAGTAAAATTTTACTTAAGAAAATTATTAGATATTATTTACTAAATTCCTCTTTGTTATTTACTTGTTTTTGAGGTATAATAGCCCATATAAGACAATAGGAGAAAAAAATGGCTACGATTAAGGATATTGCCCAAGCTGCTGGGGTCTCTCCCGCTACGGTCTCTCGCGTACTCAACTACGACCCAGCCATGTCGGTCAGTGATGGCACTCGTAAAAAGATTTTTGACATCGCTGAGCAGCTGAACTATAAAAAATCAAGAAAAACCAAGCCAAATAAGACTCAGGCCTACCGTATTGGGCTCATTGAATGGTACACTGAGCAGGAAGAGCTCGATGACCTCTACTACTACTCTATTCGCTTGGGTATTGAAAAAAAAGCCCAAGAATTGGGCTATGAGATTCAAAGAGTGTTTCAAAATGATTCTCTTGAGCAATTGAAAGATATTGATGGCTTGATTGCCATCGGCAAATTCAGCCCAGCTCAAATCCAGCAGCTAGAGCAGTACAGCAACCACTTAGTTTTTGTCGATAGTGATACGCTTAATGCAGGCCACAGCTGTGTAACGGTTGATTTTGAGAATGCTGTACAGAAGGTTCTTGAGCACTTCATGAACGCTGGTTTTGACCAGATTGGCATGATTGCCGGGCAAGAAAGAACCTCTGACCAAGCTAGCGTTATCAGTGACCCTCGTTTAGCGAGTTTTAAGCAGTATCTATCCGAAAAAGGAATCTTTCAAGCTGACTTGGTTAAGGTAGGCAGTTTTTCTTCGGAATCAGGCTATCAGATGATGACTGAGCTTCTTAGCGAGCACAAGGACCAGCTGCCACCCGCCTTCTTCATCTCTAGCGATGCTTTAGCAATTGGTGCCTTGCGGGCTTTGCAAGAACACGGAATTCAGGTTCCCCAAGATGTCAGCATCATTTCATTTAATGATACGTCTATTGCTAAGTATATCTATCCCAGTCTCAGTACGGTCACCGTTTTTACTGAAGAAATGGGCAAGCAGGCTCTGCACATTCTGAATCAAATTTTAACATCCGAAGAGGATTCCATTCCCTATATGGTCAAACTTTCTACCAAGCTGACCATTCGAGAAAGCAGTATTTAACAGAGAAAGAACGAATGAAAACCTACGAACAATTATTTACCATTCTCAGCCAAGCTGACGATTATGTCAATGGAGAAAGTCTAGCTCAGACATTAGGCATTTCCAGAACCTCCATTTGGAAGGCCATTCAACGCTTGGAAAAAGAAGGAATCCAGATTGATTCCGTTAAAAATCGGGGCTATAAGCTCAAAGCAGGGGATTTACTAATCCCAGAAATCATTGAAAAGGAGGCACCCATCAAGGTTTCCTTCAAACCCAACTGCCAATCTACTCAGATAGATGCCAAAGCAGGTCTGGAAGCGGGCGGCGAAGCAAATACCCTCTATCTAGCTGCTGCTCAATCAGCCGGACGCGGTCGCTTCGGCCGAAACTTTTTCTCTCCAAAACAAGGCGGCTTTTACATGTCCCTCCATCTCAAGCCCGACCTGGCTTTCGATCAAATTCCTGCCTATACTCTCCTAACAGCTGGAGCCATCTATCAGGCTGTAAAAAATCTAACTCTCATAGACATAGATATCAAGTGGGTCAACGATATTTACTACAAAGATAAAAAAATCGCAGGCATTTTAACCGAGGCTACTACTTCAGTCGAGACAGGCTTAGTCACAGATATTATTATCGGGGTCGGGTTTAACTTTTGCATTAATGATTTTCCAGAAGAATTGGAATCTAAGGCTGGATCACTCTTTACAGAGCGAGCTCCTATCAGCAGAAATGAGCTGATTGCTGAAATCTGGAGATGTTTCTACGAAAGCGATCCCCAAGACCTACTCTATCTTTACAAAAAGCACTCTCTAGTCCTCGGTCGCCAAGTGAGCTTCCAGCAAAATAATCAAACCTATAAGGGAATTGCTAGCGATATCTCAGACAGTGGCCAACTTCTAGTCCAGTTGGAGAACGGCCAAAATATCTGGCTCAACAGCGGGGAAATTTCACTGACTAGCTGGTAGTTTGTATAAAATTGCATTCAAAAAGCACTTGATGTTCCATTCAAGCGCTTTTCTGTATAGTCTTTCTTCCAGTGTGATGTCGCTATTTAATCCCTAATGCAATTCGAGCATAACGACTCATCTTTTCCACTGTCCAAGCGGGATACCAAACCAACTTAACATCCGTCTTGGTAACCTCAGGAACATCTGACATGGCGTCATAAATCTGGTCAGTCAGAAGATCCGCCAGAGGGCATCCCATAGTGGTCAAGGTCATATCGATTTCCGTTTCTCCAGTGGTCTCATCAAAACGGATCTCATAAATCAAGCCGAGATTGACAATATCAATTCCCAGCTCTGGGTCGATGACCTGCTCCAAGCTCTCCAAAATACGCGTTTTAATCTTTTCAACTTCTTCGGGGCTGTATTTTTTTTCTGACATGCATATCCTCCTTATAGATATAGCAGAAAGTTCAAGTTAGCTCGAGGGGGCTTTTGTTTTCAGCTAGGATTGCCTACTTGACACTTCCTACTGAAAGATTCCTGCCCCTTCTTGCTCTTCAGTTCTTAATCTTCGATAAAGTCTCTGAGTGGTTTGCTACGACTTGGATGGCGGAGTTTACGTAGGGCCTTGGCTTCAATCTGGCGAATCCGCTCACGGGTGACATTGAAGACCTTGCCAACATCTTCCAGTGTCCGCATTTTCCCATCGTCCAGACCAAAGCGCAGACGCAAGACGTTTTCCTCACGATCTGTCAAAGTATCCAAGACCTCATCCAACTGCTCACGAAGAACGACACGAGTTGTGTAATCAACTGGATTTTCAATCACTTCGTCTTCGATAAAGTCTCCTAGATGGCTATCGTCCTCTTCACCGATAGGTGTTTCCAGAGAAACTGGCTCTTGAGCAATCTTGAGAATCTCACGAACCTTGTCCGGCGTCATATCCATACGCTCAGCAATTTGCTCTGGTGTTGGGTCTTGACCCAATTCCTGCAAGAGATTGCGTTGCTCACGGACCAATTTGTTAATGGTTTCCACCATATGGACTGGAATCCGAATAGTCCGAGCTTGGTCAGCGATCGCACGGGTAATGGCCTGACGAATCCACCAAGTCGCATAAGTTGAAAACTTAAATCCTTTAGTATAGTCAAACTTATCAACGGCTTTCATCAGTCCCATATTTCCTTCTTGAATCAAATCAAGGAACTGCATACCACGACCGACATAGCGCTTGGCAATGGAAACAACTAGACGAAGGTTGGCCTCAGCCAGGCGCTGCTTGGCTTCTAAGTCTCCCTGCTCTACCAAAATCGCCAGCTCTTGCTCTTCTTCATTGCTAAGAAGCGGCACAACCCCGATTTCCTTCAGATACATGCGAACTGGGTCATTAACCTTGGCTGAATTGCTACCCAAGAGCTCTTCATCGGTCAGTTCTACTTCTTCCTCTTCAGTATTCAAGACACGCGCGCTAGGATTTCCTTCCTTATCCGTGATAGAAATGCCCGCATCCTGAATGCGTTGCAGCAAATCCTCAATCCCATCGGCGTCCAAAGTGAAAGGAATGACCAGTTGGTCATTGATTTCATCGTCTGTCGCTACACCTGTCTGCTTGTGGTTGCGGATGAATTCTGCAATTTGAACGTCTAATGTTGTTACTTCTTTTTGTTTTGTAGCCATACCTACTCCATTCTTCTTTTTTGTGCGATTAAGCGCTCCACCTCTAATATAGCGGCATTCTCATCTCCAGTATGCAAAGCTTCTCGAATCTTTTTGCTAATCAGCTGATTATTCTTACGAAGCAATTCGCGTTCCCTAGTCAGTTCTACTTCTGCTAACTCTCCGTCTTCCATCTCCTCTGGCAAATCTTCCTCCAACATCCGATACCAAAGTTGCTGGACTCTTTCCGGTAAGCTAGATAAATCCTGCGAGGTTACTTCACCATTGGCTAGTAAAAGCTCGTATAACTCCTGCAGTTCCGCCGTATCAAAGGCAAAATCCGTGCGAAGCCGATAGCTATTTAAAACCAGCGGATTGTGTACCATACGATAAAGGATATGGATCTCTGCCTTTATCAACCGTGATAGCTGTTTAGACAGTGGAAGATCTACCAGTACAGGTCTTCTTAGAGATTCTGACTGCTGTCCGCTTCGACTACTTCGCTCAGCCAAACGACTATTGTTAACCGTATTCTCTACCTGCTGATAATCAAAATCCGGCAGCAACTCAGCCAACATATAAATATAGGAATTCTGAGCTGTAATAGATTGCGTCTGAGCAATAATAGGCGCCATTCGCTCCACGAATTCAATCTGAGCCTGCAAATTTTCAATATTATCCGGCTTGAGATAGCGTAAAAGGAACTCTACATCACTAATTCGCGTTTTGGTCAGAAATTGTCGCAATTCTTCGGCAGAATTTTTAGCAATAAATTCATCCGGATCCATATTGTCAGGAAAGGACACAATCTCTACCGACATATCCCGTAGCTCCTCTAAAGCCTTAGCTGTCGCAGCCTGACCAGCCCTATCTCCATCATAAGTCAGAATAATTTTCTTGCAATACTTACGCAGGTGCTGGACATGCTCAGGTGTCAGAGCTGTTCCCATCGATGCGACTGCATTTTCAACTCCAGCCCGATAAGCCGCGATCACGTCCATAAAGCCTTCCATCAGATAGACTTCATGGCTCTTCTTGATAACCGGCTTGGCCTTATCCAGATGATAAAGCTCATAGCTTTTATTAAAAATAGGGGTGCTGCGACTATTCTTATACTTGGCAGTCTGTGAACCAGCCTCCGAATCTTGCCAAATTCGACCAGAAAAGGCGACAACCTGACCCTTGTCATTGGTCAAGGGAAACATAATCCGGTTCTGAAAAGCATCATAGACCAGATTATTCTCTGCCAGATTAAAAAGACCCGAGTTCATGATAGTGGACTCATCAAACTTACCAGCCATACTCTTATGAAGATAGTTGCCTTCATTAGGAGCCAAGCCGATTTGAAAATGCTTAATGACCTCATCTGTCAGCCCACGATTGTAGAGATAAGCGCGTGCTTCTTCTCCTATTTTGGTCGTCATCAGAACCGCATGGTAAAACTTCGCTGCCTCTGTATGAATATCGTAGAGCGCCTGATGCGGATGAGCCTGTCTCGGTCGATCTGCGCTAGCTCTCTCCATCCCTAAGGAAATGCCCGCTCTGTCTGCGACAATCTGAACAGCATCCATGAAGGATACGCCTCGGTAGTCCTCAATAAACTTGAAAACATCCCCCGACTTGCCACAGCCAAAACAGTGATAAAACTGCTTGTCCTCTACAACGTTGAAAGAGGGCGTCTTTTCGCCATGAAAGGGACAAAGTCCCAGAAAATTTCTCCCAGCCTTGGTCAAGGCTACTGTTTCTCCTATGACATCGACGATATTGACACTATTTTTTATTTCAGAAATCATTTCTTTATCCAATAGACAATACCTCCAATTCATCACAGAATATCACTCTATATTCTATAATAATTTGACGCAAATGTAAAACATTTGATAGGCAAATAACTTGAAATAATTGCTTCTTTAAGCTATAATATAATCTCAAATATTAAATTATTTTTTGAAAGGAAAAGAAAATGTTAAAGGATCTTAAAGAATTTTTGCTACGCGGTAACGTGATTGACTTGGCAGTCGGGGTTATCATTGCGAACGCTTTCGGAGCAATCGTCAACTCATTGATTACTGACGTTATCACTCCCCTCTTCCTCAACCCAATTTTGAAAGCTGCAAACTTGAAGCAAATCGCTGAATTGAAATGGAACGGAATTGCTTATGGTAATTTCTTGAGCGCCGTGATCAACTTCTTAGTAATCGGTACTGTTCTCTTCTTCATCGTTAAGGCTGCGGAAAAAGCACAAAATCTTACTAAGAAAAACGAAGAAGCTGCTGAAGAAGCACCAGCTGGACCAACAGAACTTGAAGTTCTGCAAGAAATCAAGAGCTTGCTTGAAAAACAAAGCTAATATCCAAACAGCACTGAAAAAATCAGTGCTGTTTTTATTATATACTTCCCATTCAAAAGAAAAAAACAGCCAAATCGGCTGCTTCCTCATTCTATTGATTAGAATTTTTTACGTTTACGAGCTGCTTCTGATTTGCGTTTGCGTTTTACAGAAGGTTTTTCATAGAATTCACGTTTGCGTGTTTCTTGAAGAGTACCAGCTTTAGTAACCGCACGTTTGAAACGACGAAGAGCATCGTCAAGAGATTCATTCTTACGTACTACTGTTTTTGACATTTTTTTCACTCCCTTCAAGTCCAAGATCTATTCTATTCTACACACAAAATGGATAAATGTCAAGGAAAAAACTGCCATAAACTTATATTATCTTCACTTTCTTTTTTAAAAGCAACAAATTGTTAGAATGAACATCATAATAGCAAAAAGAAATTTATTTTAATCCTGTTCAGAAACGACTTCTCTTTCTTCACCATTTACAATTACGGCTTGGGAATTGTTCGTTAGCATTAAACTGAGCTTATTTTTATACATTTCAAAGGTCTTTTTGCTACTATCAGTAAAAGGCTCCTCACCATAATGTGGAAGGATGTAAAAATCCACTTCATCCAATCCTGCTGTATCAGATAACTCTGTCGCTACGGTCTTATCGTCCATGAGTTTATTGTAGTCAATATCCTTAGCTGTAATGATAGCCCCTGCTGATTCTCCCACATAGACCAACCCATCTCTTATTTGTTCTTTGATGAGAGATAGGAGTTGCTTTTTCTTTAATTCTTGCAACAAATAAAAGGTATTTCCGCCTGAGACATAAAGAATCTTGCTTTGGAAAATCTTTGCCTGTGCAGTTTCTCGATCACAAGAAGCAATATCTAGAACCTCTATTTCAAAGCCTAAATCTCTGAATGTTTGCTGAGCCTCATCGATATAGGCAGTATAGTCCTCTTTGTTCCCAGCGGTAGGAATAAATAGAACCTTTTTTTCTAGATTTTTTTCCTTTGCATAATCACTAAAAAGATTTTTGACACCAGCAAAATATGAACATAAAAATAATTGTTTCATGATTGTACCTCCATTAGTTTTTAACAATTTTATAAAGGATCCACGATCCCCTTCTTTGACTAGTTACGAGCGCAAAGCCTACTGATAACAAGAATCGTTTAAATACTTCTTCGCTTTGAAATTTCGGTAAAAAATAAGATAACTTGTTATATTCACAAGCTAGTAAGAGCATCCCGTCTGATTTGAGTATCCTTCGAAGCTCTATAAAAGAAGCCTCTAGATCTTGCCAATGAAAATGAGTTTGAAAGGCTGTGATTAAATCAAAACTTTCATCAGAAAAGCCTGTCTCTCTAACGTCTCTTCGTTCAAAATTTAGATTGACTATCCCTATCTGTTTGGCTTGAGCTATTGCAGTGTCTGAAATATCGATTCCAGTTACAGTACTTTGCGGAAAGGTTTCTTTCAGTAGGATGGTTGAACGGCCATTCCCAACTCCTACATCTAAGATTGCAGGGTAAAATGTCCTATCCAGATGACGAATTGCCCATACAAACATGGGAAGATAGGCCCAATTCCACAATTTCATCATTCGTTTTCCTAGAAAGCCCGAAGGATTCTTTGATTGCTGAATCAAAGAATGAAACATGAGTAATAAAAGTATAATACAAATAATAATTATTATATGAAGCACTCTTCAATCCTCCACTTCTGTATAGCTACATTATACCATTTTAGAGAGATTACAGCTAAATCAATCAACAAAACACTTGCATCCCAAAAGATAACTTTTGGGATGCAAGTCATTCAAAACAGCCGTTTTTTACCTTACAAGGTCTTTCGTTTTTTGGCTTCTTTCGAGAAGGAAATATTCTTAATCTTCTCATAGCGTAAGAAACGTTGGATGAGACGTTGGTCACTCACATCTGCTTTCAAATCAACCACATAGTCCAATTTGATAAACTTATTGTCAACTGACTGGACAGAGGTCAACTCAAAGCTTTTACAGGCCGTTTCAAAGATTGCTTCAAAAAGAACTTCATAGTCTAACTCAGTAGGAATCTGAATTTGAACATAACGTCTGGTTTGACTGACCGAACTAAAGCCCATCTTTTCAAAGAGCAACCAAAAGAAGGAAATGAGGAGCGTGAAAAAAACTCCTAGAGCTAAGAAACCCATCCCTGTCGTGATCCCAATCGCTGTCGCCATGAAGATGGCCAAAAGTTCTTTGGACCCTCCTGCTGCTGATCTGAAACGAATCAAACTGAATGTTCCTGCTACAGCGACACTGGTTCCCAGATTTCCATTTACCAAGAAAATAATAATGGAGATAATGGCTGGCAAGAGAGACAGTGTGATGACAAACTCCTTGGTATAAATAGTTTGGTGCTTATAGACCTTGGCCAAAATGATTCCCAAAATCAAACCCGTCACGAGGGAGGCTGTCAGGGCTAGAGGGTTAACTTTGATTTCAGCCGAAGAATAGATACTGTTAAATAGTTGTGTAATCATTGTTTCTCTCCTTAAACCTTGGCGGCTTGGGGAATCAATTCTTTAGATTTTAGGTAGGCTTTGCCGTATTTTGAGAAGGACTGATCTTCAAGGCCGTATTCGTTCAAAATTTCAGACATCCACTCAGGATATTCCCCTGGAACCTTGATTTCCATAATCACCATATTATCCTCCAACAGAGGATAGCCGTGGCGTCCTAAAGTCAAGTCTACATCATAATCACGGAAGCGGATATTGGAATCAACCGTCACACGAACTTTTTTGTCCTCTGAGCCTTTCATCGAGTAACGGTCATAGCTAATCACCATTTTCGGTTTTAAGCCTGCATAACGCTCCTGCAACAGCTCCACTTCTGTCTTGACCCGCTCATCAGAAATAGTCTGGTCTGCAAGTCCCTTCTCAATATAATTAACGACCGAAGTAAGATTTGAAACTAGTCGATACTTGAAGCCAACGTCCTCCGACTTTTTCTTGATTTCCAAAAATACCTGACTATCCTTTGTTGGCTCCGCTGCATAAGTCCGCATCCGTAGCTTTTCACGACCACCTCTTCTAGCAATCGAGTCTTGGATCATTTGAAAATCATCATTGTCAAAATAGACATTTGAAATGGTCGAAGTTGCGTAATCATCTGGAATGAGGTAAGCATGCATTTCAGCTTCTAAGCGAGCCAAGGTCGCACAGTCTAAGATGTACTTTGTTTCAACACGTTGGAAGTTCGTTTGGATTTGTTTTTGTTTCATTTGTATTCTCCTTTTATTCTACAAATGTAGTTTATAGCTTTAAAAGAAAGAGCGTCCTTGCTCTACTACTCTAATACTTTCCGGACAGTATTTTCAAAACTTTATTCTACATTTGTAGTTTATAGCTAAAATCTACACTTGTAGATTTTAAAAGTCAAGAGGAAAATTACTAAAATTTAAAAAAACTTGAAAATTAACCTCAATTTATGAGTTAAGGACTAGATTCTACAAAAAATAAAGATAAAAAAATTCTACCAATCGCTGCTTCTATCAAGAAACCTCAATTGGTAGAATCTTTTATCTAATCGTCATCGTCATCATCATCGTCATCATCATCGTCGTCATCGTCTTTGTCATCATCACGATCTTTATCCTTACTCTTTGAGGAGCTAGTTTGAGCAGGAGGTTGGACAGGTGCTGTACTAGTGTTTGTATTCGAATTTGTTACAGTATTGGTCGTAGGAGGCGGAGAGCTAACACTTCCCGTCTGACCTGCATTCCCATTCCCACTTCCACTATCAGCTGGAGCCGCTGCAGAAGACGAAGATGGCGTAACTTCTTTTTCAACTGTTACTGTCTTTTCGACAATGGTATGCTGCTTGGGTTGGACGACTTTTCCAGTCTTGGCATTGACAAGCATTTCATGAGCCGTCTGTCCGTGTGGAAAGAGAATCTTATAATTGCCTTTGTCACGTAAAATCTGCATATCCTTAATGTCCTTTTCAGCCAGAGAAAGTTCCTTCAAAACTGTTTCTAAGGCCTGACGCTGACTAAGCCCTTCCGCTTTTTTAGACTCTAACACAAGTTTACTATCTTGTGCGACTGGATTTTCTAAGGCAAAGACCGAGCTAGTCAAGAGCAAAAGTAGGGGAACTGCTACTACGAAAGAAGCAGACAGAAACTTTTTCGGTAGCCGGCTGTCCATGATACCAATAATCCTACGCTTGAGATTAAACTTATCCGAGTAAAAACAAGTCGTCAAAGCAATCGGGGTCTTCTTACTGCGATCAATCATCGTCAGAATGGTCTCGCCATAAAAAGTGTGATAAGCTGTGTCTTTTCTACTCAGAACATCGTAGTCATAGTACATTTCTCCTGCTTCTTGAGTTTCCTGACAAGCAAAACGAACCACTGGATTAAACCAATGCAGGCTCTTGGCAAGAATCGCGAAAAGATTAATCAAGACATCATAGTGCTGATAATGGGTCAACTCATGCTGGAAAATCAGCTGCAGCTCCTCCTCCGTATAGTCCAGCTCCGGTAGCACAATCAAAATATCTCTGAATCCCAGCAACATTGGACTCTGTGTCATAGGATAGTAGAGCAGACGAATCTTACTTTTAACGCCCATCTTTTCTTTAATCAAATGCAACTGGAACAAAGTCTCTTCGTCCTCAACCTCTGTCCCCCAACGTTGCAACATCTTTTTAAAACGGATATAAGAATAGGCATACTTACCTAAGTTAAATGAACAACCAAGTAGCCAAATAGCAAAGAATATTTCAAACCAAGGTAGACCTAGAAAAGCCTCCCAGAGATTGGCCTGGCTAGCTTTTTCAGCTACTTGAGAAACAGCCTGCCCTCCACTTGTCTGACCAGCTCTAACAGCTGTCTGAATAGTCGCCCCAGTACTCAGCCGAATCAAACCAGAGCCAAACTGAGGACGGAATGGGAATAAAAAACTCAGCAAGATTAAAAACCAGATAACATACTTGACCTTGACTGAAATCTTGGTCTTGAGGGCTGCAAAAAGAAGGCTCAAAAACAGAACCAAGATCGAGGTTGAAAAACTGGTTAAAAGGAAAGACAAAAGGAACTGTTTCATGGATACTACCTCATCTTACTCTTTCTGATTCAGTAAATTACGCAGCTCATCCAGTTCATTTTCTGAAAAAGAATTAGATGAAAAGAGAGTCTTGACAAAGCCTCCCATGGAATGTCCGCTATAGCGCTTCAAAAAGTCTGACGTCTCTACTTCTAAATATTCCTCTTCCGAAATCAAGGCCGTATACTGCCTCTCACGACCCTTTCGAACACTTTCTAAGAACCCCTTTTCCGTCAAGCGAGCTAAGACTGTCAACAAAGTCTGAGGCTTCCAATGGTTATCTTCACCCAGCTTTTCCATAATTTGGGCAGAGGTCGTTGGATTTGGCAGGTGCCAAATAATCTTTAAGATAGCAAATTCACCATCTGGTAAACGTTTAATTGAATGATTCATTACATCTCCATACTTTCTAAAGTCTTCTTCTAATTTTATTCTACACATGTCTAATATAAAAGTCAATCATTATGTAAAAAAGAGCTGGGAATCACTATTTCCGCTCTTTCTAGAAAAATAAACTCAACAAAGTCAACATTGCTAGTCCGCCCTGCTTGAACAAAATTTTCGGATCGCTAGTCACTGCACCGTAAACAGCTACCAAGATGATATAAACCATAAAAATCCCCAGCCAAACTGGACTAGGCTGCACAAAAGCCGCAATCAAGACCAAAACAGCTATCAGCCCGTTGTAAACTCCTTGGTTTTTGAAAAGTGTATTGACCGACTGCTGCTCCAACTCCTCTTGTGACATACCGAAAACCCGTGCTGTCGTAGCCGAAGTCGTCGCCATGGTCTCCAAGTACATAATATAAAAAAATTCCAAGGCAACCAAACTTGCCAAAATCAGTGTAAAAACAGACATTTTCTTCTCCTTATAGTAATTTATGATGAAAAAAAGTATAACATATAGCAAGAAAAAGCGCTAAAATTTAGTTCCAATAAAATGGACAAAGTGTATTAAAATGTTTTAGATTACATTTTTAAAATAGGCGTAGCAAAACTCAGCAATTTCTAACTAGATGTGATACAATCTTTTTGAAAAATGGAGGTAAATTATGTTAACCTATGATTTAATTGTCATCGGCTTTGGTAAGGCCGGTAAAACATTGGCAGCCAAAATGGCGGCCCAAGGAAAAAAAGTTGCTTTGATTGAGCGCAGCAAGGCTATGTATGGGGGAACCTGTATCAATATCGCCTGCATCCCAACCAAGACCCTGCTCGTCGCAGCTGAAAAAGGGCTAGCTTTCGACCAGGTCATGGCTGAGAAGAACGCTGTAACTAGCCGTCTCAACGGAAAGAACTATGCAGCAATCAGTGGTGCTGGTGTCGACATCATCGATGCGGAAGCTCATTTCCTTTCCAATAAGGTCATCGAAATCACAGCTGGTGATGAAAAAGAGGAACTGACGGCTGAAACTATTGTCATCAATACTGGTGCTGTTTCCAACGTCCTACCGATTCCTGGATTGACTGATACTAAAAATGTTTACGATTCAACAGGTATCCAAAACCTGAAAGAACTTCCTAAACGCTTGGGAGTTCTAGGTGGCGGTAATATCGGCCTAGAATTCGCTGGACTCTACAACAAATTGGGCAGTCAAGTAACTGTACTGGATGCTGCACCTGTCTTTCTCCCTCGAGTAGAGCCTTCTATCGCTGCCCTAGCTAAGCAGTACATGGAAGAAGACGGAATCCAGCTCTTACAAAATGTACGTACTACACAGGTTAAAAATGATGGTGCTGAAGTTGTCGTTGTGACTGAGGATGGAGAATTCCGCTTTGATGCCCTGCTCTATGCTACTGGCCGTAAGCCGAATGTTGAGCCACTACACTTGGAAAATACAGATATTGAGCTGACAGAACGCGGAGCGATTAAGGTCGATAAGCACTTGGAAACATCTGTACCTGGTGTATTTGCAGCGGGCGATGTCAATGGCGGTCTGCAGTTCACTTATATCTCACTGGATGACTTCCGCATCCTTTATAGCTATCTGGCTGGCGACGGCAGCTACACACTGGAAGACCGTAAGAACGTACCTACCAGCATGTTCATCACACCACCTTTGGCTCAAATCGGACTGACTGAAAAGGAAGCGCAAGAGCAAGGACTGCCGATTGCAGTTAAGGAGATTCCAGTCGCAGCTATGCCTCGCGGACATGTCAATGCTGACTTACGCGGTGCCTTCAAGGCTGTTGTCAACACAGAGACCAAGGAAATCGTCGGAGCAACAATCTTCTCAGCAGGGGCTCAGGAAATTATCAATATCCTGACTGTAGCCATGGATAATAAGATTCCTTACACCTACTTGAGTAAGCAAATCTTCACTCACCCGACTTTGGCTGAAAACCTCAATGATTTATTTGCTATTTAATGTTAAGCCCCTGATGGGGCTTTTACAATCCCTACAAAAATTTAACTACATTTCAACCTCTTTTTGTGGTACAATAATGCTAGTTTATTTTAAAAAGATTGAGGAAAATTATGTCTGAACTGTATGATATTACGATTGTCGGCGGCGGTCCAGTTGGCTTATTCGCTGCATTTTACGCTCATTTGCGCCAAGCCAAGGTGAAAATCATTGATTCTCTGCCTCAGCTGGGCGGACAGCCAGCCATTCTCTATCCAGAGAAGAAGATTTTGGATGTGCCGGGCTTTACCAATCTAAGTGGCGAAGAACTGACACAGCGTCTGATTGAGCAGCTGGAAACTTTCCAGACCGACATTTGCCTCAATGAAACGGTTCTGGATATCGTTAAATCTGATGATGACTTCACCATTACGACTTCTAAAGCCCAGCATCAGACCAAAACCATTATCATCGCTATGGGAGGCGGCGCCTTCAAACCGAGGGCTTTGGAGTTAGACGATGCTGAAAGCTACAGCAACCTTCACTATCACGTTTCAAACATCAGCCAGTATGCTGGCAAAAAGGTTGTTGTTCTGGGCGGCGGCGACTCGGCTGTTGACTGGGCGCTAGCTTTTGAAAAGATTGCGGAAACCAGTCTGGTTCATCGTCGGGACAACTTCCGGGCTTTAGAGCATAGTGTGGAAGAACTCAAGGCTTCTAGTGTTGAGATTAAGACACCATTTGTACCTAGTCGATTGGTCGGTGAAAATGGTAAGATTACTCACTTGGAAATCAGCCAAGTCAAGGGAGAGGAGAGCCAGCTTCTGCCTCTGGATCACCTCTTTGTCAACTACGGTTTTAAATCCTCTGTCGGCAATCTCAAAGATTGGGGCTTGGAGCTTAACCGTCACAAGATTTTGGTCAATAGCAAGCAAGAAACTTCCGTGCCAGGTATCTATGCAGCTGGAGACTGCTGTAGCTACGAGGGGAAGATTGATTTGATTGCGACCGGGCTAGGTGAGGCACCTACTGCTGTCAACAATGCCATTAACCATATTTATCCTGATCAGAAGGTCCAACCCAAGCATTCTACAAGCCTATAAAAAAACAGCTGCCGAGCTCAAGCTCAGCAGCTTTTATAATTCATCTGCGATTTTATTGATTTTTCTCAAGCGATGATTGACACCGCTCTTAGTTAGAGGCCGGCTCAGACTATCAGCTAGCTGCTGTATGGAGTAGTCTGGATGTTGGATACGAAGCTGGGCTACCTCCTGCAGGTCTACAGGTAAACTCTCGATACCAATATTGTCGCTGATTTTGGCAATATTGTTGATGGTTTTCATACTGGCTGTGACCGTGCGAGCGATGTTCGCTGTCTCTGCATTATTGGCGCGATTAAGATCGTTGCGCGCTTCCCGCATGAGCTTAAGAGACTCAAACTCAGCCATGGCTTCCATAGCACCGATGACAATGAGAAAATCCATGATATCCTCAGCTCTCTGCAGATAAGTGACAGCCCCCTTCTTGCGCTCGATGGTCTTGGCATCCAGCAGAAAACGCCGCATCAAGTCAGCCAAATCCTCAGCATGATCCAGATAAACGGACAGGATTTCTAGCTGGTACTTGCCTGAGTCTGGCTCCCGCATGCTGCCATTTGAGAGAAAGGCTCCCCGGAGGTAGGCTCGGCTGGCTTCGTCATCTGACAAAATGGTCTGGTCAATCCCTGCCTCAATACCAAAAAAGGAGTCAGCCAAGTGCAGGTCAGAAAGGATTTCTTCCACTTTCTGATCTAGAAATACTGTATAAACGCGATTCTTGCGCAGATTAGTCTTCTGATGGTGACGGATTTCTGATTTGACCTGATAAAGGTCCGACAGCAACTCATAGAGATGGCGAGCAATCTTGGCATTTTCTGTTGAAATGGATAAGGTGAGGCCAGTCGAAGAAATTCCCAAACTACCAGCCATCTTAATGATGGCAGCCAACTCGTTTTTGTCTTTTACAGATAAGCTTAAAAGCTCTTCTTTTACTTTTACTGTAAAGCTCATTTGCGCACCTGTATAATCTGCATCAATTCATCAACAAGTAACTCTCCATCATGAAAAGCTCCGCCATTTTCCAATCGAAGGAAATTCGATGAAATGACACGCGGAACTTGCTCTTGCAGCCCTTGAAAATTATGCTCAACTTGAACCAGATATTCATCAAATTTATTGCTATTCATATACTCGCGCGGAACTGGCTCGATATTGACCAAGACAGTATCAATAAACTTTTTGCCCAGATGACGATGCAATACTTGAACGTGGTCGCTATCTGAAAAGTGCTCGGTTTCGCCGCGCTGGGTCATAATGTTGCAGACATAAGCTACTTCTGCCTTAGTATCTAAAATAGCTTGGCCGATTTCTTCGATTACGAGGTTTGGCAAGATGGAGGTAAAGAGAGATCCCGGTCCCAGCACCACCATATCGCTATCCAAAATACTCTGAACCACCTTTCTACTGGCAACAGGCTTTTCATCATCATGGGTATTGGTCACATAGACCCGCTCAATCATACCAGCCTTACTAGCCAGATTGCTCTCACCGACAACTTCCGTTCCATCTGTAAACACAGCATGCAGAGTCAGCGGAGTGTCGCTTGAAGGGTAGATTTTACCTGTTGTATGGAAAAACTTGGTTAGAAGCTGCATGGCATTATAGGTCGAACCCTGCATTTCGGAAATGCCTGCAATAATCAGATTCCCCAAGGGATGGCCTGCTAGAACGCCGTCTCCTTTGGCAAAGCGATACTGGAAGACCTTCTCATAAAACTTTGGCATATCAGACATGGCGACCAAAACATTTCGCAAGTCACCCGGCGGCGTCAGCTGCTGGATGTTCTTACGCAGCTCACCAGAACTGCCGCCATCATCTGCAACTGTGACAATGGCTGTGATTTCTACATCCTTTTTCCGCAGGCTGTCTAAAATGACTGAAATTCCTGTACCGCCGCCGATAACTGTAATTCTCGGTTTTCTCATGAGCGGTTCACCGTTTCCTTCCGGCGATTTTTGTCGCGATGGCTGGCATTGACAGGCCAGTTTTTCGCTAAATCATCCGCCAAACGCTGTGCAAAGGCCACACTACGGTGCTGTCCGCCCGTGCAGCCGACTGCGATGGTCAGTACAGATTTTCCTTCCTTTTGATAGCCGGGCAAAATTGGCTCAATCAAGCCCAGCAAATGCTGGTAAAATTCTTCTGACTCAGCATGGTTCATGACATAGTCAAATACATCCTTATCCAATCCTGTCTGATTACGCAGCTCAGGTTTATAGTAGGGATTTGGCAGGAAACGCACATCAAAAACCAAGTCCGCATCCAGAGGCAAACCATATTTAAAACCGAAACTCATAACCTCGATGCGGAAACTGTGCAGATCAGCCTGGTTTGAAAATTGTTCAGAGATGGTCTTTCTGAGCTCCCGTGGTGTCAGTTCTGTCGTATCTACAACATTTTGACTGAGATTTTTCAGAGGGGCTAAGAGTTCACGCTCCAGTTTGATTCCATCTAAAATTCGCCCGTCAGCTGCCAAAGGGTGACTGCGTCTAGTTTCCTTATAGCGAGCCACCAACTCCTTGTCGGCCGCATCCAAAAATAAAATTTTAAAATCAATTTCCGTGCTTCTTTCTAGCTCATCCAGAATATCCTGAATCTCCAAAAAGAAGGAGCGACTCCTCATATCAACAACCAGAGCCAACTTATCATTGTCCTTTGTTCCTTCGACCAACTGCAAAAACTTTGGTACTAGGGTCGGCGGCATGTTATCAATGGTAAAATAACCCAAATCCTCAAAAGACTGGATAGCGACAGTCTTTCCGGCACCGCTCATTCCTGTCACAATCACTAATTGAATCTTGTGTTCAGCCATTCTTTCTCCCTTCGTCTAACATTTTATTTCTAAAAAAGGACGGGAAACTTCTCCCGGTCCCAATCATTTATTCTACGATCTCAGCAATGACTTCGATTTCGATTTTTACATCACGAGGCAAGCGAGCCACTTCTACTGCCGAACGAGCTGGAAACTCGCTTTTAAAGGCCGTTTTGTAGACCTCATTAAATGGCACAAAATCATTGATATCACTTAGGAAGCAGGTTGCCTTGATCACATGGTCAAAATCTGTTCCAGCTGCTTCCAAAATAGCTCCTACATTTTTTAGAACTTGCTGGGTCTGCTCTTCAATCGTTGCTCCTACAATTTCTCCTGTCTCTGGTGACAAAGGAATCTGACCACTTGCAAATAGAAGGTTACCAACGATTTTTCCTTGAACATATGGTCCGATTGCTGCTGGTGCTTTATCTGTTTGTACTATTTTTGCCATTGTATTCTCCTCATTTCTTTTATCTTACTTATTATATCATAAAGTCAAAAGACTGACTATTCTTGTCCTCCTTCCCATTGACTTTTAGGAAATTTTTCTTTATGATAGTAAATGCATAATTCAAAACACTTGTTTTGGACTGGTTCGCAAACTTCCCAGTATAAAAAACTAAGTACCCTTATATTCTAAAGTAATGTAATTGCGCATAGTTTTTTCTGGTGTCCTGCCACTTTGGCAGAACTAACTGAGAGGTTGAGACTGAGGTTTCAGCCTTATTTTATTTCTCAAAAGGAGGACCTATGAAAAGAAAAGTTATTATTGACTGCGATCCCGGCATAGACGACAGCCTAGCTCTGCTCTATGCCCTACAACACCCTGATTTAGAGGTCGTGGCTTTGACCATAGTCGCTGGAAATGTCCCAGTAGAACTTGGTCTTGAAAATGCCTTTAAAATCCTAGAAAGGCTGAATCGGCTAGATATTCCAGTATATGCAGGAGCCGACAAGCCCTTGGTTCGTGATTTCGTCTCCGCTCAGGATACCCACGGCATGGATGGATTGGGGGAAAGCGGAATAGCAAGATGCAGCTCCACCCAAGCCCAGCCAAAAGCTGCTTATGACTTTCTGGCAGACTATTTCCAGAAAAATAGTGATACTTCCATCATTGCACTGGGGCCTTTGACCAATATTGCTTTGGCTCTTAGGAAAAATCCTAACCTTGGGCAACATCTAGACCGATTTGTCAGTATGGGCGGCAGCTACAAATCGCACGGCAACTGTTCACCCGTGGCCGAATACAACTACTGGTGCGATCCGCATGCAGCCCAAGAAACCTACGAAAAACTTGGAAAGAAGATCGAAATGGTCGGTCTAGATGTCACGCGAAAGATTGTCTTGACGCCCAATCTCTTGGAATATATGCGATTTATCAATCCTGAAGTCGCTGACTTTATCGAAAAAATCACTCGTTTTTACTGGGATTTTCATTGGAAGTATGAACATATCATCGGCTGTGTCATCAACGATCCATTGGCCGTTGCCCATTTTCTGCATGAAGACCTTTGCCAAGGATTTGACTCCTTCGTCGATCTCGCAACGGAAGGCATTGCCATGGGACAAACGCTAGTTGATGCCTATCATTTTTATGGTAAGCAAGCCAATGCTAAGGTGCTGACTCAAGTAAACACCCACCTCTTCTTTCAGGATTTTCTCTCCGTGATACTCAACACTTCAAAGGAAATCATCTGCCAAGATCTAGAAACTTTAAATTTAGGATAAAATTATGAAAAAAATAACACCATTTACCATTACATTTACAGCTATCTGCATCGCTCTAAACTATATCGGTGCCAACATCGCACTTTTTCTAAAACTTCCTGTTTATTTGGATACTTTTGGAACGATATTGGCCAGCCTCGTTTTAGGACCTATTTTCGGAGTAGGAACTGCGGTTGCTAGTGCTCTTATTAGCGCCTTTACAACAGACATTTCTGCTATTTATTTCTCTCCAGTAGCCATTCTTTTGGCTCTGCTCGTCTCAGTCTTTTTCACTTCTGATTCAAAACCAAGACTAAACCTTCTCTGGAAAACGGTTCTAGTCTCTCTACCAGCTACTGCTTTGGCCTCTCTGATCACTGTGATAGTCTTCAAAGGAATCACTCCGAGTGGTTCCAGTATTATCGTACAAGGTTTACATGGCTTAGGCTTAGATCTGGTCACCAGCACTATCATTGTTCAAGCACTGACCGACTATGCAGACCGACTCATCGTTATTGGGGTCAGCCTCGTCTTCATCCCACAACTCAAAAAAGTCATCCCAAGAATCTTTGCAAAATCCAGCAATGCATAAATCAAAAGAACTACTCAGAAACAGTGATTTCGAGTAGTTCTTTTTAGTTTAACATTTGTCTTTTATCCGTCTTTAATGTCAAGTTATAAAAAAGGAGTAGACAGACCCTTCTAGAGTCCAATCCTACTCCAAAGCTACATTTGAGATTAGTTTCGTCCTTTGAGAACAGCCTCAATGATTGCCATTCTGACAAAGACGCCATTTGTCATTTGTTCTACAATTCGAGATTTTGGAGCCTCAACCAAATGATCTGCAATTTCTACATCGCGATTAACAGGCGCTGGGTGCATCAAGATAGCGGTATCCTTCATACGATCATAACGCTCTTGCGTCAAACCGTGGAGTTTATGATAATTCTCCTTAGAGAAAATGGAGTTGTAGTCATGGCGCTCATGCTGCACGCGCAGGAACATCATGACATCCACTTGGTCAATCACTTCGTCAATCGTTACGAATTTACCATAGTCAGCAAATTCCGCACTTCTCCACTCATCTGGACCAGCAAAGAAGAGCTCGGCACCAAGACGTTTTAAGATTTGCATATTAGATTTGGCTACACGAGAGTGATCAAGGTCACCAGCGATAGCTACTTTCAAACCATCAAAATGACCGAATTCCTGGTAAATTGTCATCAAGTCAAGCAAACTTTGGCTTGGGTGCTGACCAGAGCCATCACCACCATTTACGATAGAAGTTGTAATCGTTGGGCTTTCGATCAATTCTTTATAGTAATCGACCTCAGGGTGACGGATGACACAGACATCTACACCGAGAGCTGACATAGTCAAAATCGTGTCGTACAAGGTTTCTCCCTTGTTGACTGAGCTTGTCTTGACATCAAAGTCAAGCAGGTCGCATCCAAGTTTTAATTCTGCTACTTCAAAAGCCTTGTGAGTCCGTGTTGAAGATTCAAAGAAGAGATTTGCAACGATATGCTGCTCATCATAATGAACCTTTGCGCCGTTTTTAAATTCAATCCCGCGCTTGATCAAAGCCATTACTTCTTCGTTCGTAAGGTGTTCCATAGATACAAGATTTTTAAGTGCGATTTGATTTGATGACATGATGTTATACTCCTTTTTTATTAAAAACTTTGGACAAATGTAGCAATCTCGTCAGCCTAATTTTTAGGTTCTGGCAGGATGAGGTAGAGGGCAATTCCGAGAACAGTTGACAAGGCAACTCCTGAAACTTGCAGACCTGATAGTTGCAGGGTCAGACCACCGATACCAGATACCAGAACGACACTGGCAATCAGCAGGTTCTTTTTATTGTCAAAATTGGTTTGCGCTTCAATCAGAATTTTCAAACCGCTGGAAGCAATTACCCCGAAGAGGGCGATGGAAATGCCTCCCAAAACTGGACTTGGAATTGATTGGAGCAGGGCGGATACTTTTCCAACAAAACTCATGACAATCGCCAATACAGCAGCACCAGCAATCACATAAACACTGTAGATTTTATTGAGCGCCATAACCCCGATATTTTCACCGTAGCTGGTCACTGGCGGAGCACCAAAGATACCCGCGATAACCTGAGCCAGACCATCTCCAGCTAAAGTCTTATCCAAACCAGGCTCTTTAAAGAAATCTTTGCCTGTCAAGCTGTTCAGAACCATTACATGCCCAAAGTGCTCTGTCATCGTTACAAAGGCAATCGGGGCCATTGTTAGAATTGCACTTGGATACAATTTAAAATCATAATCTATAAACGGAAGATTCATCGGCGGAACATGGAACCAAGAAGCTTTTGTCACGTTAGCAAAAGAGATAATCTCCTGACCTGTCACTGCTCCGACGATCAGAGCGAAGATATAGCCAACAATCAAGCCCAGCAGAACTGGAATAATACCAACGATTTTCTTACCGTAGATGTTAAAGAGAATAACACAGAGAAGGGTTACCATCCCGATAGCAAAGTAGGTGATGTCGTAGACCTTCTGGTCTCCAACGGTCTTATACATCACATCGCCAACGGCTGTACCCGCTAGACTCAGACCAATCACCATGATGATAGGCCCTACCACTACTGGTGGCAAAATCTTATCAATCCAGGCGTTTCCTGCGAATTTCACGATGAGGGCCACGATGAAGTAGACCAGACCGCCTGTGATGGCACCTTGAGCAACCGCAGCAATCCCATCTGTCTTCATTAGGATTTGCATGGCAGCGATATAAGCAAAGCTGGAACCCATATAAGCAGGGATTTTGTACTTGGTCACTGTTAAGTGGGCCAGCGTTCCTAAACCACTTGAAAACAGGGCTACCGCTGGGTCAATTCCCACCAGAATCGGAACCAACACTGTCGCCCCAAACATGGCGAATAAATGCTGGAATGAAAGTCCTAAGAGTAAGCCAGGTTTTGGCATATCATGGACATCGTATTTAACTTCTTGACTCATCTTGTCTCCTCCTCTACAATCAGAACTCGGTCCTGACCATCTTTTTCAGTCATTTCAACAATAATCTCTTCAAGGTGGCTCGTTGGAATATTTTTACCAACATAGTCTGCCCGAATCGGCAACTCACGGTGCCCGCGGTCCACTAGAACAGCAAGGCTGACACGTGATGGCCGCCCATTGCTGACAAGATTATCAATGGCTGCGCGGATAGTCCGACCTGTATAAAGCACATCGTCAACGATAATCACTTCACGATCAGTAATGTCAACTGGAATCACTGTCGTGTCTTCCTTGACCTTGATATCGTCTCGGAAGGGCTTTGTATCCACTTCGCAAACTGGAATCTCAATTTTCTCAAGCTGAGCCAGTCGTTGCTGGATCCGCTTGGCAATGAAAACCCCTCTGGTCTTAATGCCTGCCAAAACGATTTGGCTTAAATCCTTGTTGCGCTCGATGATTTCATAGGTGATTCGCGTGATGGCACGATTCATAGTGATCTCATCGACAACTTCCTTTGTCTTCATCTAAACCTCCTAAAAACATTAAAAAAGCCTCCTTTTGCAAGGAGACCTCAGAAAATAGAGACAGGCTGAAACAAGACGCACTTGTCACACTCCACCTATCATTTTTACTTTGCTCCTTGCCTATCTCTCTGGATAGAATTAAAGGACTATTTAATTGTTTATAACTATACCACAATTTCAATTCCATTTCAAGAAAAAAATAAACTTTTTTTACGATAAATTGCTAATCCATTTCAACAAAATAAAAAACAGAGAACATCTGTTTTCTATTCCTATTATAAGAATCTAAGTTTTCTTCTTTGAAAATGAGATAGATTTGATTCCGTAAAAAATATAACCGAAGACTAGATAGGCCACAAAGATAATCAAGCACATCTTGATAACATAAGGCCAACCGTGCTTATAGACATTCAGGAAAAAGTAGGGAAAGGGTTTATCCTTAGCATTGGGAATATCAATTTTCAAGAAAAAACCGTTAATAAGGGCAAAAATCATGTAAATCAGCGGAACACTTGTCCAAGAAATGGGATCAAACCAACGATACTGCCGAGTTTTATCAAATACAAGAGTATCAAAGAAAAACATGAGAGGCACAATGTAATGGCAAAGGAAATTTTCTAAGCGATAAAAATCGGTCGCAATCGGAGCTAGGAGCAAGTGATAGACCACGCAGGTAATCATGATACACATGGTCACACCGCCCTTCACGCGCAACAGCTTGGAACTCTCCCAGTTATTGTCCGTCCACATTCTAAAAATGAGATAGGCGGTGAATAATAGAACCAGAAGATTAGACAAGACCGTGTAGTACATCAGCATTCCCACGCCAAGTTTAGCAATTTCCAGATAGACCCCTACAAAAGCCAAAACCAGAAGAAGAAGGCGATAAGAAAGAATTACTTTTTTATTCATAACGCTTCTCAGATTTTCTTGACAAATTCTGACTTGAGCTTCATAGCGCCAAATCCGTCAATCTTACAGTCAATATTGTGGTCGCCTTCGACGATGCGGATATTTTTTACGCGCGTTCCTTGTTTGAGATCCTTAGGAGCACCCTTTACTTTCAAGTCCTTGATTAAGGTAACTGTATCCCCATCAGCCAACTGGTTTCCGTTCGCATCAATGGCTACTGGACCAGCTTCTCCTGCTGCAACTTCTGCTGGATCCCATTCATAAGCACATTCTGGACAAACCAAGAGGACACCATCTTCATAAACGTATTCTGAGTTACATTTTGGGCAATTTGGTAAATTATTCATTAATTCATTTCTCCTTATAAGTGGGCAGACATTCAGAAAAAAATAAGAACCGAATGACAGCCATATTTTACCGTCTTATTATACGATATTTTATCTTATTTGACAAATGGGCAAAGAAAATCACTTGTTTTTAAAAAACTTTCTTGACTTTTGTGTCAAAACAATGTACTATTCTAGTGTATATACAGAAGTTAAAAGGAGTTTATTATGAAACCAAGATCCAAAAATCAGTTTATGACACTGACCGCTTTCTTGACTGCCCTAGCCATCGTTATCCCGCTAGTCATGCCGATTAAGATTGTCATTCCGCCTGCTTCCTTCACTTTAGCCAGCCACGTTGCAATCTTTCTGGCCATGTTCATCTCACCACTCATGACAGTGATTGTCGTTCTCGGCTCTACCATCGGATTTTTCATGTCCGGTCTTCCTTTCATCATCACCCTGAGAGCCCTGTCTCACCTACTCTTCGGTACTATCGGAGCTCTTTATCTGCAAAAGCATCCTGAAACACTGGACAGTCAGAAAAAGGCTTGGATCTTTAATTTCGTGCTGGCCCTGATTCATGCCTTTGGTGAGGTAGTGGTCTGCATTCTCTTTTATACGACGACAGCCTATCCAGCGAATGCCTTCTATATCCTCTTCGGTTTAGTTGGATTTGGCACAATTGTTCACAGCATGGTGGACTTTGTCATTGCAAAATTTGTCTATCAGGCTCTGAAAAAGATTCGTTAAAGCTTGAATCTTCTAGAGATTTGATTTACAATGAAGTTATGACAAAAAAACGAAGAAATGATTTATTAGAGCTTTTAAAAGAAGCTCGACAACCTTTAAATGGACAATTTTTGGCGGAACAATTTCATGTCACTCGTCAGATTATCGTTCAGGATATTGCCCTACTGCGAGCCGATGGCACTCCCATTATCAGTACCAATAGGGGCTATCTCTATAAAGAAAGTAATCAGCCCGCTCATTTTCACAGACTTTTTAAACTCAAACACAAGGCAGATGATATCGAAGCAGAACTTTTGGCCATTGTTGATAATGGCGGACGAGTGCAAAATATCATGATTGAGCATCCTGTCTATGGGGAAATCCAGACCTATCTGAAATTAACCTGCCGTCGTGATGTGCAGCAATTTTTAGAGCAAGTCTCAGAGAGCGATTTTCGTGCCTTATCCGAGCTAACAAATGGAGTCCACTACCATCTAATCGAGGCAGATTCTCAGCAGGACTTAGACTATATCGAGGAAGCCTTAGCGATACTGGGCTTTCTGCAAGAATAGGCACGGCGCAAATGTTCTAGATTGAACCAGTTTTGAAGAAAATTCAAGGCTGGTTTTTATATTTTGAATGAACAAGAAACTTTGTCAGCTTCCCAGAAATAGGGTAAAATAAGAGAAAGAAATCTGTAGGGGGACAGGATGGCAACAAAAGCTAAATACCAAACCATCATGGATAAAATTATCAGGGATATTGATAAGGGAAGACTTACTACGGGTCAAAAGATTCCCTCCGTCCGCAAACTGGCAGACCGCTACCGTTGCAGCAAGGATACTGCTCAGAAGGCCTTGATTGAGCTTCGTTATCAGAAGTACATCTATGCTGTACCTAAGAGTGGCTACTATGTCTTGGAAAATGACCAAAACAAAAAGGAAGATATCGAACTGGCTGTGACAGACGACCGCCACCAAGCCTATGAAGACTTCCGCCTGTGTGTCAATGAGACACTGATTGGTCGGGAAAACTATCTTTTCAACTACTATTCCCAACAAGAAGGACTGGAGGAGTTGCGACAGTCAGTTCAGCGCTTGCTCTTGGACTCCGCAGTCTACACTTCTGCAGACAATCTGATTCTGACTTCCGGTACCCAACAAGCCCTCTACATTCTCTCCCAGATTGATTTCCCCAATGGTAAAGAGACCATTCTGGTTGAGCAACCAACCTACCACCGAATCAATGATTTACTGCTAAATCAGAAATTGCCTTATGAGACCATTGAACGTAAACCGACTGGGATTGACCTGAAAGAGTTAGAGAGGATTTTTCAAACAAGGCGGATCAAGTTTTTCTATACGATTCCCCGTTTTCACTATCCACTAGGACATTCCTACAGCCGTCAGGAAAAGGAAGAAATCCTTGCCCTTGCTGAACGTTATGATGTCTATATTGTTGAGGACGACTATCTGGCTGACTTTGATAGCAAGCGAGAACTGCCTTTTCACTATCTGGATAATAGTCAACATGTCCTCTATATCAAGTCTTTTTCTACCAGTCTCTTTCCTGCCCTACGCATCACAGCATTGGCTCTGCCACCTCAGATTCGAGAAACCTTTCTGTCCTATAAAATAGCGGTTGACTACGACAGCAACCTCATTATGCAAAAGGCTCTCTCCCTTTACATTGACAATCTGATGTTTGAAAAGAATCGTCTAGGCTTACTTAACCGACTGGAAACTGAAAAAAATAAGGCACGATTCCTCTTGGACTCTATTAATTTCCCTCTGCCCCACCAGTTGACAACAGATGGCGTGATTTTTAACCTCCAATCCCTTCCCTCCGTCAGCTCCCTCAAACATAGCAAGCTGCCGCTGGACTTTTTTGAAAGCAGCTACATTCAGACCTGCCCCTACCACTACGCTAAGCTACAGTTTGATGATTTAAAAGAAAATCTGGAAAAATTTAAAGACTATCTAAAAAAGAGAGGGGGACAGAAATCGGTAATTCGTTAGAATTCGATTTCGTCATCCCACCTCCGCACAGTTGAGTAGGACTGTAAAAACTGATGAAATCAGCGGAGTAGAGCCCACTCAACCACTGCGTCTTGATCGACAATTAAGAGGCTAGGACTTTTGTCCCAACCTCTTTTCTTTGAATTTTTCCTTGTTTTTCAGGCATCCAACATTCCAGCCTGCAGCTGGTACATTTTCTTATACGTCCCATTTTGCGCTAGAAGCTCTTCATGGCTACCAGACTCAATGATGCGCCCTTTATCTAAAACGTAGATGCAATTGGCATCCTGAATCGTAGACAGCCGATGAGCAATGGCAATAGTCGTTCTGCCCTGCCGCATTTTCCGAAGAGAATGCTGGATCAGCTCCTCAGTTTCCGAATCGATATTGGCAGTGGCTTCGTCCAAAATCAAAATTTTAGGCTTGGTTGCGATGGTTCTGGCAAAAGCCAAAAGCTGTCGTTGGCCACTAGAGAAGGTGGAGCCGCGCTCAGTAACCGGACTATCATAGCCCTGAGCTAGCTGGCTGATAAAGTCATGGGCATCGACAAAGCGAGCTGCTTCTTCGACCTCTACTTGCGATAGATTTTCCTGATACATACGGATATTGGAGGCAATGGTGCCATGGTAGAGGAAGGGATCCTGCAAAACAAGACCAATATTTCGTCGTAACTCTGCTTGACTATAGTCTCTGATATCTCTGCCATCAATAAGAATTTTGCCTTTCTCAAATTCATAAAAGCGCAGGAAAAGGTTGATAATGGAGGATTTGCCCGAACCCGTTGATCCGACAAAGGCAATCGTCTCACCTTGCTTAACGCTAAAGGAAATGTCCATTAGAATCTCTCTCTTTCCGTCATAGGAAAAGCTCACATGCTGAAAGCCAATATTGCCTGCCTGAATCTCAGGTCCTTCTTCTGCTTGCTCAGGCTCAAAGTCTCGACGATCCATCAGTTCAAAAACGCGCTCCGCAGCCACCATAGATGTCTGAAGAACTGAGTAATTTTGCATGACATCGATCAAGGGATTGAAAAGCTGGTTGACATACTGGATAAAGGCATACATGATACCCGCAGTCACTCCAGCTACTTGCCAGCTCAAGCCAAAATAAGTCAGAATAAGGGCATAAGCCAAGATTTTCAGCAAGGACATAGCAGGGCGCAGAAAGAGGTTGTTCACATTCAGATAGCGATTGCTAAAGTCTAGGTGTTCTCCATTGATTGCTTCAAATTCTTCGATTAGCCGCTTTTCCTGACTAAAAGCTTGAATGATCCGCATCCCTTCAATGCTCTCAGAAAGTTTGACATTGAGGTCGCTTAGTTTAGCTCGAACTTGCTTGAGCAAGCGATTGGACAGCCGCTGATACAAGATAATCGAACCAAGCATGATAGGCAAAAAGAGGACAATCAGCAGAGTCAGCCGCCAATTCAGAGCCAGCATAGTTACGATTGTCACCACCAAGATAAGCATGGAGCTGAGGAAGTTAGAAAAAATACTGCTAAAAATATCAGCCACTGACTGGGTATCGTTGGTCAAGCGAGAAACGATAGCCCCTGCTGCAGTCTGGTCAAAGTAAGCCATTCGTAATTGTTGCATATTCGCAAAAGTTTCCTGCCGAAGATCACGGACAATGCTATAGGCCACCCGTGCAAAGGCATATTGCCCCAGAAAAGTAAGGAGTACACGCAAAAGAAAGAGGCCATAGTAAATTCCCAGCAGATAGAGCCCATTTGTGGCTGCCTCTCGGCTGACAAACTGGTCTATATAAGAACGAGCCAAGAGCGGTAAGGCCGTTGTCACCAAGGTTGTCGCAAAAATAAAGGCCAGAGCCAAGAGGCTAATCCATTTGTAGCGCCACATATAGCCTAGGAGGCGTCTAAAAGTTGATTGTTTTGTCATTTTGAAGACTCCTCCTTAAAGCGTTCATATAGTTGCTGATTTTGATAGGTTTGAGCATACCAGCCCTGTGCTGCCAGCAGCTCTTGGTGGCTACCTCGCTCCTTGATGTGGCCATTCTCCAGCACTAAAATCAAATCCGCATGGACAATGGCTGACAGACGATGGGCAGTGATAATGGTCGTCTTGCCAGCTCGTTCCTGCTTGAGATTTTCTAAAATCACATGCTCGGTCTTGGCATCCACTGCTGACAAGGAATCATCCAAAATCAAAATTTCTGGATTGGTGATGAGGGCTCTGCTCATAGCCAAACGCTGCTTTTGACCACCAGAAAGCGAGACGCCCCGCTCACCAAGCAGCGTATCCAAACCATCCGGCATAGCCTTAATATCCTCATAAACACCACAAAGTCGGGATGCTCGGATAACTTGCTCATCTGACAGTTGTGGATTGGCAAAGCGGATATTGTCCCGAATGGATAGAGCAAAAAGAATCTGATCCTGAGGCACATAGCCGATCAGACTTCGCAGATCCTTAAGAGCATACTCTCGGATATCGTGCCCATTCAGATAAATTGCTCCTTGCTGAATATCCTGCTCCCGCAGCAAAAGGCGTAGCAAGGTGGTCTTCCCAGATCCAGTCGGCCCAACAATCCCCAAGGTCTGCCCTTTTTCTAATGTAAAGTGAATATCCTTCAACGTCACTTCGTTCTCATAAGCAAAGTAATCTATCTCATAGTCCAGTCGGCCATTTTGAATATTGGCAAGTGGCTGCTGGGCTTCCTCAACATCCGACTCCTCAGCCAGCAAGTTCTCAATCCGTTCATAGGAAACAGCTCCCCGCTGGCTGATATTCACTAGGTAACCCATCGCTTGCAGCGGCCACACTAGCATATCCAGATAAGTCATAAAGGTAACCAGCTCACCGACTGTAAATTGACCTTGGGAGATAAACATTCCTCCAAAAATCAGGGTCAGAACATAGGATAAACCGACAAAAATAAGCACCATGGGGTCAAACAGAGAATTATACTTAGCAGCTAAAATATTCTTTTGATAGACTTCTTGGTTGATTGCTGCAAAAGACTCCGTCTCCGCATTCTGATAGCCAAAGGACTTTGTTACTTTAATCCCCGCTACGCTTTCCTGAACTTTATTATTGAGATCAGAAAAAGCCTCCTGAGCTGCTTTAAAGCTTTCGTGATTCTTCCGACCAATCAAACTGGTCCCCCAAGACAGAAAGGGCAGAGGGAGAATGGCAATCAGGGTCAGCCGCCAGTCCAAGACCAAAAACATGGTGATGAGGGTCACCAAGGCAGTAATAGATGCATCTACCGCCGACATTACACCACCGCCAGCCACGCTGACTATCGCATTGATATCATTGGTTGCATGAGCCATGAGGTCACCCGTTCGGTATTTTTGATAAAAACTTGGCGGCATTTGCGTAAAATGCTCAAAAAGCCGAAAGCGTAAGATGCGCCCCAGATTATTTGCAGTGCCAAAGATATAGAGCCGCCAGACATACCGCAAACCATACATGATAAAAGCGGACGAAATCAAAAGGAGAAGATTATAAGCAAGTTCTCTAGCAGTCAGACTCTGCCCCGCAATCCTGTCTATAACCTGTCCAATGACTCGTGGTGGAATCAGATTAAAAACACTGACCAGAGACAAGGCCAAGATGCCAATCATATAATGTCGCTTCTCCAGTTTAAAAAACCAGTCCAATTTTCTGATAAGATTCATTTCGTTTCCTCATTCCAAACAAAGGACGGACAGCCCCTAATCCGACTGTCCGTTTCTCGCTATCTCTATTATACGTTATTTCATCTGAAAATGAAACTCAGGCAAACTATGCTCATTTTTTCTTGGTCAGAGCAAAACTGGTATCCAGCAAATCAAAAAGTTGCTGATCCGACAAGGTTCCATCCAAGGGCAGGCTGAGCCAGTATTTTTTATTCATATGAAAGGCGGGATAAATACCCTTTTGCTGAATAAGTTCCGCAACTCGGTCACTCTTGACATTGAGAACCTCAATCAGACCACTGCGCTCCTTCTCAAACTTAGACCAGTCGGTCGTCAAAAAAGCTCCGTACCATTTCTTGCTATCCTGATGGCGAAAAACAGCAGCCCCATTAGTACTTTTACGAGAAGAATTCTCCCAGAGATACTCCAACTGTCCCTGATAAGTAGTTGCCACATAGCTACTCAGTCGCTGACTTTGCTCATAAAGAAATCCTACTTCCTCAAAGCAATGCTGCCGAATATCCAGCAAAAGCTCCTGACAGGCCGCCCTGACTTGTCCGACAAATTCTCCAGCCATACTTTCCATCTTGACTTGCCGGTATTCGTCACCTGTATCCAAGTCAAGTACCTGAAAATCTAGCTTTCCATCGGAAATCAGCACATCCATCTGGAAGTCGCCAGCCATAATCCTGGTCGAATAGCTATATTCTGCACCAGACCTGACAAAGCCATAATCCAGCAAATTTTCTTCCTTCAGCCTGTATTTTTCAAATAAATCCAGCATGAGCTTTCCTGCTAAAATACTACTTTGGTGCCGTGCAATTGATCAACACCCAAAGTGTCAGCAATCTCAGCACGATTTTCTAGATTAATTCCACCACCAGGTAAAATCTCTATCCGCCCTGCCGCATGCTCAATCAATTCATCCAGCCAAGCCAAATGCTCTAGAATGGACTCTGACGCTGGACCGCCATGAGTCAAAATCCGCTTCACTCCATGTTCAACCAACCAGTCTAACTCGCCAAACTGATACTCAGCAGGAATCGCATCAAAAGCCATATGGAAGACCACATCCAGCCCCTGAGCCGCTTCAAGCAGTCGCTCCATCTTAGGATAATCAATCTCATTATTTTCCGTTAAGGCACCAAAAACGAGGCCATGGCTCCCTGCCTCACGTGCCTTTTGAATATCCGAAAGCATTATCTCGATTTCCACGTCTGAATAGACAAAATTCCCACCACGAGGACGAATCATGGTCATCACAGTCGCATCATAAGGCTTGACCATTCGTACTGCAGCCTCAATGACACCGTAGCTAGGCGTTGTCCCACCAACTGATAGGTTATCACACAGCTCAACCCGCTTGGCTCCAGCCTCTAAAGCCTTGTCTAGTAAGGTGACATTCTCTGCACAAAATTCATAAATCATGGCACTACCTCTTATTTACTATATTGATTTTCTACTTTTTATTATATCACAAAATTTCTCTTAACATACTCCTCTAGCATATTTGCCATTGCTTTTCTCAACAATTTTATATTAATAGCTTGCAAAAATTGTCTATTGTCTACTCTTACAAATCTTATTTGCAGCTATTTTCACTACGAGCATCTTCCAAGACCTTCAATTAGAGAAATGTTGACTTACAGATGTCTTTTGTTCAAGATTGTGCTAAAATAGACTTAATCTATGAAAACAAGGAGCTCTTATGAAATACCCTAATCTTTTAGATCGTTTCCTGACCTATGTCAAGGTTAACACACGCTCAGACGAGACATCTACTACTACACCCAGCACTCAGAGTCAGGTCGACTTTGCTAACAATGTCCTCATTCCTGAAATGAAGCGAGTTGGCTTGGAAAATGTCTACTACCTACCAAATGGCTTTGCGATTGGGACTCTGCCAGCCAACGACCCTAGCTTTACTCGCAAAATTGGCTTTATTTCCCACATGGATACAGCAGATTTCAACGCAGAAAACATCCAGCCGCAGGTCATTGAGAATTATGACGGCGGCGTGATTCCGCTGGGGCAATCTGGCTTTAACTTAGATCCTGCAGACTTCGCCAGTCTCCATAAATACAAGGGCCAAACCCTGATTACGACTGACGGCACAACCCTTTTGGGAGCAGACGACAAGTCAGGTATTGCTGAAATCATGACTGCTATTGAATACCTGTCTGCCCATCCAGAAATCAAGCATGGAGAAATCCGAGTTGGGTTTGGACCAGATGAGGAAATCGGTGTCGGTGCTGATAAGTTTGACGCTGAAGACTTTGATGTGGACTTTGCCTACACAGTAGACGGCGGACCTCTAGGCGAGCTCCAGTACGAAACCTTTAGCGCTGCTGGAGCAGAACTGACCTTCCAGGGCCGCAATGTCCATCCAGGGACTGCTAAAGACCAGATGGTCAATGCTCTCCAGCTGGCTATTGACTTCCATAACCAGCTGCCAGAAGCCGACCGGCCAGAGAAGACCGATGGCTACCAAGGCTTCTACCACCTGATGAACCTGACCGGTACAGTCGAGGAAGCACAAGCCAGCTACATTGTTCGTGACTTTGAGACAGAGGCTTTTGAAAATCGCAAAGCTGCTATGCAGGCTATTGCTGATAAAATGAACCAAGAGCTGGGCAGCGAGCGCGTCATCTTGACCCTCAAAGACCAGTATTACAACATGAAGCAGGTCATTGAAAAGGACATGACACCGATCAATATCGCCAAAGCAGTCATGGAAAGTCTGGACATCCAGCCGATTATCGAGCCGATCCGTGGCGGTACTGATGGCTCAAAAATTTCCTTTATGGGAATCCCGACACCTAATCTCTTTGCTGGCGGTGAAAACATGCATGGCCGTTTCGAATATGTCAGCCTAGAAACTATGGAACGCGCTGTCGATACCATCATTGGCATCGTTTCTTATCAAGAATAAATAAAAAATCAGAAATTCATAAGGAATTTCTGGTTTTTTTCTGCCTTTCAAAACTAAGAACTAGGCTAATAGCAACTTCTCCAAAACAAATGAGGCTAGGACTTTTGTCCTAGCCTCTCAATTGTCTTTGGATTGTCGAGCAAGACGCAGTGGTTGAGTGGGCTCTACTAGGCTGATTTCATCAGCTTTTGCAGCCCTACTCAACTGTGCGGAGGGTGAGACGACGAAATCGAATTCTAACGAATTACCGATTTCTGTCCCACTCTCAAAGTTTAGGCTGTATCAAGCCACTCTAATCGACAAAAGTCTATCTAGCATTGCTGCTATCAAGCTTCTGTCCCATTGATTACTTCTATTATCTTCTCAATAATCTCATTATCTAGATATTGTTCAAATTGAGGCAAGTATTCATAATAATTTTTATAAGTATCGGCTTGTCCTGCCAGAATTAATGATCTGAAGCCTTGGTAGGCAACTTCAAAATTCCCTATCTTGACACCATTTTCTAACAATTCAAATGGAATCCAATAATCATAAACCGTCTCCCAGCTAAATAGACTATCTGGATTTAATTCTAAATCCTTAGCCATGTAAGCATAGGCAAAAGCAATGTGATGCTGGCCTTTTTCTCTATACAATTTAGCTAATTCAGACCATGCTTCAGCACGATTAGGATTGATCTGGATAGCTTTTTCCAAATACTCTCGACCTTCAAAAGCCTTCCCTTCATTTTCATAAATTTGTGCTATTTCTAGACAAGAATAATAAGCTTCCTCTGACCATCCATTCGTCATATCTGCCCGCTTTTTGAACCAAGGAAGTGCCTCATGATTTAAGCCTGCACCACGGTATGATCTCCCGCAATAAAAAGTATATCTGGGCTCTAAATCAGGGTCTTGGTTATTATGAACAGCATTTGCAAGTAAAGTTGCATCATTAAAATATTTAGCACTGTCTAGGCTTCGTGCACCTCTAGTTCTAGCAATGACTGAATAAGGTCCGACAAGATTTCCATAGGTGGCACCCTCAGGCAATTCAATAAATTCATGCACGACCCCTCGCCAATAGACTTCTGGCCTATTTTTAAAAATGGCTACGCGACGAAATGAAAGAGTTCCGCTCTCATCTGAAAAATTAAGATAATAGGCATCTGCTTCCAGATCAGTAGAAATTTTTAAATTCCCTTCAATCCTGTCATCTGCATCAAAGGTAAGAACATAGTCTCCCTTTCCTCTTGCATGGTCTAAGGCAACATTTCTATTGTGCGCAAAGTTCTGCCATTCATCTTTATACAACTCTCCCGGAATCCCAACTTCACTAAAAAAGTTCAAAATGAGGTTTTCCGTTCCATCTGTGGATCCAGTGTCAGAAATGACCCAGTAGTCAAAAGTAATCGAATTGACTAAATTTTGGAGCGTTTCCAAAATTATATGGGCTTCATTTTTTACAATCATATTCAATACAATTGATGACATTCAATTCCTCCAAAACATTAATACAACAAAACTAGAGGCTAATAGAATTTACAATTCTAATAGCCTCTGTTTTACTCTAAACTTGATATTCCTTAAAGTTTACAAAGGGAATATCTTAGAGTTCTTCTTCTTTTCGCTTAGAAACACCTAAGGCAGCTAGAAGTGCAGCAGATAGAAGGCCTGCACCCACAACACCTACTTCATGGTTGCTATTGTCACCAGTATTAGGGAGTGTTCCTGACTTAGCTACTACTTTGGTTGTTCCTGCAGGTTTTGTTGGCTTAGCCGGAACTGTTGGATCGGTTGGAACTACTGGTTTTATTGGTTTAGTAGGACCAGTTGGATCAGTTGGAACTACTGGTTTTGTTGGGCCGGTTGGACCGGTTGGACCAGTTGGACCTGTAGGACCGGTTGGACCTGTAGGACCAGTTGGACCTGTAGGACCTGTAGGACCAGTTGGACCTGTAGGACCAGTTGGACCGGTTGGACCGGTTGGACCAGTTGGACCGGTTGGACCAGTTGGGCCGGTTGGACCGGTTGGACCAGTTGGACCAGTTGGACCGGTTGGACCAGTTGGACCGGTTGGGCCGGTTGGACCAGTTGGGCCGGTTGGACCAGTTGGACCGGTTGGACCAGTTGGGCCGGTTGGACCAGTTGGACCGGTTGGACCGATTGGACCAGTTGGGCCGGTTGGACCGGTTACACCCTTGCCATCTTTACCGTCCTTACCATCTTTTCCGTCTTTGCCGTCCTTGCCATCTTTACCATTTCTGATAATTGTAGAAGATGTTACTTCATCAGGATCAACCTTACCATTATTATTCTTATCAATTCCAACAAGAATAGTAACAGTGCCATCTCCATTTTCAACGATAGTTACAAGAGAGCTTTGACCATCTTTTCCGTCTTTGCCGTCCTTACCATCTTTTCCGTCTTTTCCATCTTTGACGATTGTAGCAGAGGTTACTTCTTCTGGATCAAGCTTACCATTGCCATTTGTATCAAATCCGATCTTAATGGTGTGTGTTCCATTTTGATTGTCAACTACTTCAGCCAATGGTGTCTTACCATCTTTTCCGTCTTTGACGATAGTCGTTGAGGTTACTTCACTTGGATCAAGTTTACCGTCGCTGTTCTTATCAAGACCGACCTTAACAGTATGCGTACCGTCGTTGTTGTTAACTACTTCAGTTAATGATGATTTACCATCTTTACCATCCGCACCAGTTGCACCGGTCGCTCCTGTAGCACCAGTTGCACCATCTTTAACGATCGTTGTTGAAGTCACTTCGCTTGGATCAAGTTTACCATCACCATTCTTATCGATTCCAATTTTAACAGTATGAGTACCGTCGTGGTTATCAACTACTTCAGTTAATGATGATTTACCATCTTCACCTTTATCGCCCTTAGCTCCGGTCGCTCCTGTAGCACCGGTTGCGCCAGCTTTACCATCTTTGATGATAGTTGAAGATGTTACTTCGTCCGGATCCAACTGACCGTTATTGTTCTTATCGAGTCCGACTTGAACAGTGTGAGTGCCATCGTTATTGTCTACAACCTTAGCCAATGATGGCTTGCCATCCGCTCCAGTTGCGCCTGTAGCACCAGTTGCGCCGTCTTTAACGATAGTCGTTGACGTTACTTCACTTGGATCAAGTTTACCGTCGCCGTTCTTATCGATACCAACCTTAACAGTATGAGTACCGTCGTTGTTATCAACTACTTCAGTTAATGATGATTTACCATCTTTACCATCCGCACCAGTTGCACCGGTCGCTCCTGTAGCACCAGTTGCGCCAGTTGCACCGTCTTTAACGATGGTAGATGAGGTTACTTCATCTGAATCCAACTGACCATTACCGTTCTTATCAAGACCGACTTGAACAGTATGGGTGCCGTCGTTATTGTCTACAACCTTAGCCAATGATGGCTTACCATCTTCGCCTTTAGCTCCGGTCGCACCTGTAGCTCCGGTTTCACCTTTATCACCCTTAGCTCCGGTTGCGCCTGTGGCACCAGCTTTTCCATCCTTACCATCTTTGATGATAGTTGAAGATGTTACTTCGTCTGGATCAAGTTCACCATTACCGTTCTTATCGAGACCGACTTGAACTGTGTGGGTACCGTTGTTATTATCGACAACTTTAGCTAGTGGAGATTTACCATCTTTTCCGTCTTTAACGATAGTAGATGATGTTACTTCATCTGGATCCAACTGACCATTACCGTTCTTATCAAGACCGACTTGAACGGTATGGGTGCCATCGTTATTGTCTACAACCTTAGCCAATGATGGCTTACCATCTGCGCCAGTTGCACCGTCTTTGACGATAGTTGTTGAGGTTACTTCACTTGGATCAAGTTTACCGTCGCCGTTCTTATCGATACCAACCTTAACAGTATGAGTACCGTCGTTGTTATCAACTACTTCAGTTAATGATGATTTACCATCTTCACCCTTAGCTCCGGTCGCGCCTGTTGCGCCAGCTTTTCCATCTTTGATGATTGTTGAAGATGTTACTTCGTCTGGATCAAGCTCACCGTTACCATTCTTATCGAGACCGACTTGAACTGTGTGGGTACCGTTGTTATTATCGACAACTTTAGCTAGTGGAGACTTACCATCCTTACCGTCTTTGACGATGGTTGAAGAAGTTACTTCGTCTGGATCCAACTGACCGTTGCCGTTCTTATCAAGACCAACTTTAACAGTGTGAGTGCCGTTATTATTATCCACGACTTGGGCTAATGATGGCTTACCATCTTCGCCTTTAGCTCCAGTTGCGCCTGTTGCTCCAGTTTCACCTTTATCGCCTTTAGCTCCGGTCGCGCCTGTAGCACCGGTTGCACCAGCTTTTCCATCCTTACCATCTTTGATGATTGTAGATGATGTTACTTCGTCTGGATCAAGCTCACCATTTCCGTTCTTATCGAGACCGACTTGAACAGTATGAGTACCGTTATTGTTATCGACAACTTTAGCTAGTGGAGATTTACCATCCTTACCGTCTTTAACGATGGTAGATGAGGTTACTTCGTCTGGATCGAGCTGGCCGTTATTGTTCTTATCAAGACCAACTTTAACAGTGTGAGTGCCGTTATTATTATCTACGACTTGGGCTAATGATGGCTTACCATCTTCACCTTTGGCACCTGTTGCGCCTGTAGCTCCAGTTTCACCTTTATCGCCTGTAGCTCCGGTTGCGCCTTTATCACCCTTAGCTCCGGTTGCTCCTGTGGCACCAGCTTTTCCATCCTTACCATCTTTGATGATAGTTGAAGATGTTACTTCGTCTGGATCAAGTTCACCATTACCGTTCTTATCGAGACCGACTTGAACTGTGTGGGTACCGTTGTTATTATCGACTACTTTAGCTAATGGAGATTTACCATCTTTTCCGTCTTTAACGATAGTAGATGAGGTTACTTCATCTGGATCCAACTGACCATTGCCGTTTTTATCAAGACCGACTTGAACAGTATGAGTACCGTCGTTGTTGTCTACGACTTGCGCCAATGACGGCTTGCCATCTTCACCTTTAGCTCCGGTCGCGCCTGTAGCTCCGGTTTCACCTTTATCACCCTTAGCTCCGGTCGCGCCTGTTGCGCCAGCTTTTCCATCTTTGATGATTGTTGAAGATGTTACTTCGTCTGGATCAAGTTCACCGTTACCGTTCTTATCAAGACCGACTTGAACTGTGTGGGTACCGTTGTTATTATCGACAACTTTAGCTAGTGGAGACTTACCATCCTTACCGTCTTTGACGATGGTTGAAGAAGTTACTTCATCTGGATCCAACTGACCGTTGCCGTTCTTATCAAGACCAACTTTAACAGTGTGAGTACCGTCGTTATTGTCTACGACTTGCGCCAATGATGGCTTGCCATCTTCACCTTTAGCTCCGGTCGCGCCTGTAGCACCAGTGGCACCTGTTGCGCCAGCTTTTCCATCCTTACCATCTTTGATGATAGTTGAAGATGTTACTTCGTCTGGATCAAGTTCACCATTACCGTTCTTATCGAGACCGACTTGAACTGTGTGGGTACCGTTGTTGTTGTCTACAACTTTAGCTAATGGAGATTTACCATCTTTTCCGTCTTTAACGATGGTAGATGAAGTTACTTCGTCTGGATCTAATTGACCGTTGCCGTTCTTATCAAGACCAACTTTAACAGTGTGAGTACCGTCGTTATTGTCTACGACTTGAGCCAATGACGGCTTGCCATCTTCACCTTTAGCTCCGGTCGCGCCTGTAGCACCAGTGGCACCTGTTGCGCCAGCTTTTCCATCCTTACCATCTTTGATGATTGTTGAAGATGTTACTTCGTCTGGATCAAGTTCACTATTACCGTTCTTATCGAGACCGACTTGAACTGTGTGCGTACCGTTATTATTATCGACAACTTTAGCTAATGGAGATTTACCATCTTTTCCGTCTTTAACGATGGTAGATGAAGTTACTTCGTCTGGATCAAGTTCACCGTTACCGTTCTTATCAAGACCAACTTTAACAGTATGAGTACCGTCGTTATTGTCTACGACTTGCGCCAATGATGGCTTGCCATCTTCACCTTTAGCTCCGGTCGCGCCTGTCGCACCAGTTGCGCCAGCTTTTCCATCCTTACCATCTTTAATGATAGTTGAAGATGTTACTTCGTCTGGATCAAGTTCACCATTACCGTTCTTATCGAGACCGACTTGAACTGTGTGGGTACCGTTGTTATTATCGACAACTTTAGCTAGTGGAGACTTACCATCCTTACCGTCTTTGACGATGGTAGATGAGGTTACTTCATCTGGATCCAACTGACCGTTGCCGTTATTATCAAGACCGACTTTAACAGTATGAGTACCGTCGTTATTGTCTACGACTTGCGCCAATGATGGTTTACCATCTTCACCTTTATCACCGTTAGCTCCTGTAGCACCAGTGGCACCTGTGGCACCTGTTGCTCCGGTTTCACCTTTATCACCCTTAGCTCCGGTTGCGCCTGTGGCTCCTGTAGCGCCAGTTGCGCCAGCTTTTCCATCCTTACCATCTTTAATGATAGTTGAAGATGTTACTTCGTCTGGATCAAGCTCGCCATTACCGTTCTTATCAAGACCGACTTGAACTGTGTGGGTACCGTTGTTATTATCTACAACTTTAGCTAGTGGAGACTTACCATCCTTACCGTCTTTGACGATGGTAGATGAGGTTACTTCATCTGGATCCAACTGACCATTGCCGTTATTATCAAGACCGACTTTAACAGTATGAGTACCGTCGTTATTGTCTACGACCTGCGCCAATGATGGCTTGCCATCTTCACCTTTAGCTCCAGTTTCACCTTTATCGCCTTTAGCTCCGGTCGCGCCTGTAGCCCCAGTTGCACCAGCTTTTCCATCCTTACCATCTTTGATGATAGTTGAAGATGTCACTTCATCTGGATCCAACTCACCATTACCGTTCTTATCAAGACCGACTTGAACTGTGTGGGTACCATTGTTGTTGTCTACAACTTTAGCTAATGGAGATTTACCATCTTTTCCGTCTTTAACGATGGTAGATGAAGTTACTTCGTCTGGATCTAATTGACCGTTGCCGTTCTTATCAAGACCAACTTTAACAGTATGAGTACCGTCGTTGTTGTCTACGACTTGAGCCAATGACGGCTTACCATCTTCACCTTTGGCACCTGTAGCTCCGGTTTCACCTTTATCACCCTTAGCTCCGGTTGCTCCTGTGGCACCAGCTTTTCCATCCTTACCATCTTTGATGATAGTTGAAGATGTTACTTCGTCTGGATCAAGTTCACCATTACCGTTCTTATCGAGTCCGACTTGAACTGTGTGGGTACCGTTGTTATTATCAACAACTTTAGCTAGTGGAGATTTACCATCTTTTCCGTCTTTAACGATAGTAGATGATGTTACTTCATCTGGATCCAACTGGCCATTGCCGTTCTTATCAAGACCAACTTTAACAGTATGAGTGCCATCGTTGTTGTCTACGACTTGAGCCAATGACGGCTTACCATCTTCACCTTTAGCTCCGGTCGCGCCTGTAGCTCCGGTTTCACCTTTGTCTCCTTTAGCTCCTGTCGTACCAGTTGCGCCAGCTTTTCCATCCTTACCATCTTTAATGATAGTTGAAGATGTTACTTCGTCTGGATCAAGTTCACCATTACCGTTCTTATCGAGACCGACTTGAACTGTGTGGGTACCGTTGTTATTATCGACAACTTTAGCTAGTGGAGACTTACCATCCTTACCGTCTTTGACGATGGTTGAAGAAGTTACTTCATCTGGATCCAACTGACCGTTGCCGTTATTATCAAGACCAACTTTAACAGTATGAGTACCGTCGTTATTGTCTACGACTTGAGCCAATGACGGCTTGCCATCTTCACCTTTATCGCCTTTAGCTCCGGTCGCGCCTGTAGCACCTGTTGCGCCTGTAGCTCCGGTTTCACCTTTATCACCCTTAGCTCCAGTGGCACCTGTAGCACCAGTTGTACCAGCTTTTCCATCCTTACCATCTTTGATGATTGTTGAAGATGTTACTTCGTCTGGATCAAGTTCACCGTTACCGTTCTTATCGAGACCGACTTGAACTGTGTGGGTGCCATTGTTGTTGTCAACAACCTTAGCTAATGGAGACTTACCATCCTTACCGTCTTTAACGATGGTAGATGAAGTTACTTCGTCTGGATCCAACTGACCGTTGCCGTTCTTATCAAGACCAACTTTAACAGTGTGAGTACCGTCGTTATTGTCTACGACTTGAGCCAATGACGGCTTGCCATCTTCACCTTTATCACCCTTAGCTCCTGTGGCACCTGTAGCACCAGTTGCACCAGCTTTTCCATCCTTACCATCTTTGATGATAGTTGAAGATGTCACTTCATCTGGATCAAGCTCACCGTTACCATTCTTATCAAGACCGACTTGAACTGTATGGGTACCGTTATTGTTATCGACAACTTTAGCTAATGGAGATTTACCATCTTTTCCGTCTTTAACGATGGTAGATGAAGTTACTTCATCTGGATCCAACTGACCGTTGCCGTTCTTATCAAGACCAACTTTAACAGTATGAGTACCGTCGTTATTGTCTACGACTTGGGCTAATGATGGCTTACCATCTTCACCTTTGGCACCTGTTGCGCCTGTAGCTCCAGTTTCACCTTTATCGCCTTTAGCTCCGGTCGCGCCTGTAGCACCTGTAGCTCCGGTTTCACCTTTATCACCCTTAGCTCCGGTTGCTCCTGTGGCACCAGCTTTTCCATCCTTACCATCTTTAATGATAGTTGAAGATGTTACTTCGTCTGGATCAAGTTCACCATTACCGTTCTTATCAAGACCGACTTGAACTGTGTGGGTACCGTTGTTATTATCGACAACTTTAGCTAGTGGAGATTTACCATCTTTTCCGTCTTTAACAATAGTAGATGATGTTACTTCATCTGGATCCAACTGGCCATTGCCGTTCTTATCAAGACCAACTTTAACAGTATGAGTGCCATCGTTGTTGTCTACGACTTGAGCCAATGACGGCTTACCATCTTCACCTTTATCACCTTTAGCTCCGGTAGCACCTGTTGCTCCGGTTTCACCTTTATCACCCTTAGCTCCAGTGGCACCAGTGGCACCAGCTTTTCCATCCTTACCATCTTTGATGATTGTTGAAGATGTTACTTCGTCTGGATCAAGTTCACCGTTACCGTTCTTATCGAGTCCGACTTGAACTGTGTGTGTGCCATTGTTGTTGTCAACAACCTTAGCTAATGGAGACTTACCATCCTTACCGTCTTTAACGATGGTAGATGAAGTTACTTCGTCTGGATCCAACTGACCGTTGCCGTTCTTATCAAGACCAACTTTAACAGTATGAGTGCCATCGTTGTTGTCTACGACTTGAGCCAATGACGGCTTACCATCTTCACCTTTAGCTCCGGTCGCGCCTGTAGCACCAGTTGCACCAGCTTTTCCATCCTTACCATCTTTGATGATAGTTGAAGATGTTACTTCGTCTGGATCAAGTTCACCGTTACCGTTCTTATCGAGTCCGACTTGAACTGTGTGTGTGCCATTGTTGTTGTCAACAATCTTAGCTAATGGAGACTTACCATCCTTACCGTCTTTGACGATGGTTGAAGAAGTTACTTCATCTGGATCCAACTGACCGTTGCCGTTCTTATCAAGACCAACTTTAACAGTATGAGTGCCATCGTTGTTGTCTACGACTTGAGCCAATGACGGCTTACCATCTTCACCTTTTGCTCCGGTCGCTCCTGTAGCACCTGTTGCGCCTGTAGCTCCGGTTTCACCTTTATCACCCTTAGCTCCAGTGGCACCTGTAGCACCAGTTGCACCAGCTTTTCCATCCTTACCATCTTTGATGATTGTTGAAGATGTTACTTCGTCTGGATCAAGTTCACCGTTACCGTTCTTATCGAGACCGACTTGAACTGTGTGGGTGCCATTGTTGTTGTCAACAACCTTAGCTAATGGAGACTTACCATCCTTACCGTCTTTAACGATAGTAGATGATGTTACTTCATCTGGATCCAACTGGCCATTGCCGTTCTTATCAAGACCAACTTTAACAGTATGAGTGCCATCGTTGTTGTCTACGACTTGCGCCAATGACGGCTTACCATCTTCACCTTTTGCGCCTGTAGCTCCGGTTTCACCTTTATCACCCTTAGCTCCTGTAGCACCAGTTGCACCAGCTTTTCCATCCTTACCATCTTTGATGATAGTTGAAGATGTTACTTCGTCTGGATCAAGTTCACCATTACCGTTCTTATCGAGACCGACTTGAACTGTGTGGGTACCGTTGTTATTATCGACAACTTTAGCTAGTGGAGATTTACCATCTTTTCCGTCTTTAACGATAGTAGATGATGTTACTTCATCTGGATCCAACTGGCCATTGCCATTCTTATCAAGACCAACTTTAACAGTATGAGTGCCATCGTTGTTGTCTACGACTTGAGCCAATGACGGCTTACCATCTTCACCTTTAGCTCCGGTTTCACCTTTATCGCCTTTAGCTCCTGTAGCACCAGTGGCACCTGTTGCTCCGGTTTCACCTTTATCACCCTTAGCTCCGGTTGCTCCTGTGGCTCCTGTTGCGCCCTTATCGCCTTTTGGTCCTGCAGCTCCTGTGGCTCCTGTTGCGCCAGTTGCGCCTTTGTCACCTTTCGGTCCTGCTGCGCCTGTGGCTCCTGTGGCTCCGGTTTCACCCTTATCACCTTTTGGTCCTGCAGCGCCTGTCGCTCCGGTTGCGCCAGTTGCACCTTTATCGCCTTTTGGTCCTGCAGCGCCTGTGGCTCCTGTTGCGCCAGTTGCACCTTTGTCACCTTTCGGTCCTGAAGCGCCTGTGGCTCCTGTTGCGCCAGTTGCACCTTTATCGCCTTTTGGTCCTGCTGCGCCTGTGGCTCCAGTTGCGCCTGTAGCACCCTTATCACCTTTTGGTCCTGCTGCACCGGTGGCTCCAGTTGCTCCAGTTGCGCCTTTATCGCCTTTTGGTCCTGCTGCACCGGTTGCACCTGTGGCTCCAGTTGCGCCTTTATCACCTTTTGGTCCTGCTGCACCGGTGGCTCCAGTTGCTCCAGTTGCGCCTTTATCACCCTTAGGCCCAGTTGGTCCCGCATTACGTTTGACAACCATGATGGTATCTACAGGATCAACGTAATTGTGTCCTTTAAATCCTCTTACAGTTCCACCATTTTTAAGTGTCTCAAGTTCTTGAGCTGTAAACTTAGGATTTGGTACGTCATTTAGGTTTTCTGGTTTTGGTCCTACAACAATAACTTGTCCGTCTTTACCTTGTTGGTAAACAATCTGAGAACCAGTTTGATTGTCAAAGGCGCGTTTTTGATCTGGAGTGGCATTCTCATAATCTACGACTCTGACATTATGTGGAATATCCATGACAAATCTGTCATAAGACTTTTCTGGTTCTGGTGCTGGAACTTCATTGACATATGCTGCAGGAGTATAAGTCAAATTAGGGTTAGTTACGACGTTATTAGCTTTTACGTTGGTATTAAATGAGAACCATTGGCGAATTGGACGTGGCCAGTGCTGACCAGGATTAGTAGTAGCAATATCAAAGCTCAATGATGTACCACTTGTAACTTTTGCAGCACCCGCTCCCCAGAATTCATTTGGATTACCTTGTTGGTCCCATTGATATTCAGTTTGGCCTTTATAAGAGTTGTTCTTACCATTTGCATAGTACCAACCATTTGCCTGTGGAACGATAGAAGAACCTACAATTTGTACATTCTGCATATTTGAGCTCAAATTACCATAAATTTCAGCGTAAATATCATTCCCGTGGTGGTTACGTGAAGCGAAAGAAACAACACCAGGTGTTCTGCCAAAGTCTACCTTAGTGCCATCCGCATAATAGAATTCCCATTCCATATGCAATTGGTTACCAGTTCCTTTACGATCATAGCTGGATCCATTCCAAACTGTCATAGTTGGGTCTTTATGGATAGCCATTACCATACTATCATCATAAGCAGAACTCTTCTTAGGCGTATATCGAGCAATAGCTTTCGTAATAGGTCGACCACCTGCAAATGAGTTGTGCAAGGTGTACTCTACTGTTGTAGTTCTACCAACTTGCGTATGAACCATGTAGTAAGCATCTGTTTGATCCTTGATGATTCGCTCTGCTGCCGGTTGGCTTGTATCGGCTCTAGTGATAACTGCATTCGGTTGAGTAGTTGTCCCGTCTCGCCACTCACTGTAGCTTCGACTATCCAAAGCTTCACGAACATATTGATTTCGAGATGTGAGCGTACTGTCTTTGACAAACCAGTCTCCTTGTGCCAGCCTAATCTTAGCTGTTGCATTTGGCTCATCAGAGAAAACGAGGTTTTGAGGAGCAATTTGTTGCAAGCTTCCTTCTCTACCTGTTAATTGTTGAGCTCTTTGTTTAGCCGTCAAGTAATCAGAGATTTTTTTATTCATTGTCTGAGCTTCAGCATTTTGAAGATCAGCTGCTTGACGTTCTAATCTGCGTCTTTCTTCGTCAGTTGTTGCGGTTCCAAAATTTCTAAGCTGGTTCGGTGTAACTGGCAAGTTCTCTGACGCTGCTCTATCCAGCTGAGTTTTCAAGGCATTAGCTTGAACTGTAGCTAGATTACCATCTTGAGTAACAGTATAGTCAGATCCTTGGCGAGCAGCACCAGTATTTCGGAATCCTGATGTACCACTAACACTTCTGAATCCTGATGTGCCTGAACGCTTAGGTTGTGTGGCTGCATTAGTTTCAGAACTTGCTGTTTTTGCTTCTATTTTCTCTTCTTTTGGCTCAGCCTTTTCTTCTGCTTTAGCTTCTTTCGGAGCACTTGTTTCTTCTGACTTTTCGTCTTTTGAAACAGCTGCTTCTTCTGCTTTAGCTACTTCTTCAGTGCTAGGCGCAGCTTGTTCCTTAGCTTCAGTTGCTTGAACACCTGCACTTACTGACGCAGCATTCTTTTCAGGCTCGGCTTGCGCTTCAGTTGCCGGTTTCTCAGACTCTTTTTCATCTGAAACTCTAGCAGCTTCTGCTACTTGAGGTGCTTGGTCTTGTGCAGAAGGACTAACTTCTTGTGCACTTGCAACTCCCCCTCCTAGAAAGAAAATACTTGATCCTAGAAAAACTGAACATGCGCCCCATGCTCTCGTCTTACGAATTGTAAAACGTTGCCTTTCTATTTTCTTCCAGTCTTGTCCCATGTATTGGAACCCTCCTTATTATTCTAAAATTGTCACTTTCCCAAGTGTACCATATAAGTAGGATTTAAGCAATGATAATCCCCTGTTTTTTCTCTATCATTTTTTACCAAAATGCCTAAATTTGGAGTATTCTTATTTCAAAACATGTACTAAGATATACAAGCGTCTTCTATGCCTTTGGAGACAAAATTTCTGACCATTTTTAACTTCAATATTTATTTGATTATTCAAGTCATATAAAAAATCCTGAAAATATATTTCAGGATGCTAATATGCTATATACCATCAAAGAAAAACTTTTTTGGGTTTATAATATTCGTCTCTTTTCTCTAAGATGGCGATAAGCTTACCTTTATGAAAACCAGCCAAGATTGTTGCCGCATTTTCAATGAAAATAAAGCGACCAAAGCGGACTTCCTCTAACTGCTCTATCGTTAGTTCAATCTTGGGTAGATCACCTGTCCCCAACTCCAAAGGCTGAAGAAATGTAAAATCCTCCACTGCTACTCGCTCCGCTATTTCCTCCAAGGTCAAGGCATCATCTAAGCTCATACCTGCTGAAGAAGTCCGTGTCAACTGAGACATGTGACTGGCAAAGCCAAGCTTTGCTCCTAAATCAACAGACAGGGTTCGAACATATGTTCCCTTGCTACACTTGACCCGAAAGCGAAAACGAGCTTGCTCATCTTCATAGGAAATCGGACTGGTGCGCTCAAAACTATAGATGGTCACCTGCCGCTCTGGTCGCTCTACTTCTTGACCCGCTCTAGCATACTCATAAAGCTTGCGGCCATTGACCTTGACTGCTGAGTACATGGGCGGTATCTGGCGAATCTCACCAGTCATGGACTCCATCGCTTCATCGATGAGAGCCTCTTCTAAAAGCTCCGTCACTGGCGTCCGCTCTAGGATGTCTCCGCTGGCATCCTCTGTCGTCGTTGAGCAGCCCAGAGTAATCTCCCCCTCGTAGATCTTTCCTTCCTCCTGCATAAATTCAACTAAACGTGTTGCCTTGCCCACAGCAATCGGAAGCACCCCAACCACATCTGGGTCTAAGGTGCCCCCATGACCAATTTTCTTCGTTCCCAAAATTTTACGCAGCTTAAAGACCGCGTCATGCGAAGTCATTCCCGCTTCTTTTCTTAAGTTGATAATTCCGTTCATTGATTAACTTTCTAAAAATACTAAAACTCGCTTTTGGAAGCCCTTATGCTGTTCATATTTGCTGTAGACATTACTTTGTTTCCTCTGCTATTTTTCATGATTTATTTATGTTGACTTTTTAAATGCAGGGCAAAGCCGGCAGTCACTTTTTCAAATCCAACTGTCTGATAAAACTGATGTGCAGCATTTCGTTCAGCGGTTATTCCACTATTTAGAGCCAGTGCCTCAACTCCTTCTTTTACCGCTTGTTTTTTCAATTCATCGATTAGCCTACTAGCAATTCCTTGTCGTCTTGTTTCTTTTGCAACTGACAAAGCTAAAATACGATAGTAAGATCCATCTGCTTCAAAAAAGAAGAGCTTCGCATAACCTAAGAAACCTAAAATTTCTCCGTTTCTTTCAGCTAGAAGACAGCCATAATGTGGTTGAGAAAGAATCATTTCTAAACGTCGAGACAGCTTAGAAGCGGTCGTTGGATAGCCCAAGTCTTCGTATAGAGACAGTAGTGCTTCAGCATCTTTCATGGTTGCTTTTCGTATCTGCATAGGATCCTCCTACTCCCCCTTAAGCGCTTCAAACTTCGCTTTCATGGTAGGATTTTTGCGTGTCAATTTTTTGACAGAGACGTCGTCCAGCTTGTTATTAGCCAAACGCAGCTGGTTTTCAGAGGTCGTCAGGAATTTTTTGATTTCTTCCATCCGGCGGATGGCCTTGTCAATCTCCTCGATGGCCTTACCAAAGTTGGTCGAAGCAGACTGATAGTTCTTGGCGAAAGCTACTTTAAAGGCATCCAAATCTTCCTCAAAATGCGTAATATCAATATTCTGCTCCCTCACCAAGGCCAGTTCCTGCTTGTACTGGAGCGAGTTAAGCGCAGCATTACGCAGGAGGGTAATCATGGGCAAGAAGAATTGTGGTCGGATAACATACATCTTCTCATAAGCATAAGACACATCGACAATACCTGAATTGTAGAGTTCGCTATCAGCTTCAAGAAGTGTCACAAGAATAGCATATTCACAGCTTTTCTCACGCCGATCCTTATCCAGCTCTTTGAAAAAATGCTCATTTTTCTTCTTGGTCGCCGTCTCGTCACCTTCATTTTTCATCTCAAACATGATGGAGAGGATTTCTACACCATTTTCATCCACCTCTCGATAAATGTAGTCACCCTTGCTGCCTGTTCTTGCATCATTGTCCTTGCCAAACTCCGCTCGTGGGAACATAGCCATACGGTTCTTGTTAAACTCGTACTCGCAGTGCTGTTCCAAACTCTCACCAATCATCTTAGTGGACTGCTTGGCCTTGAAATCCTTGTAGAACTCTATGGTCTCATCTTTCTGCCGTAGCTCTACCTCATAGCGCTCTTTGAGCGAGGTCTGAGCCAGCGCTGCTTCCTTTTCTTGCAAGACTAGCTGGTTCTTAACCTCGTCTCGCTCTTTTTCCAGCGCAGACAAGGTCTTTTGCAGTTGATTTTCATGCTCCAAGCGCAGAGTTGTCAGCTGACTTTCCAATTGCTGAACTTCCTTGTCTTTTTCTTGCAACTGAAGACTAGCTGCCTGCTCCGCCTCTTTCTTTGCCAATTCCTGCTGGGTCTCAAACTGAGTAATTTGATTTTCAAGCTTGCTAATTTCCTGTTCTTTCTGCGATAGGAGGACTTGTTGGGCATTCTGGGATTTTTGCTCTGCTAAAGCCAGTTCCTGCTCAATCCGAGCATGAATTTCCTTGTCAAACTCTGCTGTCCGAACCTGCGACAAAAGCTCACTGTACTGGCTCTCATTGACAGTAAAAACCTCCCCGCAGTTGGGGCATTTGATTTCATTCATGGGGTACCTCATTCAAGATTTTTCTCTTTCATTATACCATTCTTCCCTTTAAATGAAAAACAGCAAGCCGCTGGCCTGCTGTTTCAGGTTATCATTCCCCCATCTCAATCCGCCAGCTGGCGGCAGTTTTTCTTTCTTGGATAAACTTACTGTAGATACCTTGTTTGTCCAGTAAGTCTTGATGTTTTCCTTGCTCGACAATACGGCCTTGATCCAGCACCAAAATCTGGTCTGCATGCTCAACTGTCTTGAGTCGGTGGGCAATCATGATAATGGTCTTATCGCGTGTTAGAGCCTGAATAGCCTGCATGAGGGCTTCTTCGTTTTCTGGGTCAACATTGGCTGTTGCTTTATCCAGAATGATAATAGGAGCATCCTTGATAATTGCTCGAGCGATGGAAATGCGCTGGCGCTCACCTCCAGAAAGACTAGCACCTCCTTCACCAATCTTGGTGTCATAGCCATCAGGCAGCGAGAGGATAAAGTCATGACAGGCAGCTTTCTTGGCAGCCTCTATTACTTCTTCCTGACTGGCCTCCGGCTTGCCAAAACGAATGTTATTAGCAATAGTATCCTCAAAGAGATAGACGCTTTGGAAGACAAAGCTGAAATTACGAATCAGGCTGTCATAGCTGTAATCCCTGACGTCATGCCCGTCCAGACTGATACTTCCTTGATCCACATCCCAGAAGCGGGCGATGAGGTCGCAAAGCGTTGTTTTGCCTGATCCAGATGGTCCGACCAAGGCAGTTGTCGTTTTTTCTGGAATGGTGAGGGAAACCCCGTCAATGATTTTCTTATTTCCATAAGAGAAGCTAACATCTCTCAACTCAATCCGGCTGCTCTTAGGCTCAATATCCTGACCGCTGATGTCCATAGGCTGGATAGCCAGGACTTGATTGACCATATCAACAGACAAATCAACAATGCGCAGAAGAGAAGAGAAAGAGCCAACGCCGTCTAGATTTTCATAAATCATAAAACCACTGACAATCATCATAATGGTTACCAGCAGCTCCATACTGCCATTGAGATAAAAATAGATAGAGAAAAGACCCATAAAGAGACCGGTCAGCTTGGTCACCATGCCCTGGAGAGCAATGTAAGGTGAGGTCACGAGTGTCATTTTGGTATCTAGCTGACTCTTGCCTTCAATAGCCTTGGACAGCTTCTTGGCAGAACGGTTGACCAGATTGTAGTTCTTAACTTCTGCAATCCCTTGGCTGTACTCCAAAACAACAGCTACCAGGTCCATATCCGCCTGATACTTGTCATCAGAAACCTTGCCAACTTGCCAACGCATGAGAGTATTTGGCAGGAGAAAGAGGACGAGACCAACCAAGAGAACCAGACCAACCCGCCAGTCATAGAGAAAGACCAAAACGGTAATGAGACCAGTCGTTAGGAATCCTTGCACAGTCATCATAACCACTCGCGTAGCTACATCAGACAGCCCTTCCAGCGTATTAGTCGTAACACTGGTAATCTTGCCCAAGCTATTGTGATTAAAGTAACCCATGGGTAGATAGCGCATGTGCTCGGCAATTTCGATCCGCTTCTGAGCACAGGTATGATAGCCCGCTTCCGTCTGAAGCATGGTGATTTTTAGAGTAATCCAGACGTTTAGTACAGTGGATACCAGCATGATAGCCAGAGCCAGCCAGAAGGTCTGCATAGAGAGATTCTTCTCAATCAGTCCCATAACGACTAAGCCGATCGCTGGGATACGCAGAGCGATGATAAAGGACTTGATGATGCCCAGATAAATGGATTGATAAAATTTCCTACGGTCCTCGGCCGTACAGAAATCAAAGAATTTCTTCAGTATATTAAGCATGAGTCAGCCCACCTTCCATTTCACCACTATCTCTGGTAGCTATATGGGCCTGCCACATGGAAGCATAAAGCGGACTGGCTGCCAGCAACTCTTCATGCCGCCCCCTAGCTTCAATACGACCATCATTGACCAGGACTATCTGGTCTGCACTCATAATCGTAGACAGTCTGTGAGCAATGACAATCAAGGTCCGTCCTTCAATCAGACGAGCTAGACTGGACTGAATCCGTGCTTCATTTTCTGGATCTGTATAAGCAGTCGCTTCATCCAGGATAAGAATCGGCGCATCCTTAAGCATAGCACGGGCGATAGCAATCCGCTGGCGCTCCCCACCAGATAGATGACCGCCGCCAGAGCCTACTTGAGTTCCAAAGCCGTCTTCCAAGTTCATGATAAAGTCATAACAGCCACAGCGACGGGCAATTTCGATGACCTCTTCATCAGATGCTGCTGGATTTCCCATCCGGATATTTTCCATAATAGTCTCATCAAAGAGATAGTTATCCTGGGTCACATAAGCAATCTGCCGACTGTAATAGTCTAGCGGAAGCTGGCGAATGTCCAAGCCACCATAGGTAATCTGACCAGAACCGACATCCCAGAAAGAAGCCAGAAGCTTGACAATTGTAGACTTACCTGATCCTGATGGACCGACTAAAGCATTGATGCTGCCAGCCTTAATATCTAGCGAAATATCGTGCAGTACTTCCTCTTCATCTGTATAGCCGAAGCTGACATTCGTCATGACCAGATCCCTTCCTTTTGGAATTTCTCTCAGCTCCTGAGGCCTTTTCAAATCAGGCTTTTCCAAAATATCAATGACTTGGCCAAAAATAGTCCCGATTTTCCGTAAATCGTCCATGTAACTAGCCACTAAAATCAGAGGAGTCAGAAGACTGAGCGAAAGAATAATCATCAGAATGAAATTGCCGGCAGTCAAACTGCCTTGCAAATAGAAATAACAACCAGCCGGCAGAAGAAAGAGCAAGCCTGATGGCAGAAAAGAAGTCACAATGCCCATCTCTAGATTGAACTTGCGCATCCACTCAATAAAGCAGTCTGCTCCTTCTCTAGCAGCCGTCACAAACTTATCGTAAGAGAACTTTTCTTTGCCAAAAACCTTGATAACCTCAATCCCATTGATGTATTCCACCGCTGTATCATTTAGTTTTTTGGTCTTGACCAGAGTATTTTGATAGTCGGCTTCGCTATTGACAGCCATCCGCATATAGGCCAATATCACAATAGGAATAGTCAGGAGAGATAGCAAGGTCAGCCGCCAATCAATAACCAGCATAGCAATGAGAACAATAATCGGACCAAAAATCCCAGCGGTAAACTCTGGAATCAGGTGAGCCAAGGTCGTTTCGGTCGCATCCACCCGCTCAACGATAATGTTTTTATAACTGCCAGATGACTGACTAAGCACTGTACCTAGAGGCAGTTTAGCCAGCTTGTCTGTCAGACGGTGACGCATTTCCGCTAGAATCTTAAAAGTAGCCGTATGCGACAGCATGGTGGAAATACCGTGGAAGCCCCAGTAGCCAATCCAGGCCAGACCCGCCCACGCTGACTGCTGCAGGTAAAAATCCCAGTTTTTATTGCCAGCCAAGAGTTGATTAATCATTCCACCAATAAAGAAATAAGGCAGAAATCCTGAAATCACAGAGGCAAAGGCAAAGATCAGACTGAGCACAAAATATATCTTATGAAGGGAAACAAAGTCCCAGATCCAAGTAAGGACAGATTTTTTCTTCATAGAATTTCCTTCTTTCTATCAAAAACCGAGCAAACCTCCCCAGTCAAACAAGTCCATAATGGAATGGCAAAATTCCAGCGCCTGCTCTTGGGGCCAGTCTTGAGCCAAGGGCTCAAATACAGCTGTGTAATAAGCTGTCATGCACGATCGCAGAAACTCGTGTTTGACCAAATGATTGATCTTCCCCTCTTTGTAAGCCAGCTCCAAATAGCGATAAGTCTCGTCTGCTGCCAAATGAGGCAGACGCATCCTGAAGTCCGCTTGCGAAGAACCCTGAGATTTAAAGAGCAAGAGCTGCATAATATCCTTATGCTCATAGAGAATCCGCATCAGAGACTGGAGATCCTCTAAGCGATGTGCCCACATGTCAGATAGGTGTCCCTCTTCTAGGAAAGCATAGTCACGTCGCTTCTGCTCTTGTCCATACTGGTCTAAGGCTATCAGAGTAGGCTCAAGCAGGGCAGTAAAGAGACTGTCCTTACTCTCATATCGCTTATAAAGAGCCCCAGTCGTCAAGCCAGCCGTGCGACAAATTCTCCGCAGTGAAGCATCCTGATAGCCATAAGCCAAGAACTCACTCCTCGCGCTTTCCAAGATTTTTTCGTTTAACTCATCTGTTTCTTTTTTCATGCTTTCAACTAGATAACACTGTTATCACCTTTCTTCTTTTATTATAAATTCTGACAATTTAACTGTCAAGGAAAAACAAAAGAAAAATGGGCTAAGCTGTTGATTGTAAAATCTACTTCTTCTTAGAGATAAGTTTTTTGAAAAACAAAAAGACACTCGTACTGACTTTAAACAAGCCATCTACGAGTGTCTCTCTGCATTACTTATATGATGATGTATCATATCGCTTTACGATTCTATTTTTTCTTCAAAAAAGGCAAAATGACAATTATTCCACTTACCAAGTTCTTGTGTCCTTTGATAGGCAGCTTGAACGGCTGCCATGACCGTTCCTCGAAAGGCATTTTCTTCCAGACTGGCTACCCCAGCGATGGTCGAACCAGCTGGACTGCAGACTTGATCTTTGAGCTGAGCCGGATGTTGAGCGCTGACCTGACCTAGCTTGGCAGCGCCTAAAAGGGTTTGATTGGCCAGTTCAAGCGATATGTCGCGACTAAGTCCAGCTCGGACACCTGCATCCGCTAAAGCCTCTATAAAGAGATAGACGAAGGCTGGTCCACAGCCAGCAAGAGCTGTCGCCGCATCCAACTGCTTTTCCTCTAGTTTGACCAAAAGGCCAGCCGAAGACAGAAGCTCACGCAACAAATCTTCGTCTACTTGATTCGCCTGCTGGGATAAGGCATAAGTAATAACCCCCTCGCCAACAGCTACCGGTGTATTAGGCATTATACGAATCCAACGATGGTGGCTAGGTGTCAATTTTTCTAACGTTTCTAAAGGCAGACCCGCAGCCATCGAAACCAGCAGAAGAGAATCCCGTTTGTCTAGAATTTCCTGATACTCAGCCAGCAAGTCAGCAAATTGAGCAGGTTTGATGCCCAGAAAAATCACCTCTGCCTGAGCAAAAACTTCTGCATTACTGGCCGGCTGACCACCAAGTTCTGCAGCAATCTTTTCAGCCTTGTCACGACTGCGATTGGCCAGTAGCAATTCGCTTCTGTATCTTTCATCTTGGGCAACTAGACGAGCGAGATTACCACCCATATTTCCCAGACCGATAAAACCAATTTTCATCATTATTTCCTCACTTGACCCGTCCCTTGGATGACATATTTATAGCTGGTCAACTCTTTTAGTCCCATAGGACCTCTGGCATGCAGTTTTTGAGTGGAAATCCCCATTTCGCAACCAAGGCCAAATTGACCGCCATCTGTAAAGCGGGTTGAGGCATTGACATAAACTGCTGCGCTATCCACCTGCTCTGTGAAGTAAGCCGCCGCTGCATCATTCTCCGTCACAATGGCATCCGAGTGATGGGTGCTGTGAGCTTCAATATGCTCCACCGCTTCTTCCAGCGAGGAAACCAGCTTGACTGCTAAGATATAGTCCAAGAATTCTGTGTCAAAATCTTCTGGTCTAGCTTGCGAGCCCGAGATATACTGAGCCGCTTTCTCATCCAAACGTAATTCAACAGAATTTTCTTGTGTAGCCTTACGATCTGTCACCAGCATCTTCTGCAAGCGTGGTAAAAATGCTGCTGCAATCTCTTCATGAACCAGCAGTACCTCCATGGCATTGCAGACAGAGGGGCGACTGGTCTTGGCATTTTCAATAATCGCTAAAGCCTTGTCTTGATCAGCATCCTTATCTACATAGACATGGACAATTCCAGTACCTGTCTCAATAACCGGCACAGTCGCATTCTCCACGACTGCCTGAATCAACCCGGCACCTCCACGAGGAATAAGCAAATCCAGATAGCCCTTGGCCTTCATCATAGCTTGAGCTGAAGCTCGGCTGGTATCAGAAACCAATTGGATACAATCCGGCGAAATCTTGGTCTGAGCCAAGCCTTCTTTCAAAGCTGTGACAATAGCTAGTGCTGTCTGATAAGCATCCTTGCCACTTCTGAGAACTACTGCACTGCCACTCTTTAGCGCAAGAGCCGCAGCGTCTGAAGTGACATTGGGCCGGCTTTCGTAGATAATACCAATTACGCCCATAGCCACCCGCTTTTTACTGATGACGAGGCCGTTTTCAAGCTCAGTCTTTTCCAAGACTTGCCCCACAGGATCCTCCAAGTCAATCAGCTGACGAATGCCCTCTGCCATGCCAGCAATCCGATCCTCATCTAGATAAAGGCGGTCCAGCATCACATCAGAGATTTTACCTTTAGCCGCTGACATATCCAGTTCATTGGCTGCTAAAATATCGGTCCGAGAAAGCCAGAGCTGCTTTGCCATTTCTTCCAACGCTTTGTTTTTCTCAGCAGTTGTAGCTATGTTGATTGATTTTTTTGATTTTTTTACAATTTCAAATAATTCTTGTGTTGAGGTCATAGCGCCTCCTTTCGTAAGATACAATGATTTCTTTTTTTCTATTGGCGAAAATGTTGGAGAGTTCGGGTAAAGGAAATAAGTAAGTTCCTATTTCCACTTAAAATTCAGAAAAAAGCAGTTGGAGCTCTGGAGTAATAGAAATCCAATCGTCACGATGAATGACAACTCCCTTTGGTTTGCTAGATCGCAGCATGTCCTTGAGAGCCGATTTACCAAAGCGCACGCGCCCCTTTCCTAAAATCGCACCAGTCTCCTCTTCGTACACTGTCACCGTATCTTGGTAGGAAAAATGCCCCTCTAACCTAACAATTCCTGATGCCAGAAGGCTTTTACCATCGTAGCGGAGTGCCTGTGCCGCCCCCCGATCTACAAAGATGGCACCTTGGCTCTTGGCATAGAAAGCTAGCCACTGTTTTTGCGTCTTCAAGCCCTTATCCTGTGCTGTGAAAAAGCTACCATCTCGAGTCTGGCTCGCCGCCTCCAATAAAGCATTGCTTTTAAGTGACGAACAAATATAAACTGGTACACCAGACATAGTCGCTAAAGTTGCTGCTTTGATCTTGGTCAGCATGCCACCAGTACCATTGCTGGAGCCCGCACCGCCTGCCATGTCAATCAAATCGCTAGAGATCGCCTCAATTCTTTCAAGACGTTGGGCAGTTGGATCTGAAGCTGGGTTGGCTGTGTAAAGCCCATCAACATCTGTCAAAAGTACCAAAAGATCCGCCTGAACCATGGCTGCCACCTGAGCACTCAGCGTGTCATTGTCCCCCACCTTTAGCTCCTCGATAGAAACTGTGTCATTTTCATTGATAATGGGAATGGCACCGCGATTAAGGAGGACTGACAAAGCTTGGTGGGCATTTTTGTAACGCCGTTTATCCGCAAAATCATCCTGCGTCAGCAAGATCTGGGCAGACACAATCTTCTTCAAGAGCAGATTGGTGGTGTACTCCTCTAGGAGAAGCCCCTGACCAACAGCAGCCGAAGCCTGTTTGTCGGCTACTTTGGTTGGGCGTTTTTTAAAGCCTAGAGAAGAAAAACCTGCCGCAATGGCTCCAGACGATACCAAAATCAACTCATGTCCGGCTTCATGCAAGACCGATAATTGATGCGTGATTTCCCGCACCTTCGCCCGCGACAGACTCCCGTCAGGATTTGTCAATGAGCTCGTTCCAACTTTAAATACAATACGCTTTGCTTTCATAGCTTCTCTTTTCCTTACTAGATTTTCTTATTATACCATAAGGACAGGAAAATTAAAAAAACAATCTTTCCCCATTCCTGCTCTCCTAGCAATAGAAAATATGCTATAATATTCACAAATACTATTGGAGAAAAACTATGATTAAACTAATTGCCCTTGATATGGACGGAACTTTGCTGACTGAGGAAAAAAAGATTCCTCAAGCTCATATTGATGCCATCCACCAAGCTATCCAAGCTGGAGTCAAGCTGGTTCTCTGTACAGGCAGACCGCTCGTGGGAGTCAAGCCTTACTTTCAGGAGCTAGGCTTGGAGAATGAAAATGAATATGTCATCGTAGACAATGGCTGCGCTATCCATCAGACTAGCGATTGGCAGGTCGTTGACTGGCAAGAATTAAATCCCGATGATATTCGCTACCTCTACAGTTTGGCAGAGCAGAGCCAAGTGCAGTTGACCTTGTTTGATGAAGATCATTACTTCGTCGTGGGAGAAAAAGCCAGCAAAATTGTGACAGATGATGCGACCCTCGTCTTTACGACTCCTACTGAAATCAGCCTTGAAGAAGCTTGCAGCGGTCAGCATCGAATGTTTCAAGCTATGTTTCTAGGAAATCCAGAACAGGTAGACGATTTTGAGACCAAGTTCGCTCAAGAACTCTGCCAACGATTCAGTGGCGTCCGTTCCCAGCCTGTCATCTACGAGGCGATGCCAAAAGGTGTTACCAAAGCCTTTGCCCTAGAGCGTCTAGCGCAACGCCTAGAGATCAATCCTGAGGAAATCATGGCACTGGGCGATGCGAATAATGATATTGAAATGCTGCAGTTTGCTGGCTTGGGCGTTGCTATGGGGAATGCTAGCAACCATGTCAAAAGCTTGGCCGACTATGTGACAGATAGCAATGAAGAAAATGGCGTCGCTACAGCTATTGCTAAGTTTATTCTAGGGCACTAATTCTGTACATCATCCCATTTCCATAAATTAAAAAGACAGTTGTAGGAGAGAGAGCAACTGTCTTTTTTTGATATAAATCAACTAAGTTTAGAGGTAGAGCCTTTTTCCTTTGGCTTAAAACAATTCCTTGTATAAAGCAATGGTTTCTTCCAAAGTCGGCATGAAAGGATTGCCAGGTGCGCAAGCATCAATCAAAGCATTCTTAGAAAGGTATTCAAAGTCAAAGTCCTTTTCTTCAATGCCAAGCTCGGTCAGTTTCTTAGGAATACCGACCGTTTCGGACAAGGTTTCGATTTCCGAAATGGCATATGCTGCACATTCTTCATCAGTCTTGCCTTCGGTATGCAAGCCTAAAGCTTTAGCTACATTTCTAAAGGCTGCTGGTACACGTTTGGCATTTTCACGCTCAACTACTGGTAGGAGCATAGCACAGCAAACGCCATGAGGCAGATGATAGACCGCACCAAGCTGGTGAGCCATCGAATGCACATATCCCAGACCTGCGTTGTTAAAGGCCATGCCGCCGAGGAAAATGGCATTGACCATAGCTTCACGGGCTTCTATATCATGACCATTAGCAACTGCTCGCGGCAAATATTCCTTGATCAACTCAATAGCACCAATAGACAACTTCTTGGTTACGCCATAAGCACCAGGAGTTACCAAGGCCTCAACAGCATGAGTCAAAGCATCCATCCCAGTTGCTGCTGTTAAATTAGCTGGTTTGGAAACCATGAGCTCTGGGTCATTGACAGAGATGAGAGCCAGACTATTTTTATCAACCATCACCATCTTAACCTTGCGTTCTTCGTCCGTGATAACATAGTTGATAGTGATTTCGGCGGAAGTCCCTGCCGTGGTGTTGATGGCTACAACTGGCAGACCCTTTTCTTTAGACTTGTGGAGCCCTTCATAATCTTGCGGCTTACCACCATTTGTTGCCATGATGGAAATACAGCTAGCAGCATCTTGAGGTGAGCCACCGCCGACACTGATGATAAAATCACAGTCATTTTCTTGAAGAGTAGCTAAGCCATCATAAACATTCTTACAAGAAGGATTTGGGTCTACACCTTCAAAAACCACATATTTAATGCCTTCTGCTTCTAGCGGCTTGATGACTTTTGGTAAAATGTCACTGGATGCAATGTAGTGGTCTGTAACGATGAGAGCTTTCTTGAAGCCCAGCTCTTTGACATGACCGCCAAATTCATTAATGACACCTTTACCAATCAAATTGACTGATGGAACGTAGAAAACTGACATAATGACTTCCTCCTTAATTGAGCATAAAGCTCTATTGCATATGTTAATATAATTTTACTACTTTCTCTTCTACTTTTCAAATAATTATACAAGTCAAAATACAAAAAAACCTGAATAAATTCAGGTTTCTTTGGCTATTTGCGATACATTTTGACTTGAAGATAGAGGTCATTGTATGTTCCGAGCCATTTTGGTCCTAATTGCTGATAGACTTCCAGATGCTTCATGGTTTCTTCGGTTGGATAGAAAGCCTCGTCTTCCTGTACTTCTTCTGGCAGCAGGGCCTTGGCAGGAAGGTTTGGCGTTGAATAGCCAACATAGAGCGCATTCTTATAAGCATTTTCCGGTCTCAACATGAAATTGATAAACTGATAGGCAGCTTTTTTATTTTTGACTGTCTTTGGAATAACGATATTGTCAAACCAAAGGTTGCTGGCTTCTGTAGGCACGACATAGCGCAGATCTTCGTTGGCTTCCAGCATTTGACGAGCTTCACCAGAGAAGGTAACGCCGATAGCCGCGTTATTCTGAATCATGTAGCCCTTCATCTCATCAGCGACGATGGCTTTGATATTGGGCGTCAGAGTATAAAGCTTATCAACAGCCTCCTGCAACTGGTCAGCATCTTTAGAATTAAGACTATGACCATTCGAGTTCAGACCAATCCCCATGACTTCGCGGGCTCCGTCAATCATCATGATGGAGTTTCTGTATTCTGGCTTCCAGAGATCGTTCCAGTGCTCAGGCGCGTGCTCGACCATTTTAGTATTGTAAACAATGCCTAGCGTTCCCCAGAAATAAGGAATGGAATACTGATTTCCTGGATCAAATGGCTGATCCAAAAAGTCTGAACCAATATTTTCTAAGCCTTTGATCTGGCTATGATCCAATTTTTCCACCAAGTTTTCCTTCATCATCTTGGCAATCATGTACTCACTCGGGATGGCAATATCGTAGGTTGTTCCACCCTGTTTGATTTTCGTGTACATAGCTTCGTTGGAGTCGAAAGTTTCGTACTGGACCTGCACACCTGTTTCCTTGGTAAACTCAGTCAGCAAGTCTGGATCGATGTAATCTCCCCAGTTATAGACAACCAATTTATCACTGCCCTTGCTATTAGCTTTACTCTCAATCCGATAGCTAATTCCCCACAAGATCAGGATAATCGCAATAATCCCTGCTAAAAACGAATAGAGTTTTTTCATGCTGCTTCCTCCTTCTCACGCGTGATAAAGTAATAGCCAATGACTAAAACGATACTAAAGAGAAAGACCAGAGCAGACAGGGCATTGATTTCTAAGGAAATTCCTTGCCGTGCACGGGAATAAATTTCTACCGAAAGAGTCGAGAAGCCATTTCCTGTCACAAAGAAGGTCACAGCAAAGTCATCCAGTGAGTAGGTGAAAGCCATAAAATAACCGGCAATGATCGCTGGCGTCAGATAAGGCAGCATGATTTCCTTGAGCATCTGGACTTGACTAGCTCCCAAATCATAAGCAGCTTTAATCATGTCATCATTCATTTCTTTCAGCCTTGGCAAAATCATCAGCACAACGATGGGAATTGAAAAAGCAACGTGGCTGGCCAAAACGGACACAAAGCCCAATTGGAATTTAGCCGTGGTAAAGAGAATCAGGAAGCTTGCTCCAATCATAACGTCAGGCGCCACCATCAAAATATTATTGATGGATAAGAAAGCATCCTGATATTTTTTGCGGGCTTGGTAAATATAAATAGCACCAAAAGTTCCGATAATCGTAGCAATGAGGGAAGAAAGAAAGGCTAAGAAGAAAGTCTGCGCCAAAATTAAAATCAAGCGTGAATCTTCAAATAACTTTTGAAAATGAACCAGATCAAATCCAGTAAATTTATTCATATCATCGCCAGCATTGAAAGCATAGGCAATCAAGTAAAAAATCGGAAGATAAAGGATTAGAAACACGATCGCTAAATAGAGATTAGCAAATTTTTTCATCGTTCTCTCCTTTCCTTGGTTGCCCACATGGTGAAGAGCATGGCAATAATCAGAACCACTCCGATGGTTGAGCCCATTCCCCAGTTTTGCGTTGTCAAGAAATGCTGCTCAATAGCCGTACCCAGCGTAATGACACGATTTCCACCGATCAAACGCGTCAGCATGAAGAGGCTGAGACTAGGAATGAAGACAGACTGCACGCCACTTCTCACGCCATTCATTGAAAGCGGAAAGACGACATTGCGGAAAGTCTGCCAACGATTGGCACCCAAGTCATAGCTGGCATTGATGAGATTGGGATCTAAATCATCCAAGACGTTGAAAATGGGCAGAATCATAAAGGGCAGCTCAATGTAGCTGGCAACAAAGATAAAAGAAAAGTCAGTGAAAAGAATCTGCTTGGGACCGATACCGACAAAGGTCAGAAATTCATTTACCGAGCCGTTTTGCCCAAAAATACCGATAAAGGCGTAAGCCTTAAGCAAAAGATTGATCCAAGTCGGCAGGACAATCAGCATGAGCCAGAGCTGGCGATGCTTGAGCTGGGTCAAAAAATAAGCAGTCGGATAGGAAATGAGCAAGGTCACCAAGGTGATGATGCCTGCGTAAAATAACGAGTTAAAGCTCATTTTCAGATAGGTTAAATTCTGCGATGTGAAATAAATCCGATAGTTTTCCAGCGTGAACTGACCTTCGATATTAAAGAATGATTTCCAGACAATCATCATCACTGGAGCTAGGACAAAGAGCAGAATCCAAAGGAAATAGGGAACCATAAAAAGGTTAGAGGTTGTTTTCTTCATCTCTTTCCTCCTCAATGGCATTGATCAGCCCTGCTTCTTGTTCTTCGATTTCTACGTATTCTTCAATCCGAGCATCGAATTCTTCTTCGGTTTCATTGAGGCGCATGATATGGATATCCTCTGGCTCAAAGTCCAGACCGATTTCTTCTCCAACGATGGCCTTGCGAGTCGAGTGAATCATCCATTCATTGCCGAGCTCATCATAGGCGATAATTTCATAATGAACCCCGCGGAAGAGCTGGGTATCTACTTTTACTTGCAGTTTTCCTTCTTCAGGAAGCGTAATCCTCAAATCCTCTGGACGAATCACCACTTCAACGGATTCGTTTGGTCGCATTCCTCCGTCAACCGCTTCAAAGCGCTTGCCATTGAACTCGACCAAGTAGTCTTCAATCATCTTACCCGGCAGGATATTCGATTCTCCGATAAAGGTTGCAACAAAGTGGTTAATCGGCTCATCATAGATGTCCACTGGCGTTCCTGACTGGACAATTTCCCCTTCATTCATGACAAAAATCCAGTCACTCATAGCTAGGGCTTCTTCCTGGTCGTGGGTGACAAAGACGAAAGTGATCCCGAGGCGCTGTTGGAGTTCACGGAGCTCATATTGCATATCCGTCCGCAACTTCAAATCTAGCGCAGAAAGAGGCTCGTCAAGTAGGACAACCCGTGGCCGATTGATGATGGCACGAGCAATGGCTACCCGCTGGCGTTGACCGCCTGAAAGTCTCCGAATTGAACGGCGCTCATATCCTTCCAGCTGCACCATTTTCAGAACTTCAGTAACCCGTTCTTCAATTTCTTTTTTGTCTACCTTCCGCAACCGCAACGGAAAGGCTACATTCTCAAAAACATTCATATGCGGGAAAAGGGCGTAGGACTGAAATACGGTGTGAATATCCCGCTTATTAGTAGGAATGTCATTGATGCGAACACCATCCAAAAAGATGTCTCCCGTTGTCGCATCTAGCAGTCCTGCAATAATATTGAGGATGGTTGACTTCCCAGAGCCAGAAGCTCCTAGAAGCGTATAAAATTTTCCTTCTTCTAATTCAAAGTTAATATCTTTGAGAACGACGGTGTTACTGTCTTCAAAAACCTTCGAAACGTTTTTGAACTCAATAATTGGTTTTTTCAATTGGCATAAATTCCTTCTTTTCCATGTATTAACAGATTTTTGGTTCTGTCAGACCAAAAGAACCTCTCGAGGGCTACTATGGCCCTGCATACTTGCGATATCGATAGGCTTTCACCCCCTTTACTAATGACACATGGATATGGGCTATCCCAAAGACTTAGACAAATCTTAGAAAAGCAATCAGATAATTACATATTGGACTCTTATGCTTCTCCAATAATTCGAACTTCTCGTTCCAGAGTGACACCTGAATGCTCCTCGACTGTTTTAATGACATGAGCAATCAACTCTTCATAATCGCTAGCTGTACCATGATCGACATTAATCATGAAACCAGCATGCTTTTCTGAAACCTCTACACCACCGATTCGATAGCCTTTTAGACCAGCCTCACTGATTAGCTGGCCAGCAAAATGTCCCAGAGGACGCTTAAAGACCGACCCACATGATGGATATTCCAAAGGCTGCTTGAGTTCACGCAGATAGGTCAGACGTTCCATTTCCTGACGAATGTTTTGGTGGACACCTGGTGCCAGACCGAACTTAGCTGAAATGACGATGTCGCCAGTTTCTTGAATAAGTGAATGACGATAGCCAAAGCGCATATCACGCGCATCTAAGGTCTTGATTTCCCCTTCAGGTGTCAAGACCTTGCAGGAAACGAGCACATGAGTAATTTCTCCGCCATAAGCGCCAGCATTCATAAAGACAGCACCGCCGACACTACCCGGGATGCCACAGGCAAATTCAAAGCCAGTCAAACTATGATGCAGGGCAATACGAGTGGTCTGAGTTAGATTTGCACCAGCCTCTGCCTCAATCGTATAGCCATCTACTGCTACGTTATTTAGACTGTCAAACATGATGACAAAGCCTCGAATACCGCCATCTCGAACGATAATATTGCTTGAATTCCCAAGCACCAACCAAGGAATATTTTCACGATTGGCCAACTTGACAATCCGAGCCAATTCATAACGGTTGCGTGGAAAAACTAAGAAATCGGCAGCTCCGCCTACCTTCGTATAAGTGTATTGACTCAAAGGTTCATTGAAACGGATGTCGATTCCTTCTAATTCCGCAGAAAATTTTTCTAGGTTTTGCATGACTTACTCTCTTCTTTACAAATTACACTCTATTATATCAAAATTAAATGATATTTACGATAGACTGAGGGAAATAAAGATTCTTTTTCAAAACAAAAAGAAAGAGGAGAACGAAGATTGTAGACCAACACTGCGTCCACAAGTTCGTCATCCTCAAACTCTCTTCTATTTTTCTACACGTACACCCTGAGTATCTACTTGCAACTGGAAGACTTGTCCATCAAAACCTTGTTCCTTGATTTGCTGATAAATCTGTTCAGCCTTGTCTTTCGGAGATAAAACCATAACAGTCGGACCAGCTCCAGAGATATAAGTCGCAAAAGAGCCCTGTTTTCTGGCTAAGAATTTAATATCAGAAAATTCTTTGATAAGCGGTTGGCGATATCTCTCATGGAAACGATCAGATTCAATGGCACGACCAGCTGTTTTCATATCGCCATTTAAGAGCGCTGCAACAGCGACATTGGCTACAGAGCTTGCCGCAACAGCTTCCTTGTATGAAAGGCGATTAGGCAAGACACGGCGGCTTTCAACTGTTCTCAACTCATAATCTGGAATAAAAGCGATAAAGCTGACCTCTGGGAAATCTGACACAACAGCTGAAACTTGATTTTGGAAAGAGCTTGCAATCACTAGATTTCCATAAATCGCTGGTGCGACATTGTCCGGATGGCCTTCGATTTTTGTCGCAATTTTCAACTTTTCATGATCCGATAAGTTCAGATTTGCCAACTGATTAGCCAGTTCAATCCCTGCCACGATAACGGAGCTAGAAGAGCCGAGACCACGCGCCAAAGGAACGTCGCTGGTCATTTTTAAGCGATGTGGCTGAAGGTCCGGGGCTAATTGCAGGGCAATTTTGATTAGTAAATTCCGTTTATCAGTTGGAATTCGAGGATTGAGGTCATGCTCAATGACCCACTCCTGACTTTCTTCCAAGACTTCGATTTCTAGATATTTGGAGACTGCGACACCAACTGAGTCAAAACCAGGCCCGATATTGGCACTGGTTGCTGGTACAATAATTTTCATCTTATTCTCCTAATACTTTAAAGGTATTGAGCAATTCGAACTCTGGTACCTCACGGAGCTTGGCCACTACATTTTCAAGCTGAGTCTTGCTAACAGCATGCGTGATGATGACTACACGAGCAGTTTCACCATCCGTACCTTCTTGCAGAATTTGCTTGAAGGAAACTTCTTCAGCATTGAAGATTTCAGCCAGATGCAAAACTTGACCTTTGGCATCTGGAGCCAAGATAGAGAAATAATAGCTGCTCTTGACATCCTCAGGCTTAGCCAAGACAAGCTCGCGACTAAATTCATTGAAGGCTTTGCCGATCGTGCCTTCATTTAATCGACGGACGATGCGGACGATATCTGCAACGACACTGGTCGCAGTTGGTTTTTGGCCTGCCCCTGGACCATAATACATGGATTCTCCAATACCGATTGACTCGACAAAGACCGCATTCATTACGCCGTTTACACTAGCTAGTGGATGCGCTTTTGGCAAGAAAGTCGGTGTCACTTCCGCAGCGATTCCTGATGGTGTTTCCTCAATTGAGCCAACTAATTTCACTACATAGCCCAAATCTTGAGCAACAGCGACGTCTTCAGGCGTGATGTTGCGAATACCTTGGTGGCTGACGTCTTCAAACTTGATGTTCATACCGAAAGCAAATTGGCTGAGGATAACCATTTTATAGGCTGCGTCAATTCCATCAACGTCGTTAGTTGGATCGCTCTCAGCAAATCCTAAACGTTGCGCTTCCGCAAGAGCATCCTCATAAGACCAACCTTCTTCTACCATCTTGGTCATCATGAAGTTAGACGTTCCATTGACCACGCCCAAAACGCGAGTAATCTTGTCAGATGCCAATGAATTGACCAAGGTACGTAAAATAGGGATACCGCCTGCAACAGCAGCTTCATAGTAAAGGGCAACGCCATTTTTCTTAGCAATGTCTAACAATTCAGAACCATGAACTGCCAGCAAGTCTTTGTTGGCTGTCACCACATGCTTACCTGTTTCAAGTGCACGTGTGATAAAGGTTTTAGCTGGTTCAATACGTCCCATCAGCTCCACTACAATCGCAATTTCGCCGTCATTTAAGATTTCATCTACATTAGTTACAAAATTGTAATCATTTCCAGCTGCCAAAAGACGCTCTTTTTCAGCATCATCCTTGACCAAGACTTTAGCAACTTCAATCTCAGAATGAGCAGCCTGAACAATCTTTTCTCCATTTTCTTTCAACAAGAAAGGAACACCACTGGCAACTGTTCCAAAACCAAGTAAAGCAATTTTAATAGACATGAGGAACTCCTTGAATATTTCTTATATAAAAAACATTATAACAAAAATATATAGAAATGCCTACAAATCTATTTGTATATTTGTTATAATGTAAATAAAAATTTTAAACTCATGAGATTAGAAGGAGATACCATGACAGATAAACATATTGGAAGACGCATGCAAAGACATAAAGCTAAGAAAAAGGCATTCCTTTTTTCTATTATCAATCTTTTCTTGCTCCTTGCCCTAATCGTAGGCGGAATTTATCTTTGGAAGACTCAGTTCTCTCCTAGCAAACAATCCTCTGCGGGCAACCAAACTGTGCAATCCACCTCCAAGCCAGACTCTACCTCAAAAAATGAAGAAGCTTCAAAAATCAAGTGGGTAAAACAAGACGAGCCGGTTAAGATCCCAATCTTGATGTACCATGCGATCCATGTAATGGATCCCTCTGAGGCAGCCAATGCTGGTTTGATTGTAGATCCAACTACTTTTGAAAGTCATTTGCAGGCTCTGAAAGAGGCCGGTTATTATACTTTAACCCCAGACGAAGCTTACAAAGCTTTGACAGAGAATGTCCTTCCTGAAAATAAAAAAGTAGTCTGGCTGACCTTTGATGATAGTTTGAAAGACTTTTACACCAATGCCTTCCCGCTACTTCAAAAGTACCAGATGAAGGCAACCAACAATGTCATTACTGGATTTGTCCAAGCTGGCCGTGAAGATATGCTGACGCTAGATGAGATCAAAGAAATGAAGGAAAAGGGGATGTCCTTTGAAGACCATACCGTCAACCACCCTGATCTATCAACTGCTACTGCTGATCAACAAACCCTTGAACTACGCGATTCTAAAGCCTTTTTAGATGACAATCTATCACAGAAGACGACGACTGTTGCCTATCCATCTGGCCGCTATAGTGATGCGACCTTGCAGATCGCTGAAAGTCTGGGCTATAAGATGGGATTAACGACCAATAACGGCCTGGCTTCCCTGTCTAATGGATTACTCTCACTCAATCGTGTTCGAGTGAACCCAACTACTACTGCAGAAGATTTATTAAACGAAATCGCTACAAATTAATCTCATAAAGCTTGCTTCAGACGAAGCAGGCTTTTTCTATTTCCGATAGCAACTTTTTCCAATCACAAAAAAACCAGTTCCAAAGAACTGGTGTAAAAGGCTATTTAGACTTGATATAGTTGATACCGTCTGCTTTCGGAGCAACAGCTTTACCGAAGAAGGCTGCAAGAACCACAATCGTCAAAACGTATGGCGCAATCTGTAGATAAACCGTTGGCACATTTGAAAGAAGAGGCAACTGATTTCCAATAACGGCTAAACTTTGAGAAGCTCCAAAGAAGAGACTTGCCAACATAGCACCGATAGGACTCCATTTACCAAAGATCATAGCTGCCAAGGCGATAAATCCTGGACCTATGATAGTTGTCACAGCAAAGTTAACGGAGATTGACTGAGCATAGATAGCCCCTCCAATACCGCCGAGCAAACCAGAAATCATAACACCACAGTATCGCATGAGATAAACATTGATTCCTAGTGTATCTGCTGCCTGCGGATGTTCTCCAACTGAGCGAAGGCGCAATCCGAATTTTGTCTTAAACATAATAAACCAAGCAAGGAAAGAGAAGGCGATGGCCAAATATCCCATCAGACTTGTATGTTTGAAGAATATATCTCCTATGACGGGAATATCAGACAAAATAGGAAAATTAAATTTACCAAATGAACGCTGAATATTGTCTGTTTGCCCCTTGTTGTAGATAGCTTTAACAAGGAAGACTGCCAAGGCTGGTGCTAATAAGTTTAAAACCGTACCACTAACAACGTGATCCGCGCGGAAGTTAATAGTTGCTACAGCATGGATAAGGGAGAAGAGCACTCCGACTAAGCCAGCAGCAATCAAGGAGAGCCACGGAGTCAAGCTGCCAAAACTACTTTCGAAAGTCAGATTAAAGAGAACGCCTGTAAATGCTCCCATTACCATGATCCCTTCCAAGCCGACATTGACGACTCCGGCATGCTCCGAATAAGCTCCACCGATACTTGTGAAAATCAAGGGAGCCGCATAAATCAGCATAGATGATACTAATAAACCTAATATCGTTACAATACTCATCCTAGTTTCCCCCTTTCACTTTACCAGCTTCTTGCTTACGGTTTTTAAATAATTCAAAAACTGTCTTACCAGTCAGACGCTCAATCAAGTAATGGGCGCTGACAAAGAAGATAATCGAAGCTGTCACGATATTGACTAATTCTGTCGGAATCTGAGCCACGTTCATACCTGGCGCACCAACACTTAAAACTGCAAAGAGGAAGGCTGCAAAGAGAATTCCAATTGGAGAATTGGCTGCCAAAAGACTGACTGCCATACCATTGAAACCAACACTCAAGGAACTTCCTTGTACAAAGACATTCTGATAAGTACCTAGTCCTTCTACTACTCCTCCAAGTCCTGCAAGGGCTCCAGAAATAATCATGGACAAGATAATAGTCCGTTTAGAGGACATCCCTGCGTATTCAGCTGCATTTGGGTTAAGACCAACAGCACGGATCTCAAAGCCAAGCGTTGTTTTCTTCAGCATATACCAGATCAGCACAACTGCAATCAAAGCAAAGAAAATACCAATATTCATCCGAGAGTTAGCTGTCAAACTTCTCAGCCATTCTGTTTGATAAATCGCATTGGCACCAACACGCTTACTAGAGTCAACACTCTGCATCACAGATTTTGGAAAGCTGCGGATAAAAGCATTTCCAACGAAGAGGACGATATAGTTCATCATAATCGTAACGATGACTTCACTTGTTCCTAAATAGGCACGCAGAACCCCTGGAATAGCACCAATAATCCCACCAGCTACTGCTGCAATCACTACAGTTGCTAGCAACATCAGTGGGCGGGGTAGGTCAGGGAAGGAAAGGGCAAACCAACCAGCCAAAATCCAACCAGCCAAGGCTTGGCCCGGAAGTCCGACATTGAAAAATCCAGCCCGACTAGCAACGGCAAAACCCAGACCAATGAGAACTAGAGGTCCCATCGCCCGAGAAATTTCACCCAAACTTCTCAAAGAACCGAATGCCGTTTTAAAGAGGGATTCATATCCCCAGATGGCATCATAGCCAAAGATAGCCATGACAATCGCTCCCAATAAAATCCCTAAAAGAACTGAGATTAAGGGAACTGCGATCTGCTGTGTTTTTTTAGACATTTGAATCTCCCTTCTAAATCTTACCACCAGCCATGAGAATACCAAGTTCTTGCTTATTGGTTTTCTCTGGAGTCACAATTCCTTGAATCTTGCCATCATGGATAACGGCGATTCTGTCAGAAAGATTGAGTATTTCATCTAGCTCAAAGCTAACAACAAGTACTGCCTTGCCCTGAGTACGCTCCTCAATCAAGCGTTTATGGATATACTCAATTGCTCCGACATCAAGACCGCGGGTTGGCTGACTGACAATCAGCAAGTCTGGATCACGATCCACTTCCCGAGCAATGATAGCCTTCTGCTGGTTTCCTCCTGAGAGGGCTGAAGCAGGTACATACTCGCTAGCTGCCCGCACGTCAAACTCTTTCATCAGATTGCACGCGTAAGAGTAAATATTATTGTAGTTCAAGATGCCGTTTTTGCTGAGCGGCTCTTTGTAGTAAGTCTGCAAAGCAATATTTTCAGAAATGGACATCTGCAGCACCAAACCATCGCGATGACGATCTTCAGGAACGTGGCTGACCTTCATCTCAGTAATCTGACGTGGTTTCTTACCAATCACGGACTGGTTCTTGATCAAAATTTCACCCGAGCTTGCTTTTCTAAGTCCTGTAATAGCTTGAATCAACTCAGTCTGACCATTTCCGTCAATTCCTGCAATCCCAACAATCTCACCAGCACGAACATCCAGTGAAAGTCCCTTAACAGCTGGAACGCCGCGATTTTCTTCAACGACAAGATTCTTGATTGAAAGAACCGTTTCTTGAGGATTAGAAGGTTTCTTCTCCGTCTTAAAGGAAACGGCACGTCCTACCATCATTTCTGCCAAATCTTGGTTGGTTGCACCAGCAATTTCAACGGTTTCAATCGATTTTCCTCGACGAATAACGGTCACTCGGTCAGAAACTGCACGAATCTCATCCAACTTATGGGTAATAAGAATGATAGACTTACCTTCCTTGACTAAGTTTTTCATGATTTTCATCAATTCATCAATCTCAGATGGTGTCAAAACAGCTGTTGGTTCGTCAAAGATTAGGATATCTGCACCACGGTAAAGGGTCTTCAGAATTTCAACCCGTTGTTGTGCTCCGACGGAAATGTCTTCAATCTTGGCAGATGGATCGACCGACAAACCATATTTCTTAGACAAACGCTTAATTTCTTGCGTAGCGCGTTTCAAGTCTAAGATACCATTTTTTGTAATCTCACTTCCAAGAATAATATTTTCAGCAACAGTGAAGGCTTCCACAAGCATAAAGTGCTGATGCACCATCCCGATACCAAGTGAGGCCGCCTTTGATGGAGAGTCCAGCTTAACTGGCTTTCCGTTTACTACAATCTCACCACTAGTCGGCTCAAGTAGGCCGGCCAACATATTCATCAAGGTTGACTTCCCGGCACCATTTTCTCCTAAAAGAGCGTGAATTTCACCTTTTCGGAGTTCCAGATTGATTTTATCATTGGCCACAAATTCACCAAAAATCTTGGTAATTTCTCGCATTTCAATGACATTTTCATGTGTCATGGCTCTTTCCTTTCCAGAATTTCATTTTATGTCGATATAACCTCCTCGGACTCCTATCCTAGTAGGCTTAACCGATGCAAAGGCGTCAGAATTTAAAAATGAGCGACCCTAGTAGGTCGGATCGCTCAACATTCAATTATTTATCAGGAACTGTAATGCTACCGTCAAGGATTTTAGCTTTCGCTTCTTCAACAGCTTTTTTAGCATCTTCAGAAAGGTTGGTTGTTGTCAAATCAACACCACCGTCTTTCAAACCAAAGGTTGTAGTTTTACCACCTGGGAATTTACCTTTAGCAGTTTGGTTAGCAATGTCTTGGACAGTCTTACCAACTTGTTTCAAGCTTGATGCCAAAACAAAGTTAGATTCTTTACCATCTTTAGATTTGTATTTACCTTCTTCAGTTTGGTCACGGTCAACACCAAGTACCCAAACTTTTTCATTTTCATTTCTTGTTTCGTTGATTGACTTAGCTTCGTTAAATACTCCAGCACCAGTACCACCAGCTACTTGGTAAACAACATCCGCACCACCAGCATAGTGAGCAGCAGCAATTGTTTTACCTTTAGCTGCATCGCCGAATGAACCAGCATAGTCCACTTTAATCTTGATAGATGGGTCAACTGATTTCACACCAGCTTCGAAACCTTTTTCAAAACGTGTGATAACTGTTCCTTCTATACCACCAATGAAACCAACTTGTTTTGTCTTAGTAGTTTTTGCAGCTGCAACACCAGCAAGGTAAGCTGCTTCATTATCCGCAAAGACTGCTGAAGCAACATTCTTTTGACCTTCAATCACATCGTCAATAATAACGTAGTTAATACTTGAATTATCTTTAGCAGCAGATTCAACGGCATCACGAAGGGCAAAACCGATACCAAATACTAAGTTGTAACCATCCGTAGCAGCTTGGTTTAGGTTGTTCGCATATTGTGACTCGTCTGTTGATTGGAAGTAAGTATAGCCGTTATCTTTTGAAAGGCCATTTTCTTTCCCCCAAGCTTGCAAACCTTCCCATGCAGATTGGTTAAATGACTTATCATCAACACCACCTGTATCGGTTACGATAGCAGCTTTTAAATCAGTTTTAGCGTTAGAGCTATCTGATTTAGACGCACGATTCCCACATGCAGCAAGTCCGATTGCTGCGACAGACACTAGACCAAGACCTAGCCATTGTTTCTTGTTCATTTCTGAACCTCCTATATAAGATGTGCAACTTAGTTGCAAGTTTAATTTTGGTCAGTTGACCAGCAACAGACTCAAGTTAAGTCTGTAAAAGAGTATGGAAGTAACTCCTTGACCGTCATCACGACCGTCGATTTATCTTTAGCGACCAAGGTCACTGGTAAATCCTGATTAAAAAACTCTGCCATTACTTGGCGGCAGGCACCACACGGAGAGATCGGTTTTTCCGTTTCTCCGTAAACAATTAATTCCTCAAAGTCTAAAAAGCCTTCAGAAACAGCTTTAAAAATGGCTGTTCGCTCTGCACAATTGGTCAAGCCGAAACTAGCATTTTCGATATTGACACCTGTGAAAACTTGTCCATTTTTAGCTACTAAAACAGCTCCGACAGGGAAATGAGAGTATGGAACATAGGCATTCTTCGTGGTTTCTACAACTAAATCAATCAAATCAGTAGTCGCCATTAGCCACGTCTCCCTCCATAATCGCTACACCAGAGGATGCTCCAATGCGAGTCGCACCAGCTTTGATAAAGGCAAGTGCATCTTCGTAAGAACGGGCACCACCAGAAGCCTTGACTTCCATATCTGGCCCAACTGTCTTACGCATCAAAGCTACGTCCTCAACGGTTGCACCACCAGTTGAGAAGCCAGTAGATGTCTTGACAAAATCCGCACCAGCTTTCTGAGCAATTTGACAAGCTTTCACTTTCTCATCATCTGTCAAGAGACAGGTCTCAATAATGACCTTGACCAAGGTTCCTTTGGCAGCTTCCACAACAGCTCGAATGTCTCTTTCAACTAAATCAAAGTTTCGAGACTTTAGAGCACCGATATTGATGACCATGTCGACTTCATCCGCTCCGTTTTGGATGGCATCACTCGTTTCAAAAGCTTTGAGCTCCGGAGTATTTGCTCCCAGAGGAAAACTAATGACCGTACAGACTTTAACATCTGTCCCTTTCAATACTTGCGCAGCAAAACTCACCCAAGTCGGATTGACACAGACGCTCGCAAAGTCGTATTTCTTTGCTTCCTCAATCAAGGTTTCAATCTGCTCCTGACTTGCATCAGGTTTCAAAAGCGTATGGTCAATGTATTTGTTTAATTTCATGTTGGATTCTCCTAGAATTAAGCGATCACTTCGACAATCTCGCTTACTGCAACGCTTTCACTACCTATTCTAACATTTTTTTGGAATTCTGTAACTAGTTCTTGAGAAATTTTTTCATTTGCGTAAATTTTTGCAACAATTTCCCCAATTTCGACTGTTTCGCCAACCTTTTTTTCAAACACGATACCAGTTTCATAATCTAGTTTATCAGATTTGACCGCTCGGCCTGCTCCTAATCTCATCGCAAACAAGCCAAATTCCATAGCTGGAAGCTCTGTGATAAAGCCAGATTGCTCTGCTCTCACTTCAGCCACATATGCCGCTTGGGATGGTCGATACAAGTCCTCTAGATCTCCACCTTGAGCCGCAATCATCTCTTCAAATTTTTTCAAAGCCGCTCCATTTGTCAGATGCTCTCTAATTTCAGAAACTGACTTCTCAATATTAGCCAAATCAAGCATAATCCGAGCGAGCTCGCAGATAAAGTCCGTAATGTCTTCGCGTCCTTGTCCTTGAAGGATTTCCAGCGCTTCTAGGATTTCCAAACGATTGCCAATGCTAGTACCTAAAGGCTGACTCATATCCGTAATGACTGCAACTGTTCTACGTCCGACAGCCTTACCCAAGTCTACCATGGTACGGGCTAGGACACGGGCATCCTCTAGATTTTTCATAAAGGCACCTTCACCGACGGTTACATCCAGTAAGATGCTGTCTGCACCAGCGGCGATTTTCTTGCTCATAACCGAACTGGCAATCAAAGGAATGGTATCAACTGTAGCGGTCACATCACGCAGGGCATAGAGAAGCTTGTCTGCCTTAACTAGCTGGTCTGACTGACCGATGACGGATACACCAATCTCCTGAACCTGCTTGATGAAATCTTCCTGATTGCGCTCTACCTGGTAGCCCTTGACAGACTCGAGCTTGTCTATGGTACCGCCCGTGTGTCCCAAGCCTCGACCGCTCATCTTAGCAACGGGTACTCCAAAGCTAGCTACTAGAGGAGCCAAGATTAAGGTAACCTTATCTCCCACTCCACCAGTCGAATGCTTATCGACCTTAATCCCTGAAATAGCTGACAGGTCGAACTGCTGGCCTGTACCTACCATGGCCATGGTCAAATCAGAAATTTCTCTTGTAGTCATTCCTTTAAAGTAAACAGCCATGGCAAAGGCTGACATCTGGTAATCTGGTACTGTTCCAGCTACATACCCCTCAATCAGCCATTCAATCTCTTGACTGGACAATTCTAGTCCATCTCGTTTCTTTTGAATAATATCAACTGCCCGCATCTTTATTTCACACTCCTTAGGATATAATAACCTTTGTCCTTCTTGAGAGTCTCGCAGTTGCCAAACACTTCTTCCATCTTGGCTTTAGCACTAGGAGCTCCTTGTTTCTTTTGGATGACAATCGTCAAATCCCCATCCGCTAACAAGTGATCATAGCTACCTGAAATAACTTCATGCACCACCTGCTTACCAGCCCGAATCGGTGGATTGCTGATAATATGATGGAATTGTCCGGTCACATGTTCGTAAACATTGGACTGGAAAATATCTGCAGATACTTGGTTCGCATCCGCATTCTTTCTAGCCAAGTCTAGCGCTCGCTGATTGATATCCACGAGAGTAACTTCCAGCTCTTGCGCTTTAGCCAGAGTCAGGCCCAGCGTTCCATAGCCGCAACCCACATCCAGCAGCGTTTCTTTTTTGTTAAATTCCAAGGCAGACAACAACACTCGACTGCCGTAATCGATCATTTTTTTACTAAAGACACCAGCATCTGTTAAAAAGGTCATCTGTTGTCCTGATAATTCCACTTTTAATTCATGAATGTCATGTTTGGCATCCGGATTTTCTGCAAAATACATTTTAGTCATAAAACCATTTTATCATAAATTTTCTAGATTTGTAAATCGTTTTCATTTCTCCAAAAGTATGTTATACTAAAATCCATCATATAGGAGTAACTTATGACTAACGAATTTCTTCATTTTGAAAAAATCAGCCGCCAAACTTGGCAGAATCTGCATCGAAAGAAAAATCCACCGCTCACTGAGTCCGAACTCAATTCTATCAAGAGTTTCAATGACAAAATCAGTCTACAGGATGTGACAGATGTTTATCTGCCTCTGACAAATCTCATTCAGATTTATAAACGTTCCAAAGAAGATCTCGCCTTTTCAAAAGGTATTTTTCTACAAAAGGAAAGCAAAAGGCAGCCCTTTATTATCGGAGTATCTGGCAGTGTTGCCGTTGGAAAATCAACGATTAGCCGCCTATTACAAATCCTCCTGTCACGGACTTTTACAAATGCCACCGTTGAATTAGTGACGACAGATGGCTTTCTCTATCCTAATCAAACTCTGATTGAAACAGGTATCTTAAATCGCAAAGGCTTCCCTGAAAGCTATAATATGGAACTCTTGCTGGACTTTTTAGACCGCATTAAAAATGGTCAAAACTATGAAATTCCCGTCTACTCGCACGAAATTTATGATATTGTCCCAAATGATAAGCAGGAGATTAAGGCAGCTGACTTTGTCATCGTGGAAGGTATCAATGTTTTCCAAAATCCGCAAAATGAACGCCTTTATATGACTGACTTTTTCGACTTCTCTATCTACGTAGATGCCGAAGTCGAAAATATCGAGTCTTGGTATCTGGATCGCTTTAAAAAATTATTGGCACTAGCCAAGCATGACACGAATAATTACTACCATCGCTTTACAACTCAGCCTGAAGAAGAAGTCATGGCGCTGGCCCATAATATCTGGGAAACAATCAATCTGGTGAATCTATTAGACTATATTGAGCCAACTCGTAATAGAGCCGAAGTGATTTTGCACAAGGCTAAAAATCATGAAATTGACGAAATCTATCTAAAAAAATAATTTAGACTTGTCAAATCACAACTTTTCATATATAATTAGATAGTTAGTATTTTCAATGGAGGTGAATAACTTGGCAAACATTAAGTCAGCTATCAAACGCGCTGAATTGAACGTTAAACAAAACGAAAAAAACTCAGCTCAAAAATCAGCTATGCGTACTGCAATCAAAGCATTTGAAGCAAACCCGTCTGAAGAACTTTTCCGTGCTGCTAGCTCAGCTATCGATAAAGCAGAAACAAAAGGTTTGATCCACAAAAACAAAGCAAGCCGCGATAAAGCACGTCTTTCAGCTAAACTTGCTAAATAATGCATCGCGCATACAAAGGAGCTCCACGGAGCTTTTTTTGTTGCTCACTGCAATTAGGAGAATGTATATGAAGATTGCTATCATCGGCTACTCAGGCTCTGGCAAGTCAACCTTAGCCCAGCAGTTAGGCCACTTCCACCATATTCCCGTGCTTCATCTGGATACGATTCGGTTTGAAGAAAACTGGCAGACTCGTAGCCAAGACCAAGTCAAGGATGATTTAGCGGATTTCCTCAAGCGAGAACAATCCTGGGTCATCGATGGCAACTACTCCTTCGCCTGCTTTGAGGAAAGGATGGCTCAGGCTGATCAGATTATCTTTATGAACTTTTCTCGCTGGAACTGCCTCTATCGCGCCTTCAAACGCTACCTCAAATACCGAAATCAGGTACGAGAGAGTATGGCTTCTGGCTGTACTGAAAGACTAGATTGGGAATTCATCCGCTGGATCCTTTGGGATGGAAGGACAAGAGAGACTAAAAATCTCTATGAAAAAGTTCGTCAGACCTATCCTGAGAAATTTATCGAATTGCAGAATCAAAAGCAATTATCAGACTATGTAAAAGAATCTGGGACAAAAGTCTAACCTTAAATATAAAAAGCGAACAAAACGGAGTTATCTGACACTCAGAATTCTGTCTTGTTCACTTTTTTGTCTAATCTATCAATTTTAAAAATTTATAATAAAGAATCCCTAAAATCAAAATCTTTTTGTCCCAGCCTCGTTCAGTATTATTTGTCAAGAAAAATCAGAAGTATTTATCGATGAGGTAAAAAGGTGAAATTCCAACTTACAAAATTGTAAGAAAAATGAGAGAAATGTAAGCTAAAGAAATGGAAAGAAGAAACTCTTTCTTGTATCATAGGAAAGGAAAAAGGAGAATCCTATGAAAAAAATGATTGACAATAGCAGTTTGAAACTGCTTGCTATGCTTGCAATGCTGATTGACCATATCGCCTGGGTATCTTTTCCACTTGCTACCAATATGAATATTCTCTCTACTAACTGGCTGGCCAATAGTATGCACATAATAGGCCGCTTGGCTTTTCCAGTCTTTGCCTTTTGTATCGCGGAAGGATATCGGCACAGTCATGATGTGAGCAAGTATATGAGACGATTGGGGCTGCTGGCTCTTATCAGTATCATCCCTTTCTCTCTGATGGGCTGGGTTACTGGTCTTGGCTTTATCATGCAAAATACGGTTGTTACTCTCTTTTTGGGGCTCTGTGCTCTTTATTACAGTGATCAGCAAACAGCAACCTGGAGAAAAGTTCTAATTATTCTACTCTGTTTTACTCTGTCCATTATCGCTGACGGCGGACTGACGGGAGGAGTTTTTGGTATCTATGCCTTTGCAAAGATTAAAGACCCAATCTTCCGAAAAATTGGCGGTGTCTTGGTACTGAACAGTGTGCAAATCCTAATTTTGGCCTTCAATTTCTCCTATGATGGTCTGGCTGATCTGGCTGCCACCTGTCTTCTGTTTCTCCTCGTGACCTCTTTCTACAACGGTCAAAAAGGGGCCAATATTGGAAAAGTATTTTACTGGTTTTACCCCCTTCATTTGCTCGCCCTGTCTCTGTTTCGAATTGCCTTTCTCTTATTTCTAATGTAGTTAATGAATGTGTTAAAAGTTGCAGTAGAAATACCTGTTAAGTTAATTTTTCTTTTGGTAAGTCTCAATAATAGAATAAAAGAGTCTGGGACAATAGTCTCTTTGCTACAAAAAAGAGTTTGAGACAAAAAAATTTCAATTTTTAAAAATCTTAATTATTAAGCCCTTCTAATCTATAATAAATGCGAAAAGCGAACAAAGCAGAATTCTGATTACCAGAAAACTAGTTTTGTTCGCTTTCTATATTTGAGGTCGGACTTTTGTCTCAGCCTCCTTTTCTTATTCTTCTTTTACAAAAACTAATTCTTTATCATCTGAAAGATCCGCTCGATAGGCAAAATCTGCAAAAGAGAGCTGTTTGATCTGCTCAAGATTATCAACCTGGGCTTCCATCAAAGCAGTCAAAAACTGCCCACGCGCTTTTTTAGAAATAGTAGAATGACTTTTAAGTTTGCCAGATTTTTCTTCTAAAAACTTGAACCGAAGCATCTTCTCTCTGACGGATTTTTCAAAAACATCCTCAAATTCACTGGACAAGAGCGAAAGCAGCATATCTTCATCCGCTACCGCTTTTGTATACTCTTCCCGCCAAAATTTTTTCAGCGTTTGACCATTGGGCTTTAGCCCCACCAAAAAATCCAACCGATGAGGGGCAATCGGAGTAAGGGCAGGAATGACCCCATATAGACTAGAAGTTAAAAGCAAATGCTCCTGAATGTAGGAACTCTCCTCTTGTGTCCAATCTTTTCGCTTGATATTGCGATACATAAGCCCGTCAAATAAGTGCAAGGCTGGATAGGTCTCCGCTTCATTCTTGCTCAGGTTTTGAATTCGCTGGTATTCTATTTCAGCCATCTGCGGACTGATTTTGTATAATGTTTCCAGCTCCTTGACTGAGAATTGCAACAACTCTTCTATTATAGTTTTGCTTTTAGGCGTCAACTGGGAGCGCCCCAGCGAACTCTGATTTTCATTCATTTCTTTGGCAGTCGGAATTAAAATCTTCATACTTTTCCTTTCTCATTTCGGATCCTTAGTTCATTTTTCTGTTTTCCTTACTCATGATTATAGCAAATTTTGGACAAATCGGATTTATTCTTGACTTTAATTTTCAAAAATGATAATATCTAGTTATCAAAACTAGATATTAGAAAGTTTAAAATTTGGAAACGAAAAATCTGTTCCCGAGATGGGATGAATTACCTGTTCTTGACCTGTATCTTGACCAAGTCCTGCTCTACGTCAACAAGGTCTGTAAGCCAGCTTTTACTGCATCCGACAAAGGCTTGACTGCATCCATGATCAATAATTATGTCAAACATGGCTACCTTGAAAAACCTTTCAAGAAAAAATACAATCGCCAGCAAGTTGCCCGCTTGATTGCTATTACAAGTTTGAAAACTGTTTTTTCTATTCAAGATATTGCGGCTACTTTAGATATGCTCAACGCTGAGACCCAGTCTGAAGAGCTCTACAATGATTTTGTGGATTATATGAACGGACGGAAGCTTGAAGTGACGCCCATCATTGCCAGTGCTTGTCAGACCTTAAAACTCTACCAGCAAACCCTTGCTTTTATCCAAGTACCCGAAAAGGAGGCCGATAACGATGAACTACGCGCTTAAACTCAGTAAACAACTCTCTTTTGGAGAGGAAATTGCCAATGCTGTCACTCATGCCGTCGGAGCTGTTTTGATGCTGATTCTCCTGCCCATCTCTGCTATTTACAGTTATGAAGGGCATGGCCTCGTTTCTGCTGTTGGCACTTCTATCTTTGTCATTAGCCTTTTCCTCATGTTTCTTTCTTCTACCATTTACCACTCCATGTCCTACGGCTCTACCCACAAATACATCCTGCGGATTATTGACCACTCCATGATTTACATCGCTATCGCGGGCAGCTATACGCCAGTCGTCCTTTCACTCATGAATGACTGGCGGGGCTATCTGATTATCGTGATTCAGTGGGGAACGACCATCTTTGGTATTCTCTACAAGATCTTTGCCAAGAAGGTCAATGAGAAATTCAGCCTAGCTCTCTATCTAATTATGGGCTGGCTGGTGATCTTTATCATTCCACAGATTATCGGACAAACTGGGCCAGTGTTTTGGGGACTGATGCTAGCAGGCGGTCTTTGCTACACAGTCGGCGCTGGTTTTTATGCCAAAAAGAAGCCCTACTTCCACATGATTTGGCATCTCTTCATCCTAGCTGCCTCTGCCCTCCAATACCTAGCAATTGTCTATTTCATGTAAAACTGCTTTTCAAAGCAGTTTTTTCTATAGCATAATGCAGCTCTTCAGCCAAACCTACAACTGGTCTGCAAAAATCTCCTCTCAAAATCAGCGACTTTGAAAATAATATAAATTTAAGCTTTCTCTGATAAGATAAAGATAGAAAAGATGATCTCTGGTATTTAAATCTGCCAGTTATGGAAGGGAAATGAATGACTATTTTATCAAAAATCCGCCCATCACAGCCTCTGAAAGAGCTGAAATGGTTTGACATTCTTGTGATTACTCTGCTCATGTTTGGTCAATTCATCTACAGATCAACCGAGCTTTACCTGGCTAGCTTTGCACCGACAGCGACGACAGCAGCAACTGAAACAATCAGCAATACAGCTAGCGAAGGCGCAGCATTCTCAAGCAATTTCAATCTTCAGCTCCTGATGCTGGTCTTGACCATTCTTTACCTATTGCTTCGGCGCTTTGACTTTAAGCAGCTCCCTATCCGCCTGAGCTGGTCGGTTCTCCTCTGGACTCTTCTTATTTTTGCCGCAGTAGGATTCTTTGGAGACATCGTGATGACGCTGAGTGGCGAGTATAATTACTTTGATCCGACCCTCTGGTCTTATATAGATTTGCTAGAAATCTTCCGGAAATTTGCTGATCTGACACCAATGACCATCCTCTATGCACTGCTCAATGGCTTCTATGAGGAATTCTTCTTTCTTGGCCTCATGACCTCAGTCAAGGATAAGTATAAGTGGTGGGCACTGGCCTACTCTACCATCATTCGGATTTCTTTCCATACTTATCAAGGAATGCTCTGGGCCTTGGTTATCGGAGTGGTCTATGGTCTCTTCTACTATTTTCTTTACAAGTACAAGGTCAAGAACCTCCTGCCTTTCTTTCTCATGCACGCCTTGGCGGATATGTTTGGCTCCAGCTTGATGTATGTACTGATTAGCTGGCGTTCTTAAGGATAAAAATCAGCTGACATACAGTTTATATCGGAAAACTATAAAATAAATCGCAACTAAAAAGCTTAGCAGCAAGGTATCAAGTAACCTCGCTGCTAAGCTTTTTATTATGATCAATTAGCAATTAAAACTAGCAATTTCGCTATCAAGTTTTTTCATATAGTAGCGATAGATCAGATAAGAAACAAATCCACAAATCAAAATCAGCAGAACAGAAAGGAGATAGAGAACCGTGAGAGATAGGAAGTATGAAATCGCATAGAGAACGCCAATCACGATCATCACTCCAATGGTAAAGGCTAGTGCCAATAGGGTCTTACCCATACTGTTATCTCGACTCATCAGCTCGTTGACATTGGACCAGTTGGTCACCAGATGCTTATAATCCCGATGATAGCCCCAAGCGCTCCAAGCTAGACTGGCCATAAACCAAACCAGCAGCATAACGAGAAACGTCACCAAATGAACATGAAAGATAAGACTAGTCACCAAAAGAAGAATCACTGGTAGAATGGACTGAATAGCAAAGAGATACCAAAATTTGAGACGAACGTATTTTCTTAGCTCAAAAGGTAAGACCTTCAGATAATCAAAATTTTCCCGCTCCAAGGATAAACCAATAGAGGTCAGATTATTCCCGCCCGAATTGAGGGTGGCGATAAACATAGATAGGAAGCTAAGCGGAAGTAAAAATCGCGGAATCAAGAACGGGCTAACATCTAGATCTGCTTTGACTGCCCCCATGGCCATACTAAAAATGATGATGTAAGGAATCAGTGCCGACATGAAGAGAGCCTGCAAGATAACCGAACCTTCACTCAGCAGCCGAATGTGATAGCGCCAGACGAACTTCTTAAAATTCTTGGCCTCGTCTATATTGATATCGTGCACTCGCTCACGTTTGCCACTTGCTGCACCTGTCATCAAGGCTGCTTCATAAAATTCTGGTATGACCTTGAACTTAACCACCAAAAAGAGCAGAACCCCCACGGCAAGCCAAGCTAGAATCCCTAAAATTGCAGACAAGCTAAGAGGATTGATGATAAAGTCGTAAAAGGCTACAACTGGCGGGAAATAAGGTGTGGCTATTGTATTGCTGGCGATACTACGACTGTTCATTTGATTGATAAAGATATAGAGTCCTACCGAACCTAGGGAAACCAGCCCCAGAATCACATTGGATAGAATAGTCTTATACTTTCTAAAGAAAGCTGTCTTGGTGATAAAATGCACCAAGATCAAAATGACAAAGGTTATAACCGAGCTTAAAATGACAATCGAAATCAGGGCCAGAGGAAGACCGACTAAAGGATTTCCGCCTTGAAGAGCTAGCACGATGAAATAGCTGTACATGGGCAGAATCGCAATCAAGAGGGTCAGGACAACAGAGATGCTCTTTCCGACAATGATTTCTGATTCACTAAAGGCATAGGGCCGATAGGACTGCAGGTCCTTGCTTTCATAGAAGACATTATAGAAAACGAGGAAGCCCTGCGACATGGAGAATACAGCAAATATGGAGACCATATTGGCAAAATGTCCCGGATTGCCTACCATGTGATTGAAGGCACTCATGATACCAAAGAAGAACAGGTAGACCAACCCCAAAATCAAGTACATTCGAATAGCCTGCAGGGAGACATTGACTTTTACCTCTGGATTTTTTTCCTGCTTCTTGCGGTATTGCTGCAACTGCGAAGCTTGAATAGCATAGAGAATATTGATATCAACTAATTTTTTAATCGCTTTAAGGCGCATCTGAACTCACCTCTTCTCTGCGGCCAGCCAGACCTAGATAGATGGTTTCGAGGGACTGGTCTGGATGCTGGGCTTTTAGGTCTTCAACCGTTCCGTAGAATATCAGCTCTCCTTTTTTGAGAATGGCAATCTTGTCGCATAGCTGCTCAGCCACTTCTAACACGTGGGTTGAAAACAGAACTGTATTTCCCTTGTTAGCATGCTCACGCATCATCTGCTTGAGATCAAAAGCTGCCTGAGGATCCAAGCCTGTCAAAGGCTCATCCAAGACCCAGATATCTGGATCGGACAAAAGGGCACCAATGACAAAGACCTTCTGCCGCATACCGTGTGAAAACGACTCAATTACTTCATAGCGATGGCTAGCAAAGTCAAAGATAGCCAGCAATTCACCCAAACGAGCCTCTACTTCTGCCGTAGTCATATCGTAGGAAGTCGCCACTAGCTCCCAAAATTCATTGGCTGTCAGGCGCAAGAAAAGGTCAGGAGAATCAGCTACATAGCCGATTTTTTTCTTGATTTCTAGACGATTACTGGATAGCTCCTTGCCGTCCACAAAAATTTGTCCCTGTGTCGGATTGATGACGCTGACCAAGGATTTAATGGTCGTTGACTTACCCGCTCCATTATGCCCTATCAGACCAACAATCTCACCGCTTTCCAAGGTCAGATTCAAATGGTTAAGCGCCAGCTTGCCATCATAGTCTTTTGTAACATCTCTAAATTCAATCATGGGAATCTCCTTTGCTATGTTTTAAGGTTATTATACTATCCTAAAAGTCAATTGTCTAGAAACTAGCGAAAAAGTTCGGATTTTGCTTTAAAACAAGGAAGAACCATCCTTTAAACCTTGAAAGATTGAGCATTTTCCAGCAGATAGAGCAAGAAATTGGGAATGGTTTCCAGCATGTCCTGCTCATAGACACGCTCGGTCAGCTGATGCAAGTCCTTGCCCCATGGACCGAGATTGATACCGGGGATATGATTGGCTGCAATTTCTGGGAAATCCAGATGATAGAGATTCTCAGGTACAGGCATACTGGCAATCAGGTCTTGGTATTCAGTGGCAGGCTTCTCTAAGGCACAGTAACTAAGGTCACAGATTCCCATGAAGAATTCGTCCACTTGGAGCTGACAACCAGCTTCCTTGTCCAGAAAATCCCCATAAAGTTGAACGACCTTTTCAATACTAATCGGACTGTCCGACAGACGACGACAATTCATGGATGGATAGTAAGGCGGCGCGATCGCTAAGACCACCAAAGCTTCCTTACGGTCGTAGAAATCTAACACTTTCTGGATATTTTGAATGCTGATTTCTTGATAGGAGGCACCCTCTTGCAAGGCTTGTTGCGCTTCCTCATAAATTTGCTGCAAAGTGTCTTCAAAACCGACTTTTTCTTGGCATTCTTGCAGTAATTCCTGATAGGTCAGCACGTGCGGTTTCGCTACAAGCTTGTTTTCTTCATAAACCTTCTGCAACTGACAGTAGTTTTGATAAAAGTCCTCCACTGCTTCCTGACTGAGATTCTTTATGGTCGCCAGCAGCTCACTTGGACTCTTTTCTAAATAAAGGACGCTGAAATAGCCTGCAGCACGCAGCACAGTTGACACATCATAATTGTCCTTCAAATCACGCAGATAGGACCATGATGGTAGGGGCGAGCGTTCTCCGTAGGCCATGTCGGATAGAGCCGGATTAAGGTCAATTTTTTCAGCAACCTTGGCCAGCAAGGACAGGGCATTAATCCCCTTGAGTGGCTCTTTCATGTGAGAAAGGATACCCTGAGTCACGACAACTGGCATCAACTTGCCAACTGTTCCTACATGAAGCACCTTTTCCTCCGCTGACTGGCTCTCAAAAGGCTCAGAATCCACAGCCAGAAGGTAATGAAGCTGGAAGCGCTCCTTCAATTCAGCAAGCAAGGCTGTTGCTGCCCGCATGCCTTGGGAATAGGACTCCTCATCTCCGACCGACAAATAGAGCAAATTGACCTGACCAGACTGTATCTGACTGTATCTTTCCACCACTCCCAGCTGCATGGCCAGAGCCGCCTTCATGTCGCAAGAGCCCCGACCGAACTGCCATTTGTCCGACGCAATATCCGCTAAAAGATCTGAATCTGAAGAAATGGAGGGCAGTTTTTCTTTAAGGGACTGATTATCAAAAGCCCAGTCTTTGAGACTGCCAAAGTCCTCAATGTCCACTGTATCATGATGATGAAAAAGAATCACGGTGTCAGCCGTATCTCGCTTGACCAGAGCCCAGTTGACACTACGGTTATAAAAATCATTTGGAATCTGATAGCATCCAAACTGTTCTGGATGCTCCTGAAAATAAGGAATCTCCCCTATCCGCTCCTGAAGAAATGCTTCAATCTTCCGCTCAGAACTAGTATGGGTAAAACTTTCAATCGCCATACTTTGGTCAAAAATATCTTGAATATACTGTTTCATTCTTTCTACCTCTATATTGCTGGCACTTCTGACTTGCAAGCCAAGTCCAGCTGAAAGACGATAAGGCAAAAGCAGCCAGTCTTTACCTAGTCAGGAATGTTTGGCTGCTTTTTTCTTGTAATGACTAACGATGAGAATATTTCTTAACGAGGCCAGACATGCCGAATGTGCTAGCAAGAAGCAGCAAGCCTAGATAGAACATTCCTTTTTCTGAATGGCTACCAGTTTTTGGCAAGGAAGCTGCGGCTTGTTGAGCTTGTTGAACAGCTGCCTGCTCCACTTGAGACGCTTCTGGTTGACTAGCCAATTGCTGCACCTGAGGCACCATTTTCTGACTGCCTAATTGCTGCACATGGTCAGTCGTTCCTTGCTGCTCTTCTTTACGTCCAACCCTCGAATCAACTGACGGAGCTTCTTCTTGTGGCTCCTGTCTATCAAAGATATATTCTGGAACTTCTCTGATTTCTGGTGCAACTAATTTTTCACCAAGAATTTCAGGTAAGTTGGCATATTCGGTATCAAGGGCACTTGCTACATAATCAGCTTTTTGAGAACGACTAGCTTCTACAGTCGGTACTAGCGCACTAATAGAATCCGTCTTGAAAGTCACCGCATATTGACGCTTAATTGTCAAGTCACTAGGGTCATAGGTATTGAAGACCAGAGCCAGCTTGTGGCCTTTTTTCACCGTGTAAAGATTCGGCTGCAAATACATGGTATAATCATGGAATTGGCCGACTTTTGGCTTAATACTCTTTTCTGAACTAGACGGTGTATAACCTGATTCTGGATTGGCTAAGTTTAGCCAGCCCTTAGCAATGACCTTGTATTTAGTTTTGGTTGTTGCAAAGTTTTTAACATCCAGATTGCTAAGATTGCTGCCCATCCAGAAATCACCAGCCTTGCTGTCATCACTAGCAGCACCATTTCCAACAACATCAAACTCTTGGTCTGATACATCTACCAAGAGTGCATTGACCTGCAAGTTTTTGCCACTTCCATTGGCCAAGGCTGCCTTGAAGTGGACTGGAATATGGCCCTTGATAGTCGTGTCTTCTTTGACTTCTGTCATAAAGGTCATGTTGGCCTTAGAAGAAGCTTGACTGACTGCCTCATCTCGCTTGCTAGTGTCAATCCCAGCAGCCGCATAGTCACTAGAGATGGTTTCTTCGAGACGTTTGGACTTAGCTGTCAAAATCAAACGATTGGTGCTTTTCCAATTGTCATAGCTCGTCCATTTATTTGGATCGTAGTTATTTTGTGCCAAAACAGCAGGAAGCTTGCTAACATCGTTCTTGACATCGTAAAGATAATGAGAGAACCAAATATTGAGCAAGTCGTAGAAATCTTGATTGTTGGCCTTGATGCCATACCCTCGAGAGATAGCTGCTGGATGGACATGGTCTCCTTGGTGGAGATAGAGTTTTACATTTTGTCCTGCTTTTTTCAAGACATCGTACATGAGCTCAAACTGTTTGGTTTTGACATTGTCATCATTTAATCCATGTACCAGCAGGGCGCTAGTCTTTATCTTTCCTGAATTTAGGGTATAATCGCGTTCACGCCAAACTTGGCTATAATTGCGACCGTGAGCTTTTTGGTCCTTGTTTAGCTGATTAATGTAATCAGCATACTTGTTCCAGATTGAAGCCCAATCGTCTTGATCAAGCATCCGAGTAGAAACGTAGAGTGACAGCCAAGACAGATCACTGTATGGCGGATTGCTGTAGGCTGTTCCTTGACTATTGAAATAATCATACCAGCTAGCAATTCCTGCGGCTGGAACGATGGTTCTCAGGCCGTCTACACCCGTTGTTGCCACACCGAAAGTTGTCGTACCGGCCCAAGATAGGCCAGTCATGCCGACTTTGCCATTGGCCCAGTCAGCCTTGATTTCAATATTGCTAGTTCTATCTGTGTAGGCCGTCCGTTTACCGTTGACCCATTCAACAATATTTTTAAAAGCTTCTACTTCCAAATCAGATCCAGTTGTATTGAAGCCTTCTGAACCCTTAGTTCCCAGACCAGCACTGGAAACAAAGGCATATCCGCGCACTAGGAAGTAATCATACCAGTTCAAATTCTCGTAATCATAAATCCCTTCATAAGGGCTATAATAGTACCAATCTGACGCTTTGGCTTTCTTCGCCGCTTCAATACTACTCATGCTAGAAACCGGCTGGCGCTTAGCGGGCTTATTGTGCAAACTCTTCATGTCATAAGAACCGTTTGTCGGCAGATTGAGACTTTCTAAGGTCACATAGTTTTCATCCAAAGTCCCCGCGACGTAAGGACGGGCTTCTAAAATCGTCGAAGCCTTAAAATCACCTTGAGCTACTGCTTTCGGAAGTTGTACGATAGCCTTGACGAGATCACGCTTTCCGTCTCCATCCGTATCATGATCCGTCTCAACATAAACAGGAAAACGGACGATATCGCTTTTCTCATACGAATAGTCTTTATCTTCCTTAGCTCCACTGCTGTATGGGAAAATTGGCTGCGCCCGACCATTCAAAAAGAGCGGTGCTTTCTTTTCAGCACGATAGGCATCATGCAGCCGCTTAGCAACAGCATACATAGTCTGCAGATTACTTCCCTGTACGCGGGCTGTCAAATCAGCCTCTTTGTCAATCATTCCCATGCTCTTGGCTAGATTCACCCTATCTCGGGCACTGGTACCTAACTGAGATTCATTGACAGCTGCCCATTTCAGTAGCTCATCGACTGCTTCCTGCAGGGTCAGTTCCTTATCAGCTAAAGCTGGATTTGAAAGACTCCCCGTATAAGCAGACAGGTCTTGGCCTTTGGCAGTAGCAGGCACAGCAGAAGGTACTAAGCTAGCATCTTGAGCCCAAGCTAAAGGCGGAGACTCCAGTGACAAAGCAGGTACTTCAGGGATCGCGTCTGGTTTTTCAGCAGTGACCGATTCCTCTTCTTGCTTTTCTGGTCTTGCAGTAACCGACGATTCCTTGCTTTCAACCTCTAAAACTGCTGGCTGCTGGACTGAAGATACCGGTTCAGATGGCTTTGCGACAGCTTCTGTTTGAAGAATTTCCTTGCTTTCGACATTCGCCTGACTCGTCTCATCAGCTTGAACAACCCGACCTAGGGCCAAAGGTGAAAATAGCGAGACTGATAAGAGTAACCTCACTAGTCCTCTCTTTTTCATAAAGAACCCCTTTCTTTTTATAAAGTTTATTACTTGTCCATTATACTATGTAAGCGTTTTAAATTCAATGCTAGTTTTAGCTTATCATCAAAAAATATAAAATTAACTTGTATAAACGTTTGTGTCATCATTCTTCTTTTGGTAAAATAGACCCATCCCATGAATGTGAGGTATCTCGTATGGAAAATCAAACATTAATGCAATATTTTGAATGGTACTTACCAAATGATGGACAACATTGGAATCGCTTGGCGGAGGATGCCCCACATCTAGCATCAAAAGGTATCCGCAAGGTTTGGATGCCGCCAGCTTTCAAAGCAACAGGCTCAAATGATGTCGGCTATGGAGTTTATGATCTCTTCGACTTAGGTGAGTTTGACCAAAAAGGAACCGTCCGCACCAAATATGGTTTTAAGGAAGACTACCTAAAAGCTATCCAAACTCTCAAAGCCAACGGCATTGAGCCCATGGCTGATGTAGTCCTCAATCACAAGGCAGCTGCAGACCACAAAGAGCGTTTTACTGTTGTTGAAGTGGATCCCAACGATCGAACTAAGGTCTTGTCAGAACCTTTCGAAATCAAAGGCTGGACTAAGTTTGTCTTCCCAGGCCGCAATAAAACCTACAATGACTTTGAATGGCATTGGTACCATTTTACCGGTACGGACTATGACGCCAAAAACAACAAGTCAGGCATTTTCCTTATCCAAGGAGACAATAAAGGCTGGGCAGATGATGAGCTTGTGGACAATGAAAACGGCAACTATGACTATCTCATGTATGCCGATATTGACTTCAAGCATCCAGAGGTTATTCAAAACCTCTACGACTGGGTTTACTGGTTTATCGAAACAACAGGCGTTCAAGGATTTCGCTTAGATGCTGTCAAGCACATTGACTCCTTCTTTATGAGAAATTTTATCCGCGATATAACTGCAAAATACGGTGAGGATTTCTATGTTTTTGGGGAATTTTGGAACAGCGATGAGACAGCTAATAACGACTATCTAAAAAATATCGAATACCGCTTTGATCTTGTTGACGTCAAGCTCCACCATAATTTCTTTGACGCTAGCATAGCTGGGGCAGACTTTGACCTACGGACGATTTTTGATCAGACGCTTGCTAAGAATCATCCTGAATCAGCCGTGACCTTCGTGGACAATCACGACACCCAGCGAGGGCAAGCTCTGGAGTCCACTGTCGAAGAATGGTTCAAGCCAGCGGCCTATGCTCTCATCCTGCTGCGAGATGAAGGACTGCCTTGCGTCTTTTATGGTGACTACTATGGTATTAGTGGAGAATTTGCCCAAGAGAGCTTCCAAGACGTGCTGGACAAGCTCTTAGATGTCCGCCTCAATCTCGCTTACGGCGAGCAGACTGACTACTTTGACGATGCTAACTGTATCGGATGGACTCGCCAAGGCAAGGACGATGGTCAGCCAATCGCTGTTGTTGTCAGCAATGACCAAGCCAGCAGCAAGCGTATGCTGGTCGGCTCAGAATGGGCTGGTAGAGAATTCAGCGATTATCTGGGCAAGAGCTCTCAAATCGTGACCATTGACGAAGACGGCTGGGGAGAATTTCCAGTGGAGGAAAAATCAGTCAGTGTCTGGTCTGTCAAATAATTTGTATATCCAAAACCGAGAGGAAAAAATTCCCTCTCGGTTTTCTCGTATTTCAAGCTCCTATAAAACCTACTATTTTAAAAACTGCTTTATTTTTTCTGCCAACTCATCACTGGCGTAATCATGCACATAATGAGGGCAGTCTAGTAGAATTAGCTCTGTCTGTGGATGCTGCGCTTCAAAATCCTTCTGGAAGCTCTGCCATTCTCCCTGACTATAGCCAGTCCCTTGGCCATTTGAAGAAAAGAGCAAGAACGGTCGTTCAGGAAGCTTTTCCCTCGAAACTAGCTCAGCATTTTGTTTGACCTGGGTGACCTCTTCATAAACGGCATTTGCCAATGGACGTCGATAAAACATCGCTTTATATACCTGCTTTTCTTCTGCTGTCAAATTGCCAGACGCAAGAGCGGGAACCTGCTTGTCAGCATCATAAAATACCCGACTAAGGCCTAAATTAGCAGCCATTTGTAATCCTTTATAAGCCAAAGGATAGAGCCTCAAATCAGTGTAAGAACTCGGTAAAGCCATATCCAGTCCGATAATGCCTTGGACTTCTTCTGGATATGTTGCAACCCAATGAAGCGCTTCTAGCCCAGCCATAGAGTGAGCTACCAAAGTATATGGGCCAGTGATTTCAGCCTTTCTTAAAGCCTGCCTCGTCTGGGCAAGTACCGTGTTAATGTCTCTACTATCACCTTGAATGTCATCGCTGAAGCCGTAACCTAACCGTTCGACCACAACTATGCGATAATCTTTTTCCAATCTTGAATAGAGGGTCTTAAAATCAAGAATAGGCGACGTTGTGCCACCACCCGCCAAAAAGACCAGCGTCTGCTCTCCCTGACCAGTTACATAGACATTCATATTCTTGCCATCTACTTGAACCAGACGACCTGAGGGATTATCAAGCGTTTTTTGCTCTTTAGTCAGGCAGATTTGATGATAAGTAAAGATTAAGACCAGAGCACTGATGATTGTAAAAAGCAAACACAGAAAGAATTTCTTCAAATACCTGAACATCATAACTTTCCAAATATCTTTAAGCATCTACGAAGACATAACCGATTGAACAAGAACAGCCATTCTGATTTCCATAGGATACTCAGATTGCTGCCTTTTATTCAAGACTAGATGCCCTGCTATTACTCCACCAAGCCACTTCTTAGATAAGCATCCACCATGCGCTCTGTCGCTACGACTGAATCAATATGCGTACGCTCATAAGAGTGGCTGGATTCGATGCCAGCGCCTAGCAGGGCATGCTTGACTTCTGCTCCTGCGCTCATGGCCGCAGAGGCATCTGACCCGTAAAATGGATAGATATCCAGCTTGTAAGGAATGTCCTGATCCTTGGCCAAATTAACCAAATGCTGGCGGAAAGCATAGTGATAAGGTCCTGAAGCATCCTTGACACAGATGGAAACCGTATACTCATCCGTCTGCTGGTCGTCACCCATCGCACCCATATCAACCGCCAAATACTCTACCGCTTGCTCAGGCAGGCTGGAATTAGCCCCATGACCAACCTCTTCAAAGACACTGAAAGCAAAATGAGTCGTCACTGGTAGCTGAACATTTTCCTCTTTGTAGACGCGCAAAAGATTGAGCAAAATAGCTGCGCTGACCTTGTCATCTAGAAAGCGGGACTTGATAAAGCCTGACTCGGTGACGGTGGTACGCGGATCAAAGGAAATAAAATCACCGACTTCAATTCCTAAATCACGCGTTTCTTTCTCATTCGTCACCTTTTCATCCAAGCGGACTTCCATATTGTCCTGAGTACGCTCAACCGTCCCAGCATCCTTATAGACATGGCAGGAAGTCTGGTGAACCAATATTGTGCCACTGATAGTCTTGCCACTGCTAGCCACATGGACTAGACAGTTTTCTCCTTCAATCATGTTCCAAGGGAAACCGCCAATCCGATCCAGCTTGAGACGACCATCTGGCTTGATTGCACGCACAATAGCCCCCAGTGTATCCACATGGGCAGTCACGACCCGATGCTGGGCATCATTTTCGCCCTTAACCACGACATGGACACCGCCTTTATTAGTCCGGACAGGCTCATAGCCCAAGTCTTCGAGTGTCTTTACCAAATAGTCTGCCACCTCAGCCGTAAAGCCTGTTGGAGAAGGGATAGCCGTTAATTCTTGTAAATATTGAACAGTTTGATTCATCATAACTCCTTTAGATCATTTATACTGTCAATTATAGCATAAATCCGCTGTCAAATATCGTCCTGACTGGCTCTTTCCTCCTGATTTTAGATTGATTTAGCAAAGTCTTCGATGAAATTTGAAAATCTATACAAAAATCCTCTTCTCCAAGCATGTATCAATCTTAGAGAAGAGGATTGCTTTATTTTATTCTAAAATAGGGTGAAGACCACTACTGCAAGGACGGCTCCAATGATTGGTCCGATAACTGGAATCCAAGCATAAGCCCAATCACCATTTCCTTTGTTTGGAATCGGAAGGAGGCTGTGCATGATGCGAGGTCCTAAGTCACGCGCAGGGTTGAGGGCATAGCCAGTCGTTCCACCAAGTGAGAGGCCAATCCCGACAATGAGTGTTCCGACTGCAAAAGTGCCAATGCCTGCTTGCAGCTTATAAAGTCCTAGAGCGAAGATAGTCAGTACAAGGACAAAAGTTCCAAGGATTTCGCTAATCAGATTCGAGAAGGTATCTTTGATAGCTGGGCCAGTGCTGAATGTGCCAAGAATATTAGCTGGATTTTCTTCAGCCAGATAGTGAGGCTTGAACTGCAGGAAGACAAGGAACTGTCCAACCATAGCTCCTGCAAACTGAGCAAGGATATACGGAAGAACAGATGCCCAAGGTAAATCACCTTTGAGAGCTACTCCGATGGTTAGGGCAGGATTCAGATGGGCTGGGCCAAGGTTGCCAGATACAGAAGCAGCGATGGCAACGGCAATCCCCCATCCCATGGTAATCACAATCCAACCAGAATTGTGGCTCTTAGTTTTGGGAAGAACCACGCCTGCAACGACGCCGTTTCCCAAAAGGAGCAAGAGCAGGGTCCCTAAAAATTCACCAAATATTTCTTTCATCATCTATTTTACTCCATTTAAAAGAAGGGGAGGCTAGACAGGAGAACTGGTCCGCCACCTCTTCTTCTATTTTCTATTTTTTCAATTCTGCTAAATCATTATTTGCAAGGGCAGCTTCTAGGTCATTGCGATAAGCCGCTTTTTCTTCTTCTGTCCAATCGTAGAATCGTCCCATTTCATCCAGAACAGGCTCAACAATAGCGTCTAAGCTATCCCGCATAAAGAGCATGTGATTTGTCCGGCGAAGGAGGAAGTCTACTGGGCTGAGTGCCAATTCGTTACGCATCGCATAATGCAGTGACAAGGTATCCGCTAGGCTAAGTCCTGGTGCTTGTTCGATGCTGTGAGCGAGGGCAAAGACTTTAGGAGCATTTGAACCGTAAAGATTTGCAAGATAGAGGGCTTCTTTGCTGTCTAAGCCGCGTGAGACGCCAAGTTGAGCAAAAGCTTCGATTTCGGAATCTACATTTGCTGGATTGAGCTCTCCACCTGAAACAGGATAGGTCTTAGAGTTGATGAGCTTGAAGCTGCGGTCAAATTCTGCTTTGAGGATATCAACCACGCGCTCCATAGCGCCTTCCGCCATTTTACGGTAGTCCGTAATCTTACCACCAGCAAGGGTCAAAAGGCCATTGTTATCACGATCCAAACTCGAACCACGAGATACGGCAGATGGATCCAAGTGTTTTTCAGATGTACTGCTTTCAAGCTTAGTAACAGCCGCTTCAACATCCTCACGAGATTTTTCTTTAGCCAGATAGCTCTCAACAGTTGCAATCAGGGCATTAAAGCTTTCATCGCTGATAGTACCGTTGTTTCCGCCGTTGTAGTCAGACGCGCTGTTTCCTGCGATCAAAGGACGCAGACCTGCCCAGCTGCTTTCGATGTCATCAATTGTGATGTTGGCTTCTGGGAAGCGATTATTGACAATTCCCAAGAGGTAATCCACATCTTCTTGTGTTACTTTTGGATGCTCTAGGTCGCCAGTGTAGTCAGTGTCAGTCGTACCAAAGTAGGTTTTATTTTCACGTGGAAGAACAAAGACCATCCGGCCATCCCCCAAGCCTGTGTCAAAGTAGACTGGCTGCGAAACCTTGATCTTGCTAGAGTCAACAACCAAGTGAACACCCTTGGTTGGACGCATTTGTGAGTATTGCTCACCGTCATTTGACAGATTGCGTACCTTGTCACTCCAAGGTCCAGTTGTGTTGATGACTAGGCGAGCCTTGATTTCAAAGACTTCATCCGTCAAGAGGTCACGCGCAACAACGCCTGTAATCTTTCCAGATTCATCAAAGAGGAAGCCTTCTGCCTTGACATGGTTGGCAATCAGGGCGCCGTCTTGATTGGCGCGTTTGATATTTTCAATTACGAGGCGTGCGTCGTTGTTGCGGAAGTCAAGATAGACACCGCCACCAATCAGGCCTTCCTTCTTGAGTTCAGGTTCCCGTTCTAGCACTTCTTCCTTGCTCAAGACCTTGTTAGCAGCTGGTGTGTTGTTAACACCAGCCAGAAGGTCGTAGAGATCCATAGCCACTTTGAGACGGAAGAGGCTAAATGTCGCTCCATCCTCATCGTAAACTGGCAAGAGCATTGGGTCTGGTTTTGGAATATGAGGAGCAATTTGCTGAACGACAGCACGCTCTGAAACTGTATCTGAGACCACCTCTACGTCGAATTGCTTAAGGTAACGAAGGCCACCATGGACCAGTTTGGTAGAACGGCTAGAAGTCCCTTCTGCAAAATCCTGCATTTCAATCAGACCGGTCTCCAGGCCACTAGCAGCTGCTTGCAAGGCTACTCCAGCACCGGTAATCCCACCACCAATAATCAGGAGATCCAAGGTGCGTTCCTGCATTTTTTTTATCGATAATTCACGTGTTTTCTTTGAAAATTCCATAATTTCACACTTTCTAACTTAGTCATTTCATGCTTCTACTGACTTGATTATCAAAATATGAATCAGTATCAGTCGTCGATTTCTGCAAAGACTTGAGTTGCTTTAACGGCTTTTTTCCATCCTTTGTAAAGTTGTTCCTTGCGGGATTCATTCATAGACGGTTCAAAGAGTTCTCCAGTTTCATTGAGAGTGCGGAGTTCGTCCAAGTCTTTCCAGTAGCCTACTGACAGTCCTGCTAAGAAGGCTGCACCGAGAGCAGTTGTTTCCAAGTTTTTGGCGCGTGCGATGTCGATTCCCAAAATGTCAGCTTGGAACTGCATGAGGAAGTTGTTCATAGCAGCACCGCCGTCGACTTTGAGGACTTGAATAGCAGTCTTGGCATCCACTTGCATGGTATCGATGATATCTCGTACTTGGTAAGCGATGGATTGCAGAGTAGCCTTGATAAAGTCTTCCTTGCTGGTTCCGCGGGTCAAGCCAAAGACAGATCCACGTGCATTTTGATCCCAGTATGGAGCGCCCAGACCTGTAAAGGCAGGTACGACATAGACTTCGTCATTGTTGTGAGAATCGAGGGCATATTTTTCAGATTCTGGTGAGCTCTCCACCATCCGAAGACCGTCGCGTAGCCATTGAATAGCACTTCCTGCGATGAATATAGAACCTTCCAAAGCATAGTAAACTTTTCCGTTAATACCGTAGCCGATGGTTGTCAAGAGGTTGTTTTCAGACAGCTGCATCTCTTCACCAGTGTTCATGATGATGAATGAACCAGTTCCGTAAGTATTCTTGACCATACCAGGCTCAAAAGCTAACTGTCCAAAGAGAGCCGCCTGTTGGTCACCAGCCATACCAGAGATTGGAACCTCTCCACCATAGAAATGGAAGGCAGCTGTTTTACCATAAATTTCTGAGTTAGAACGAACTTCAGGAAGCATAGCCTTTGGAATGTTGAGTATTTCCAAAATCTCATCATCCCATTTGAGTTCCTTGATGTTATAGAGCATGGTACGGGCTGCATTTGAGTAGTCGGTCACGTGAGCCGCGCCGTCAGTCAATTTCCAAACCAGCCAGGTATCAATAGTACCAAAGAGCAATTCGCCCTTTTCAGCTCTTTCTTGCGCACCTTCTACATGGTCCAAAATCCAGCGAACCTTGGTAGCAGAGAAGTAAGCGTCAATAATCAAACCAGTCTTTTCGTGGAATTTTTCCACATAGCCTTGGCTTTTCAGCTGTTCAGCCAGAGGAGCAGTCTGGCGAGATTGCCAAACGATAGCATTGTAGATAGGAAGACCTGTATTTTTATCCCAGACGACAGTTGTTTCACGCTGGTTGGTGATTCCGATAGCTTCGATTTGGTTGGGTTTGACTCCACTTTCGATGAAGGCACCGGCGATAACGGACTGCACGGAGTTCCAAATTTCATTGGCATTGTGCTCAACCCATCCAGCTTGAGGGAAAATCTGAGTAAATTCTTTTTGACTGGAGCTAACTTTTTCTCCTTTTTTGTTAAAGATGATGGCGCGGGAACTAGTAGTTCCTTGGTCGATGGCCATGATGTATTTTTCTTGTGACATGAACTGTCCTCCTAGTAAAAATCTTGAGGATGTTTCCTCTACAGTAACTAGTATATAAAATAAAACGCTTTCTTTTTTATCAACTTTTTTCAAATTTTAAAAAAATCTGAGGAGATTGTGCGGAAATCACAAAGAAACCTGGATTTCTCCAAGTTTCTCAATGAAATATCATGTGACGGATTTGAGCCAAATCTTCCAAATCCAAGTCATTTTTTAAATAATAGATGGGAGCCTGCTGGGCCTGATGAATAGGATTGTTGGTGATGATAAGGTCGTAATTTCGGGTAAGGTCGTAGGATTCAATCGTAATAAAGCGATTGTACTCTAAATACCGTCTTAAAATGGCTGTCATCCTGGAAACAACGATAAAGCTATCTGTCAAGTCCATGCCTATCTTGATGACTTGACCGTCATTTTCAGCAATGTACTCCATCAGCTGGAGCCATTCCCACAGCACCTTTTTATCCAGAGATGTTCCCTGCTGGAAAATAGGCAGTTTGCTAAAAATAGTGTCTGCTACTTGTCGATAATCGTCTTCGCTCCATAAGTAAGGATGGCGCAATTCCAAGTCATGCTTGTATTTGTCTTGCAAGAGATAGCCTCGGAAAAGAAAGACGCGGGCGCAGAGCTGGCTTAGTTCGTAGGTCACTTGGTCTTCGATGTAGTCACCTAACAAGTCATGAGACTTCATCTCTTGAATGATTTGCGTAATCAGACTGGCAATTTCACCGCCAAAGCCCAGAACATACTCCATGGTGTGCAGAGGCAGAATCCGATGGGAAATCAGAAATGAAAAGAAAATCATCATTTCACCATCTTCCTGGCTCAGGGTGATGTGCTGTCCGGCAAAGAAATCATTTGTTCGGCGATGCAAGCGCTGGTAGAAGATATTTTCAAAATAGCCCTGCATTTTCTGCTCAATGTTTTGAAATTGACAGGCATTGACTCTTAGGCGTTGTTGGGTAATATGTGCCCAAAGGGCCAAGTCCAATCGCTGCCCTTGAGAGAGCTGAGCTCCACAGAGTTCTTCTAAGACGGCAACTTCCTGCCTTCTTTCTGGTTTTTGAAGTTCTTTTTCCCAATCTTGACTAGACCAAACCTTACGAAAGAGGCAGAAATAAAAATAGCGGATTTGATGCTCAGGCCCTTTCAAGCGGCCGTTTTGGATAGATAGCTCAAACTCTGATAAAATCTGATTTAAACCGGATATATGACGGCCGAGTGTTGCTTCACTGATCATGAGCTCTTGGGCTAATTGATGGGCTAAAAACTGCTGATGGTAGAGCAGGTAGTCTAAAATCTGGTATTTAACAGCATTGTCCAAAAAAAGTCTGCGAATGTCCCGTCCCTTGGTATCAGATCCGATAGACAGACTGAGCGTTTCGTCTTGAAGCTGGATAGATAAGGCTGTCTGATATTCCATAGCCTTGTCGTTAATCAAGCTAATGTACTTGGTCAAGGTTACTTTCGAGAAGCCTGTTTCAGACATAACGTCCTTCAAACTGGATGTAGAATGCTGCTGTAAATAAGACAGGACAATAAACTGCCCCGCTTCACTCTTTTCCATTAAGTCTGCTAGATACATTCGAAAACCCTTTCAGTTTGCTAATCTTAGCTTAACACAAAAAGAAAAAAAGACGAAGCAATCTGCTTCATCTGCTACATCCTTTTAAGCATAAGCGAAAAAAAGAAACCTGAACCAGCGGGATACTTTCCCCAGCCATCTCAGGCTTCCTTATGCATCATCAGGCTTGGTTCACTCTTTTAAACATGATATTTACATATTCTTTGCAAAATCAAAACGGAACCCAACCTTTTGACCTAATTGAGTCAGTTCAGTCAAAGTCTCTCTGCTGCAAATAAACATGACATAACTGTCGCTGTCAATATCCATTGCTCCGACGCAGAAGCCTGCTTCCTCCCATTTTTCATCCAAGACCTTGCACCATGATGGAATGTCTCCATCTTCATCTAGACACTCATCTTGCAGTGGGAGATTCTTTTGATCTGCCAATTCTTTCATGAAATAGGTGAAGTCTTCTAACTCAGCCTTCCAATCCAGCTCAATAGCATTACCACTCTCAATTAACTCATCCGCAATCCCGATCCAAACGATGGTATCTTCTGACTCATCGTCCTCTATCCCACGATCGTCATAGCGATCGATATTTTCATCAAAGTAGTCCCACGGTGAGGCAAGACAAGTTTCTATAGCAGAACGGACAGAGCTGTCCTCCGTAAGCAGTTCAACCATGCTGGTAAAAATTTCTTTGTTCAGTTCATTTGTCATAACTGACTCCTTTCTTGTCCATAAGGACATATTTTTAACGTTATTGAAAAAATTTTTATCTACAATCCCGACTAAAACCTAGTCATAGGACTGATGATTTAGGCAATTATCACTTGTTCGTTTAAGAAGGTTTCATCATCCATAGTGTTCAGAACCTTCAATATTTCGGTAGTGGAGTTCTAAATCCGAAATCAATTTTTCGCCATATTCCAATAATTGAGCTTTAGTGAGAGAATTTACATTCTTGTTAGAAAAAGCAAGCTTTGCCTTCAAGTCAACTCGACAACTTCCAATAAGACTCGCTTGGATATAGGCTGCATAGTCATTGCTAGCAGATGCCCAGCCCATTAGTTGAAAGTCCATTTCAAAGCTAATAAACAATTCCCTACCATTTTGCTGCAAATCTACAATAGTAAGACCTTCGCTATCATGAATTTCGGATGCATCAACCATGTCTAGCTTTTCTCTATTAAGATAGTTCAAATCCTCAGATAATGCTTTGAAGACAGACAATTCCTCTATTTTATGACCAATAAATTCCCATAAAATAATTTCTAAATCTTTTATTTTTAAGCACTGCTCTTTAATCATGATGCCTCTTAGTCTTTGCTAATAAGATGATGACACCTAGTAAAATAAGAATTCCAATTACAAAAACAGCTATTTCTAATTCTTTTAATCCTTCAATATAGGGTATGATATAGATACTTGATTCCACAAGTAGAAAACCGATAAGAACAAGGGCAATCGAAAAATATGTCTGTTTTTTATCCATTTTTATGTCCTTCCCTTAACTAGAGTTTACATAAAATTTAACTAGCTCGAAATTCTATTTCCCCTCTACCCACTTATCATTGTCCATGATAAAGGGCTTGGCCAGTCCTTCTCCTGTGTAATCTTTATATTTTGTCTGCAGGTATTTGTAGACATCTTCCTTAGTCGCAAACTTGATAGCCTGATAAGGCTCTTCAAATGTTAGCTTTTCTACAAACAGATAACCGTCTTTATCTGGAACCAAGACGCCGACATGCCCTACAAAGAGAGAATCGCCGTCAAGATTGTCGTGGACGATGACGGAGAGCATCCGAGCCTTTTCGTTAAACTTGAACTGTTTGAAGTATTCCTCCATCTTCTTAGCATGGACTTTGACATCTTGGGTCGCTTCAGTCTTGACTCTTGAAAACAGGATATTAAAATCTTCCTTATCCTTGGCATCAAAGAGCTTGCCCTTGTCAATCGAATCATTATCTATGAACAAGAGTTCGTCATCTTTTTCTATTTGAGGAATTTCGATGCTATTTTTCAGCAAGGTATAAGTATTGATCCGGCAATTTGTCCCGATAAAATCGCCCTTTTTTGCCTGCCATAGAGGATTGATTTTCTCTACGTCATATTCGGTTTTGGTAAACTTAGTGAAATCGCCCGTTAATCCAGTAGAGCCAACAAGTCCATTGTAGTCATTGACTAGATTGACAAAGTTATCGACACTGTCTTTATCCAAGTCGGCAGCCAACAAATTCTTAACTTCTTCGACACTCTTTTTACTGTTTAGATTTGAATAAGTTGCCTTCCATGGATATTTTTCTGAGCTAGTCTGACCAACTGTTGGATTCTCTTGACTGCCGTTTGATTGCTTTTGTGCCTTCCCACATGCAGCTAAGCCAAGAATTGCCAAAGTGCAGGCACTCATCAACATAATCTTTTTTACTTTCTTCATTCTTTCGTCCTTTTTACATTTTTACTATATCTTCTTCAAATAATTCCTCTTGTTATTATATCAAGAAATGCTGAAAAACAGAAAGGAAAAATATATCTTGGATAGAAACTTCCTTAAGCCATAATAAATGACTGCACTTTTATCAACTGCAGTCACTTTGATTTATGAATAGATGAATAATGTAGAGTAGCCAACTTAAAAAAGGGACTCGCTATAAACTGGTAAGTCTACTTAATCTTGTGCTTGTTCATCTTTTCTTCGAAGATAGCCGTCATGATGGCGAGCAATTCTTCACGCTCCTTTTCAGGAAGCTCTCCTGCTTGCTTGGCCACAGCGTAAAGTTCTGGGTATTGCTTGGCAACTCGCTCAACCGTCTTGGTCGTTGCATGCCCTCTCACAAGGAAAGGAATTTGCTTAAGCCATTCTTGTGGTACCAGCGCCAAAATCTTTTTAGCTGCTTCCTTATCGCTAATGACGGCTGTACTAAGCCCCTCTTTGATCTGCTCCTGCTCTTTTTCGGTAAAATCTTTTAATTCCATTCTGAACTCCTCCTTTCTAGTAAGTTACTTGCTCTTCTTAAATAGACTGCTCTTAGATTGGGTTTTTGAAATTTGAGTAACTCTGACAAGTCTTTAAGTTAGATTTCCAAAAATTAATTTGTAGCAGATTCCAAATCTTCCGCAAAGATCACAAAGCCTTTTGGTGAGATAAGAAGTTGCCCCTCCGATACTTGGCAATGACTTGCTAGAGTTGCAGAATTACTTTCTAACAGGTAATTCTCCTTGGATTGGTTAAAAGTTGCTCGGACCTTTTGCCCATCATAATCCCATTCCAGAGACAGCACATCAGATTTGATTTCTTCTAGACTATATTTCCCATGCTGAATAATGTCCGCAACTCTCTTACGAAGATGAATCAACTTCTTCATGAAATTAAGCATGTCATTGCTATCGGAAATACGTTCCCAAGGCATAACACGACGACAATCTGGATCTGGTCCTCCATCTAACTCTAGCTCGGTTCCATAGTAGAAACACGGAGTTCCCTTTTGCAAAAAGAGGCAGGCAAGGGCAGACTTAACAAGTTGGCCATCTCCCTTGGCAGTAGCCAAAATGCGCTCCGTATCGTGCGAATCCAGAAGATTAAACATCACTTCCGAAATCTGCTGTCTATAATACATGAACTGACCGTTGATTTCATTGATGAATTGAGGCGTCTTTTTTACCCCACGCAAGAAATAATCCTTGATGCTATCAGAGAGAGGATAGTTCATGACCGCGTGGAATTCATCGCCATTTAGCCAAGGCTGAGAAGTGTGCCAGACTTCCCCAAGAATATAAAGGTCAGGCTTTTTAGCCAAGACAGCCTTACGGAAATCTCGCCAAAATTGATGGTCGACTTCATTAGCTACATCCAGGCGCCAAGCATCGATATCAAATTCTTCAATCCAGTAGGTCGCAACACTCAACAAATAGTCTCTCACTTGAGGATTGGCCGTATTGAGCTTAGGCATATAGCTCTCAAAGGCAAAGGTGTGATAAGGTAGTTTTCTCGGATTACCTAGCTTATCCTTGGTCACTGGGAACTCTTGAACATGGAACCAGTCTTTGTAAACAGAATCTTCACCATGTTTGAGAACATCCTGCCACTGTGGAGATTGGTCTCCGATATGGTTGAAAACAGCGTCCAGCATGATTTTCATGCCTCTCTGATGGGCCTCATCCACCAGTTGACGGAAAGTTTCCTTGTCTCCAAAATGGCGGTCAATTTCGAAATAATCCGTCGTATTGTACTTGTGATTGCTCGGGGACTCAAAGATAGGACAGAGATAAAGGCCTGTAATGCCCAAGTCCTGCAAGTAATCTAGATGGTCAATAATTCCCTGTAAATCGCCACCAAAAAAATCACTCGTCTTTGGTTTGATAGATGAATCCCAAGCCAGAGCCCCTTCTGGAGAAATCTCAGGATTGCCATTAGCAAAGCGTTCTGGAAAAATCTGATACCAAACTGTCTTTGAAACCCAATCAGGTACATGACAAGCATCAATTTCATGAATATAAGGAAGCTTAAAGCCGTTTCCTTCGTAATGAAGGTTTTCGAGTGTGTTTTCAACACAACCCTTATCGCCATACAAGATAGTCTGGCCTTGCTTATCCTTAATCTCAAAGAGATACTGGAGTCGTGCATAGCCAACTGTAATCTCCACCTGCCAGTAATCAAACAAAGCATCGGAGGTGACTTTGACCATTTCCTTGCTGTCCTCATAATGGTCCTCTATAAAGATAAAAGGATCCCCATAATGCAAGTTGACTCTTTCAATATCTCCCCTTTTCGTCCGAATGCGAATGTGCATTGTCTTATCCTTATAAAGATAAGCAAACTCCGACTCTGGCCTGTGATAAATAGCTGACAATTCCATATTTTCTCTCCTAGATTTCTCATTATAAGTTTATCGAAATTTTGTGCAAACGATTTCATAATTCTAGTATACTACTTTAAAATTTTATTTGCAAGGCTTGTCCATAGTTTCAAGTGGTTTGTTTTTAAAAATAAAAAAGCAGCAATTCTTACGACTTACTGCTTTCCAATTCTGACTAATTTATCAAATCTTGATTCAATTTTTCGAACACTTTCAAATATTTCATTTCCAATTCAACACTACTTTCGATAATACTGCAGACATTTCAACCAGACGGTTGCTTTTTTCAATTTCGTTCATAAACTCCCCCCTATTGTTTAAATATTGTTAAATCTAGCTGAACTGTCTTAGTCTTCGAATTCAATTGGATTGTAATCCCATAAATCGAGCTACTAGAGTACCTTACTCTGATTCTACAGGTTGTATCCTCTGGTAAATCGTACTTGCTTTTGAGTTTTTTGAAGAACTCAGAGTAATTTTCAGGCCGGTAGATAATATCGCTCAATTCAGTTTCAGCACTCTTAAAGGTTTCTTTTATATTCAAGGAAGCGAAATAATCTCTTTGTACTATCAAATTAAGAATTTCTTCGTCAAACAAAGGTTCTAACTTCGATTCGTACTGTAATCTCCCATTAGAGTAAGTAACAGGAACTGTTTCTTTATTATCCCCGATTTTTATTGTATAGTCACCCTTAATGTCAGATTGGCTAGTATCTAAGGATACTTCATAATCCTTTACTGCGTTTCCACTCTCTATATAAATACTATTTTTGTAAAGCTTTAATCCAGTAAACTCCTTCTTGTCTTGCTCTAAAAATTTAAACATAGGTTCAAACGTTTTTTCAAATTCGTACTGTTCCTTTGTTCTGTTTTTGGGAATTGTTTCACTACTCAAACTACAGCCATTCAATGATAATAGTGATATCAGTGTGATGACCAAGCCAGAAAGCCATAATAAATGCTTATATTTTTTCATTTATATCTCCAAAATCACGAAACTTAAGTCTATTATAGCATAAACATACTGGAAATGACTTTCTATAACCATTTAGATTCATTCATAAAGTTCATTTAAAGACATTCGACCTATTGATAGGAAAATTTAATGGTTTAAAACCTTCAACCTTACTCTTATACAAAAAAAGACATTCAAGAAAATCTTAAATGTCTGTATAAATACGGTATCAAAGATATCGTTTGTTGAACTCTATCAATCTCATTTCCTAATCAGAATCGACATTAAGAAATCTTACTGTATAGCCATTGTCGGTATATAGAAACTCTAATTGCAATCTCATATCTACTAGTCCAGAATTTGAAGTCAAATCATAATCAACAGCAAACCCAGTCTGGTCATCATAATCATAAATCTCCAATTGAGAATACTCATAAGGCGGATTGAAATGACATTCCACACCATACTCATCAATCGTGTCAAAATCATTCAATTCTAATGTCTTTTCAACATAACCAAAGAATTCGTTTAAATCGTCAATCTCTGATTCATCGACATAATTCATAATGTCTTCGTATTTTTTCAGGTGAATAGCTTTTAAAATATTTGTGATAACGTCTATAACTTTTTCTTTTTTATACTTATCAAGTAATTCCATAGGTGACACCTTTCTATTCAACTAAACAATCATTTTCCTGCTATGTAAAGCTCCCATCGACCAATTACATCCTTTAACGATTCATCTAGATAGGAATAGGCCTTTTCCTTGATCCAATCAGGAATACCATATGCTGCCTCAGCTATGCTCCCCGTTATTGCAGCAACTGTATCACTATCGCCACCAAGGGAAATGGCATTTCTAATAGCATCTTCGAAGTCTCTACTTTCCAGAAATGCAATGATAGCCTGAGGTACGGTATCCTGACATGCTTCATTGAAACGATAGTTAGGACGAATTTCATCTAGAGTTTGAGATAGATTGTAGCCGTATTCCTGCTCAATATAATCCTTGATCCGTCTTTTGCACTCTGTAGGATTGTGGTTGATTGGTTGCTCGTAATCCCCACAATAACCTCCAAAGTAATAACGACTCAGAAAGATAGCATCAGTTATCGCCATAGCTCCCTTGATACCTTCGGGATGATTATGAGTCACTTCTGCAGAAAGTCGTGCAAGCTCTCTAGTTGATGGCGTCATACCAGTTCTCGCACAAAAGCCACAGTCCATAAGCCAAGCACAGGGAGAAACACGCATCGCAGAACCATTTCCAAAACTGTAATAAGGTTCACGATTGTCACTATTGAGCCACCTACTAAACCGAGCACCGTAGCTCGCATCGGGATACATCTTGCCGTATTTCTTCATGGCGTCAATAAAGTCATCCTTCCGACCACCATTCATAATAGCCTCAGCAACAGCACAGGTCATGACCGTATCATCCGTGAAAAAACAATCCTCACGAAATAAAGGAAAATCCTTCGTTTTGATATTGTTCCATTCATAAACTGAACCTACAATATCCCCAATAATTGCTCCTAGCATCCGTCTCCTCCTTATGGCATATCAGATTCGTTACACATTTCTAATGAATCACTCTTTAAAAATGGCACCACCAAATCAATCCACTCATAAGGCAGGTAAGCTGATAAATAGCCGTGATTATAGCCCTTTGCTTCATACAAAATTGTATTTGAATGTAGCTGATGAAATAATTTCGCTGATTCTTTCACACAGTTCAATTCTTTTTCACCATAGATATACAGAACCTGAGCCTTGCTAGCAGAAATCACATCTTTCAGCTTGTAACATCCCATATAGTTTTTGTAAATGGTCACCAATGTTTTGATAGGCGTCCTTGGCAAATCCTCCAAATAATAAGCTTTTATTTCCTCTGGAAAAGCCAGTTTAGGATAGAATTTGTTCATCATGCTGAACTGAAGTTTGCAAGAGAATTTATTGAACATCAGTTTACCAAATAGAGACACTAGAAAGATGCTGATTTTAGCTAACCTCGGTTGAGGAATACAGAGGCTTCCATCTATGATGGCCTTCTCAGCAATTTCACTGTCTAAAGACAAAAGCTCCATGGCAATTTGACCACCAAGTGAAACACCACCGATTGCAAACAATTTCCCACCACAGTTTGCTTTGATATAGTCTAGAATCTCCAAAGCAGAATCTTCAGTAGAAACATAATCAAGTTGATATTCCTCGCCGTGGCCATTCAAAGTGGGTAGAATAATACGGTATTCTTTTGACAAGATTCGTGCTTGACGAAGATAATTCCACCAAGAACTGCCACCACCATGTATCAGTAAAATAGGAGGCAAATTCTTATCACCAAATTCATGGAATTTCATGTTTAAACTCCTTACTGTAGGGCTTTCACTAGCTACACCCTTGTTTAATCAGCTCGTACAAGCAGTGATACCGCCTCAACATGATGCGTCTGCGGAAAGAGATCCACTGGCTGGACTTTCTTCAGTTCATAGCCCAGCTCTTGATAAAGTTTGATATCACGCGCCATGGTAGCAGGATTGCAGGAGATGTAGACAATCCGCTGGGGCTCCATGCTGACACTAGAAGTAATAAAGCTTTCTGTCAGGCCCTTGCGCGGCGGATCGACTAGGATGACATCCGCCTTGATTCCCTGATTCAGCCAAGTTTGGATGGCTTGTTCTGCAGGGGCGCAAACATAGCTGGCATTGGTGATACCGTTGAGCTCTGCGTTTCGCTGACTATTTTCCACGGCCTCAGGAATGACTTCGACTCCATAGACCTGCTGGACTTGATCAGCAAGCGACAGACCAATGGTGCCAATGCCCGAGTAGGCATCCAGCACAATATCCTCTTTTTTAAAATCAGCAAAGTCGAAGGCCGTCTGATACAGCTTCTCCGCCATCTCGGTATTGACTTGGTAAAAGGCTGGCGCAGCAATCTGGAACTGCTTGCCCAGCATGCTGTCAGTGATAAAGTCTTGGCCGTAGAGTGTTCGGAATTCCCGACCAAAGATCGCATTGCCCAGCTGGTCGTTGATATTTTGCATGATAGACTTGATAGCTGGGAAAGCCTCTGTCAAACGCTCAATTAGCTGATCCACTCGGAAAATCTTAGGCCGACTGGTCACCAAAATCACCATGATTTCACCCGAATAATGTCCACGGCGGACAACCAGATTGCGGATCAGACCAGTACCTTCCTTCTCATCGTAAGGCTTGAGGTCAAATCGGCGCAGCAAGTCGCGTACAAAAACGATGACTTGGTCGATAACTGGATCCTGAATGTAAAAGTCCTCAATCGGTAAGAGGTCATGGGAATTTTTTCGAAAAAAGCCAGTTTCCAGCTGTCCATTGACACGACGGACTGGCACCTGTGCTTTATTACGGTAGGCCAGTGGCTGATCCATGCCCAGTGTTTCCAGAACTTCTACGTCCGAAATACCAGCGATTTTATAAAGACAGTCCTGCACCTGCTTGCCTTTAAAAGCTAGCTGGGCTGGGTAGGACAAGTGCCCCAAATCAGCAATTCCAGTCCGCAGATAGGCCAAATCGACATGCTCATTGCGCTGATCAGACTTCTTCACAAATTCCTCAACACGGCCAAAGCCGATTTTTTTATTGACCTTGAGGACACGCATGCGAATCACTTCACTCGGCAGGGCATTTTCAACGAAAAAGACGCGGCCGTCTACCTTGGCCACACCCGCTCCCTCATGACTCAGATCTACAATTTCTACTTGAATAATATCGTTCTTTTTTAACATTTCTTTACTTTCTAATCAATCCTGCACTCAACTACAATTATACTAAAGCAGGGAATCACAGGATTTCTACTGTTTATTTCTTTCTTCCTATTGGAAAATATGTTCACATTTCTGCTCTGCTATTTTCCAAAAAGAAAGGGAAGAGACAAAATCTGCCACTTCCCATTATATCATAAGAGCCCTATCTTAAGCCCATTTGTTTCAATCTTTCTTTATAGGCTTCAAAATCAATCAAGAGTCCTTGTCCACCATACATATCATAGGTATCCGTCCAGTCGCCTAGTTCTGGTATAGTGAGGCGCTCTATCCCATTGCGTGAATCAAGCACCAAGGATAAGCCTTGTGACCAAATAAAACTCTGAGGTACATTGGTCGAGGTCAAGGCAAAAACTTTTCCTAATGCTTCAGATCCTGTAAAAAGCTTCGTAGGGTCTTTTATCTGCTGCATGATAGCAGTCAAGACTTCTTGCTGGCGACGTGTACGACCAAAGTCACCCTCATCGTCCTTACGGAAACGGGCATAGTTTAAGAGCGTCCGACCGTCCATGTGCTGACGACCAACCTTGATGGTTTGAGTAGGAACCACTCCATCCTTCATGTTTAAATCATCTGGAACTTCCACTTCTGTGACTTTTTCCCCATCAATGGTCGAAAATTTAGCATCCATAAATACACCATTTGGAAAGAGGGTGTCAATTGCAGTCGCAAAGGTGTTAAAGTCTACTAAAGCATAGTATTTAATGTCAATATCGAAGTTATCTTTCAAAGCTTGACGAACTGCCTCAGCTCCACGATGATTGTCTTGTTCACCAAAAGTATAGGCGGAGTTCAATTTTTGATCATAATAATCATCATCCGTTGGCTCCGTGTAGGAATTGCTGACACCGTCAATATGAATCAAGGTATCACGCATAAAGCTGACTAACTTCATTTTATGGTCTTTATTGCCAACGTTCAAGACCATAATTGAATCAGTCCGAGTCTCCGTTGAATTTTCTCCAATTCGGCCATCCGTCCCTAAAACAAGAATGTTGATCCCATCTCGAGCATCATGGCCATCAAAGTACTCAACATCAGCCGCTTTGAGATTTCCTGGTCTCGCTGTATTTAAGCCTTTGAAAAACATAAAGAGCATGCCAGAAACAACCAAAAGCACAAAAATAAGGAGCCACATCAGCACGCGCTTCGGACGAATTTTTTTGTAGGTTCTAGCAGTTTTCTGAGTTGATTTTTTCGCTTCTTGCTTTGAAGAAGTGCGGGAATTCTTTTGACTTCTGCTAAGAGAACCTTTACCCGGGTATTTGGGTAACAAACCGGATGAATCCGTCTTCGAATCCTCTGGCGAAGCCTGCACGGTCTGCTTGGTAGGCGTTTTTTGCGCAGCATCTGGCCGTCCTTTCGACTTTTGGCGGAGATAATTATACTCCTCTTTTTCATGTTCGTTAAGATAGTAATAGTTTGTATGGAGATAATCCAGCCTTAACTGCTCGTGTCGACTCAGATTTTCTGTTTCTCTCATCTCTGCTCCAATCTATAATCCTGAATTTGAAAAACGGGATAACTTCCTAGAATTTTAAAGGTGATACCAAGTGTAGCAAGCTCTTGGTAAGCGAAATCCACTAATTCTTTCCGTTCATTATCAATATCAATAATAAAGAAATATTCCCCTAGGGCTGTTTTAAGAGGGCGACTTTCAATCTTTGTCAGGTCAATACCGCGCCAGGCAAAGGTTGATAGTGCCTTATACAATGCACCGGGCAGATTATCCGGTAAGGTCAAAGCTAAACTCTGCTTTTCCTCTTGCTTTACAAGCTTAAGAGCAGGGGTGGTTTGTCCTAAAATCCAGAAACGAGTGAAATTTTCCTCCATTTCCTGAATATCCTGAGCCACCACTTGCAAACCATACTCAACTGCCGCAGTCCGCGGTGCAATAGCGGCAAAAGGTTGGTCAGGATGCTCAGCCACAAAGCGAGCCGCATAAGCTGTACTGGCAGTAATTTCAATTGCTGCTGCTGGATAATGCTGGCGAATATAGCCTTTCCCCTGAGCAAGCGCCTGAGGATGGGAAAAAACTTTCTCAATGGGCTTGTCCAAACTGGTCGCCAACAACTGCTGCTTAATGGGCTGAATAATCTCTGCTACCGCTTGAATCTCAGCCTGATGGAAAAGATAATCCAAGGTCTCATGGACACTTCCTTCAATCGAATTTTCCACGGGAACGACTGAATAATCCACCTCTTTCCCTTCATAGGCCTTCATCACTTCTGTGATATTTTGGTAGGGCACCAAGTCTGCTTGGGGAAAGGCTTCTTGGGCAACATGGTGGGAAAAAGATCCCTTAGGTCCTAAAAAAGCTACTTTCATTGAATTTCCTCAATAATTTCTTGTGGCGTTTTTCCTACCACGTCAATTGTTTGTGTCGCGACTGCCTCATAGAGAGCCTGGCGTTGTTCAAAAATCTCCTGCAAGTCTGCCTTGCTCTTGGTCAGATACAAGGGGCGCTGATTTTCCTGATCTTCCTCAATCCGACGAAAGAGGGTCTCAAAGTCAGCTTTCAGATAAATATTTTGGGGATTTTTAGCCAATAAGTCACGATTTTGGGAGCTCAAGACGACACCGCCTCCCGTAGAAAGCACGACATCCTGCTGGATACACTCAGCCAAGACTTCAGCTTCAATTTTCCGAAAGGCTGATTCACCATATTGAGCAAAATACTCTTGGATGGACAGGCCGATCTTTTGGAAAATCAGCTCGTCCATATCCAGAAAATCTGCTGACAAGGCTCTCGCAATCGTTGATTTTCCCGCCCCCATGAAGCCAAGTAAAATCTTAGCCATTCACCAAGCCCTCCAAGTCTGAAAAGAAGCTTGGATAGCTGGTATTGATAGCCTCTGCCCGCTCCAGCTCCACCTCTCCATCTGAAACTAATAGAGCCGCAATGGCTACCATCATTCCAATACGATGATCGCCGAATGTATTGATGGTTGCACCATGAAGAGGCGTTTTTCCATCGATAACCATGCCATCTGCTGTAGGGGTAACGGCTGCTCCCATGCTATTTAAAGCATCTGCGACAACCTGAATCCGATCGGTTTCTTTGACCTTTAACTCCTCGGCATCTCGGATCACCGTTCTGCCCTCAGCTTGGGTGGCTAAAAGGGCAATAATCGGAAGCTCGTCTATCAAGCGCGGAATAATTTCTCCGCCAATCTCCGTTCCTTTCAGCTCGGAAGTCTCAACGGTAATCGTAGCGGATTTGGCCACCTCATCTATATTAGAAAGGGTCATCTTACCGCCCATTGCCTTGATAACATCAAGAATCCCCGTCCGGGTTTCATTGATCCCAACATTTTCAAGGACGATTTTGGAATGGGGCAGAATCAAGCCTGCAACCAGCCAGAAGGCTGCACTGGAAATATCACCAGGCACTCTCACTTCTTGTCCAGTAAAGGTCTGACCACCCTGCACACGGATTTCTTTATCCTTGACCTTAATTTGACCACCAAATTGGACAATCATATCCTCGGTATGGTTACGGGTGATTTCCTTTTCAATAATGACCGACTCGCCTTGAGCCTGTAAAGCTGCAAAAATCAAGGCTGATTTAACTTGAGCGGAAGCCACTGGCAGCTGATAATGGATAGGCCTTAAATCTTTTCGGCCATGGATGTGAAGTGGCGGTAAATCTCGTTCTGTCTGACCCCAAATATCCACACCCATCTGACTAAGAGGCAGGGTTACCCGATCCATCGGACGCTTGGACAAACTATCATCCCCAAACATCTCTGCTGCAAAATCCTGACCTGCCAAGACACCCGAAATCAAGCGGATAGAGGTCCCTGAATTTCCCATGTCCAATTTATTGTGCGGCGCCTTGAGGCCATCAAACCCAACACCGTGGATCTTGACAGTCTTTCCATCATCCTCTATCTTGACGCCTAAATCGCGAAAGACCTGCATCGTAGAAAGGACATCCTCACCTCTCAAAATATCGTGAACCACTGTAAGGCCTTTGGCCAAGCTTCCGAACATAATCGAACGGTGACTGATTGATTTGTCGCCCGGCACACGGATGCGACCATTCAGGCCTTTTGCCTTTGTTCTTAACTTCATAGATGCCCCTTTCAATTGCTACTAACTTCTATTTTATCATAAAAATAGCAATTTTCTAAAAAATTCTTGTATTCATTCCGACTTCTTCCTTCTTTCTACTTTTCTACATGATAAAAGAGGCTGCGACAATCGTCTCTCAGCCTCCCTTATTCCTTGTCAAAACCACGAGAGTACCAGATTCTTACTCTAGTCATTCTCTGATTTAACCATTATTTGTGTCCTAAATGCTTATCAATCTCATCTATAATCCGCCCCATCACATAGCTAATCTGCAGATTTCGACCAATCAAGATAGCCCAGAAAATAGCCATCAGATAGTCTTCAGACATGATTGATTTATTAAAAAAGTACGTTTCTAAGGCTGTAAAAGCCGCCATTACTATAAATTGTCGTCTATTCATTCTTCCATTATAGCATGAAAAATCATAAAAATCTAAATTCAATCATCTTGAACAGTGATTTTTTCCGCTAGAAAATCAAAGCCCTCTGGTATCAATCTTTCTTCCTGCTTTTCAGCTACTTCTGCTTTATTGCTGCGACTTCTAGCTGAAAATTCTGCCCGAATCTGAGTCCAGTCCTCGAGGGAAATAGCCAAAATATCTGGTGAAAAGCCAGCAGCATTGCTCAGCAGGTTTCCAAACATGGTATTGAGATTTTCTCTTTTCATGGTCTGCTCAGCATTGAAATGAGACTCAAAAGCCAAAATAGCATGGTTTTCGTTGGCTGCAACTGGTTGCGAACCAATGAGCAGCGCCTTGTCTGCTCCTGCCAAACTCTCGATGATTTCACCCCAAGCATTTTGCAGCTTGGTCAAATTGCTGCGAGCCAATTCAGGATTTTCCACCGCTTCTTCCAAGATAGCATTGACCTTATTGCGGTCTACGCGATAGGTCTTAGCCTTCTGAGGTCGTGCCTCTGATTTCTTAGCTACTGGAGCTGGCTGACTGCCTACATTGGCTAATTGTTGCTTAAGCTCTTGGATTTCCTGCTTGAGATTAGACAGTTCTTCTGCCAAGTTGTCAGGAATCTGATCCAAGCTTGCTTTTTCCTCAGCCAGTCGAATGGTCATCATTTCTGTATAAATCTTAGGCTGCAGGCTGTTCTTGATATCTGCTAGACTCTTGGTCGCTATCTCAATCATGGCAAAGAGAGTCTCCTGCGGTGTCTTGAGATTTTCTAAAAAAAGCTCACTAGCATGAGTATTCTCCCCACCAGTTTTGACAATGAGCAAATCACGAAGATATTGCAGGAGGTCCGTCACGAAGCGAGCCATGTTTTTACCGCTGTCAAAAATCAGATTGAGATTATCCAATGCCGCAACTGCATCATGCGCAATCAAGGCTGCTACATAAGCATCCAAGGCTCCCAAGCTGATAGAGCCTGTGATCTCTTCAGCAATATCAGTGGTCAGACGGTTTTCCTGAGTTAAACTGAGAGCCTGATCAAGGATAGACAAAGCATCCCGCATACCACCCTCAGCTCGACGGGCAATAATCTGCACACCTTCTTGCTCAAAATCAATGCCTTCCTGCTCCAGAATCCACTCAATATGACCAATGATGTCCTGCGTCTTGATAGACTTAAACTCAAATCGCTGAACACGAGAAAGAATGGTCGCTGGAATCTTATGCAGCTCTGTCGTCGCTAGGATAAAGACCACATTTTCGGTTGGCTCTTCCAAGGTCTTGAGCAAGGCGTTAAAGGCTCCAGTCGAGAGCATGTGCACCTCATCAATGATATAGACCTTGTGCTTGGCAAGACTGGGCGCATAGGTAGACTTGTCCCGAATATCACGAATCTCATCGACACCATTATTAGAAGCCGCGTCGATTTCGATAACGTCTTCAAGACTCCCCTCAGTAATAGCCTGGCAGATATAGCAATCATTGCAGGGCTCACCGTCCTTTTGATTCGGACAGTTCATAGCCTTGGCAAAAATCTTAGCAACACTGGTTTTCCCTGTTCCACGTGGGCCAGAAAAGAGATAGGCATGGCTTATTTTGCCTTGCTCCACAGTCTGCCGCAGAGTCGTAGCTACTACTTGCTGACCCACCAGCTGACCAAAGGTCTGACTGCGGTACTTTCTATATAAAGCTTGATACATTAGGCTTTTTCTCCAAACATTTCAAAATTCCAAGTCGTTTTTTCAAGCAAAATCTGAACAAACTTTTCTAGATATTCCTGATCTACCTTATCATAATCACCCGTCAAGGCTGAGTCCAAATCTAGCACTCCCAAAAGGTGGCCATCTTTTACCATGGGCACTACAATCTCGCTCTTAGCACGGCTATCACAAGAGATATAGTTGGCATGCTGGGTCACATCATCTACGATAATCGTCTGCTCTTTCTCAGCAGATTCCCCACAGACTCCCTTACCTAATGCAATGTGGACACAAGAAACGCCCCCTTGAAAGGGCCCCAAAATCAGCTCGTTCCCATCAAAAAGATAGAAACCAGTAAAAACCGAATTGGGCAGGGCTTGATTGAGCAGGGCGCTAGCATTAGAAAGATTGGCCAAAGCGTTGGTCTCACCCTCCAACAAGGCTTCCAGCTGAGCCAGTAATAGTCGATAATTTGAAATTTTTTCTTTTGTGTTCATAGAGTCTATTATATCAAAAAGCCGGTCTTTCAACCAAGCTTTTCTTTAATTTTGTTATCCAAAAATTCATCAATCAGTCTATTTACAATATCGGGTTGGTCGGTATTAGAATTATGTCCCGCCTTATCAATCCATTGAACAGACTTCCCAGTATTTTTTTCATAGGCTTTCAAATATCGTATACAAGACCCTGCACGATCTTCTTTTCCACATATAACCAATTGTGGACATTTTACTTCATAAGAAAGCTTCTTCTCTACTGCTTCTGAAAATATCTTATATCCGTATCCCGCAAGACGAGCATACCTTTCTTGATCGCCATCATAAACCATCATCATATCATACATCAGTTTTCTTCCATAGTCTGTTGTTGATACGCTTTTAGGCCCAGATTTCAAAAGAGATTTCCATGGATAGATTCTATAAATTGCCTCCATTTTTTTTAAGAGCCACAATTCCATAGCTGTATAATACTTCCTTTGAAGGGATGGTGAATCAATCGTAACAAGGCCTTTTAATTTCTCAGGAAAAAGTTGAGCATAAACCTGTCCTACATATCCTCCCATTGACTGACCAATTACTATTGGATTTTCTATTCTCTCTTTGACAAATATTTCATCCAGCCAAGTTGCTAAATCAAATAAAGTAAAATCGAGACGAAATGGATAAGATGAAGCGTGTCCAGGTGCGTCCCAAACCAAGACTCTATATGTATCTTTAAAATATTCTATTTGTTTTTCAAATAACCTATGGTCAGCAGTTAGCCCAGGTAAAAAGATAAGATTACTTTGGGATGATTCAACAGCATCATTTGTCCAATAATGAATTTTTCCACTTGGTGTTTCATATGTTTTTTCAATCAAAGTTCAACACTCGCATTCTAATTGGTTTAGTATAGTTTATCTCAATTTATTCCTATAGAAAGGCAAGCTATACTCAAATCATCTGTTTACAGCCACCCCATAAAGCGGATAAGGTACATATTTAGTCGTACCTGACGCGAATAGTAGTAATTTCCACCATTAATATAAAGCTTGGGTCCGTAAAAAATGGAAAGTACATTATAGTATGAATAGGTTTTTCCAGTCACATTGCCAAGACTCGGAGCAACCACTTCTTTTGAGTATTTTTTTGCAAGCTCGAGCGTATTCTCGCCGCCATTTTGCGCAACATAGTCGATATAAGCCTGACCAAAATTGTAGGCCTGAACTGCCGTCCAGACATCCACCTTTTTCTCGCTGGCCAGCTCTAGATTATCCGATAAAGTCTGAATCCCTTGCCGGACACTTTCTTTATTGTCTGTAATCGAATTGATTTCGCCTGTTGCACTCTCACTAGACTGCATGAGGTCGTTGTTTCTTCCCTTGGTTTCCGTGTAGATCATGGCTAGGACTAGCTCTTCATTGGCCGCTGTGTCCTGCTCGTCCAGCACTTCTCTAACCAAGCTTTGATAGGTCATAACCTGCTTAACATCACGATGGACTTGATAGCCTTTTATCGCGATGGCAGCCAGAATGATGAGCAAAATCAATCTTCTGATAAATTTAAACATTATTTACTTTGTATATCCTCGATATTTTTGATGAGAATAGAGTAAGTCCCGTTGTCGTTCTGGATAAATTCCACGGATTCAGCATCCTGATAAACATTATTGGGAACGATTAGCTCTATTCCATTAGAGAGGGATAATTTTTGATTTTCGAACTTCTTTTTCTGGCGACTGCTGTCAATCTCATCAAACTTGATTGGCTCTGGAACAGTTTCCTTAACTTGGTCAATAAAGGTAAGTCGGGCTGTCAGATTGCTGTCAAACAGCTCGTCTGCCAACTTTTCAGGAGACAATTCGTCATTTTCTTCCAGATTTTTGAAAATGCTGGATTTGACCTTAGACTGGAACTGAAAGTCGTCTGTGTTAAAGCTTTCAGCAATCTTTTGAGCCGTTTTTTCCAGAGTTTTGATAGATTTTTTTGGTGAAATCTTGGGACTGACCTGCAAGATATTGTCAGAAAAATAGTTGAGGAAGGCACCATTGTACTTGATACGCTTTTCAATCAGATGGTACTTGCGAGACTGGAGATTGATGACCAAAGCCTCGTCCGCACCTGTACCAAAGCCAGGCAGATTGTTCTGCGTCAGCTTGATTGGATTGTCCGTCTCACCACCCAAGTGGGTCAAGGTTTCCCGCAGAGAAATCCGCAGAAAAGCGAAGTGCTCCACGCCTTCCTTGTCAAACTGAACGAAAATCAGATCGTTGGTTTTCTGGTTTTCACTGACCGAAAACTCTTCCTGCCAAAGCTTGGCCACCGTCACGGATGTTTCCAGTAAGTCGTCTGAAAGCTGGGCTAAAAAGACATTATCAGGTTCGAAAATGCCTGTTTTAGCCTCGTCAGAATAGACCCGCTCGATTTTCTTACGAAGGTATTCCTCAATCTTGGGAGTAATGTTAAGCAACTTATCCGCCAGTAGCAGCTCGGTATCAGCTGGGCTGAATTGATGAATGATGGCCTTTTTTACGTAAATGTCCATCTTAGTTCAAACCTTCATAGAGCGGAAAAGCATCCGTCAATTCACGAACTTCCGCCCGCACTTGGTTCAGCACCGCTTCGTTTTCAGCGTTTTCCAGAGTCTTGATAATAAGCTCAGCTACCTTGATACTTTCTGTGACACCAAAGCCTCGAGCTGCAATGGCTGCTGTACCGATACGAATGCCGCTAGTCTTAAATGGTGACAAAGTCTCGTAAGGGATGGAGTTTTTATTAAGGGTAATATTGACTTCATCCAAGAGATTTTGAGCAACTTTCCCATTTTCTACAACCTTAGTGACATCGACTAAGAAAAGGTGATTTTCAGTTCCGTCAGAAATCACACGGAACTTGTCATGCTGACGGAAGACTTGCGCCATGGCTTGGGCGTTGTCCAAAATCTGCTGGGCATAAACCTTGAAAGCTGGATCCAGCACTTCTTTAAAGGCCACTGCTTTGGCTGCGATGACATGCTCTAACGGCCCACCCTGAATACCTGGGAAGATAGCTGAGTTGATTTTCTTAGCTAATTCTTCATCATTTGTCAAAATCAAACCACCGCGAGGCCCACGCAAAGTCTTATGAGTTGTTGTTGTTGTGATATCTGCATAAGGCACAGGACTAGGATGGAGACCCGCAGCAACCAAACCAGCGATGTGAGCCATATCGACCATAAGCTTAGCACCCACCGCATCAGCGATTTCACGGAATTTTGAAAAGTCGATGATGTGAGAATAGGCTGAAGCACCTGCCACAATCAACTTAGGCTGTACTTCCTTTGCTTGCTTGAGGATGGCATCAAAGTCCAGTAATTCTGTTTCTGGATCAACACTATAGGATACAAAATTGTAGGTTTGGCCAGAGAAGCTTACTGGAGCACCATGGGTCAAGTGACCACCCGCAGACAAATCCATGCCCATCACTGTGTCGCCTGGCTCAATCAAAGCCATATAAGCTGCGCAATTGGCCTGGCTACCTGAGTGAGGTTGCACATTGGCAAACTTTGCACCAAAGATTTCCTTAGCGCGCTCAATTGCCAAGCTCTCCACTACATCCACTACGTCTGTTCCACCATAATAGCGGCGACCTGGGTAGCCTTCAGCATATTTATTGGTCAAAATAGAACCTTGAGCCGCCATAACAGCTTTAGAAACGACATTTTCTGAAGCAATCAGCTCAATATTATGTTGCTGACGATCTTCCTCATTGGCAATGGCATCCCAGAGTTCTTTGTCAAATGTTTTGTAGTCTTCTTGGTCAAAAATCATAAGGTGTCTCCTTTTTTTGAGAAAATAGGGCGCTAGGCTCCTAAAAGTTAAAATGTTATATCATTTACTTGGGCGAGAATATCCTCGCGAGTGATTGCCCCTTGGCGTAAAATAAGAGCCTTTTCTCCAGACAAGTCTAGAATGGTTGAATCCTGACCAGTCAAGGAAGCATCATCTTCTACTCCCGAGACTTGCTCTTGAAAATCCATCATAATCTGCTGGAAATCAGTTCCACTGGCTTTTCCAGAAAGATTGGCGGATGGACCAATCAAGGGTCCGTACTTGCGAATCAAGTCCAGCGTAACTGGATGCTTAGGAATCCGAAAGCCCACAGTTTCCATACCAGAGTTAATCCAAGATGGCACACGGTCATTAGCCTGGAGGATAATAGTCAGTGGCCCAGGTAGGAAGGCTTGATAGAGTTGCTTCAGATAACTGGGCTGGTTCTTAGAAAAAGCATAAATCTCTTCCAAGCTAGCCACATTGATATTGAGAGCCTTGTCACGAGGTCTTCTTTTTAATTCGTAGACTCGCTCAACCGCCTCTTCGTTTAAAGCTTGAGCAAAAAGGCCATACACCGTTTCCGTGGGCAGGACAACCGCTCCACCTGCTGCCAGAGTCTTTTTTATCTTATCCATTGTCAACCGCCACCATTCTATCTTTTCCAAATTGATCTTTCAAGACTCGGATTCGTTTTTGAGGGAAAGATTTTTTGAATAACTCCGCAACGCCGTCTCCTTGCTTGTAGCCAATTTCCAGATAAATTTTTCCTTTTTCTGTCAGATAGTCCTCTGCCTGCTCTGCTATTTTCCGATAGACGGCATAGCCATTCTCCTCAGCAAAGAGGGCCATGTGAGGTTCTGAGGTCAGAACGTTAAGTCCGACTTCGTCTTTATCTGCTTCTGAAATATAGGGTGGGTTGGAAACGATAATGTCAAAGTTCCCGCTAATCGCTTCCATGCAATCGGATTGGACAAAGGCAAGATCAAGCCCACAGGACTGGGCGTTTTCCGCCGCCAAAGCAAGTGCATCTTCCGAAAGGTCAGAAGCAGTAATCTGCCAGTCTGGGCGACTGCTTGCCAATGCCAGAGCGATGGCTCCGCTACCCGTTCCGATATCCAAGACTGACAAAGATTTTTCAGGATTCTCCGACAAAATCAGCTCCACCAGCTCCTCCGTCTCAGGCCTTGGAATCAAGACCCGCTCATCAACCTTGAGAGTCAAGCCGTGAAAATCACTACTACCGATAATATACTGAGCTGGCTTATGAGCAAGCAGCTGCTCTTGAATTGCTTTCAGGTGGTCACGATCTTCCTGACTAAGCTCTGCCTGAAGCTTGAGAACAAAATCGGTAAAGGAGAGCTCATTGAGAGCTCGATAAACGAAAGACAGACTTTCTGCTTCTTCTCCTGCTACCACTAGCTCCTGCTCTAACTCAGCTAAATATTGAGCTAATGTCATTATTTATTCAGCTCTTCTAGTTTTTGCGTTTGGTCATAGAGAACCAAGGCGTCGACGACTTCATCCAGTTTGCCAGCTAAAATCGTATCAAGCTTTTGCAAAGTCAAACCAATACGGTGGTCTGTGACACGGTTTTGCGGGAAGTTATAGGTACGGATCCGCTCTGAACGGTCACCAGTACCAATCGTTGACTTACGTTCAGCGTCTTGCTCATCCTGAGCAATCTGAGCAAAGTGATCAGCCACACGCGCACGGATGATCTTCATAGCCTTCTCACGGTTTTTCTGCTGAGTCCGTTCTTCCTGCATTTCAACCTTGATATTGGTTGGCAAATGAACGATACGAACGGCAGTCGCAACCTTGTTGACGTTCTGTCCACCAGCACCAGATGCGTGGTAGATGTCGACACGAAGGTCTTTTGGATCAATATCGTATTCTACTTCTTCGATTTCTGGCATAACCAAGACAGTTGCTGTTGAGGTATGAACACGGCCTTGACTTTCTGTCACAGGGACCCGTTGCACGCGGTGAGCACCTGATTCATACTTGAGTTTAGAGTAAACAGATTGCCCTGAAACCATGGCCACTACTTCTTTGAAACCACCGACACCGTTCATTGAGGCTTCCATGACTTCAAAACGCCAGCCTTGGGCTTCCGCATACTTCTGATACATCGTCAGCAAATCTCCAGCAAAAAGCGCCGCTTCATCTCCACCAGCTGCTCCACGGATTTCAAGGATGATGTTCTTGTCGTCGTTTGGATCCTTAGGTAATAGGAGAATTTTCAGCTTTTCTTCGTATGCTTCTTTATCAGCCTTGGCATCTTTGAGTTCTTGCTTGGCCATTTCTTCCAAATCAGCATCTCCGCCAGACTCTTTAATCATCTCTTCAGCATCAACGATGTTTTGAAGGACTTGCTTGTATTCGCGGTAGGCTGTTACCGTATCACGAGTAGAAGCCTCTTCTTTTGAAAGCTCCATGAAACGCTTGGTGTCTGAGACCACATCTGGGTCACTGAGTAATTCTCCGAGCTCTTCATAGCGGTCTTCCACTGCCTGTAACTGGTCATAAATATTCATCTTTGTAATCTATCTCCTTGATTTTCTAATTCATTCTACTTAATGGGGGATTGAAATAATGCTTGCGGCAAACAGAAATATAGGTCTCATGGCCACCAATTTTGATCTGTTCGCCATCATAGACAGGTTTCCCATTATCCGTCCGCAAAACCATAGTTGCTTTTTTTGAACAATATTGGCAAATGGTTTTGATTTCGTCAATCTTATCAGCCAGGAGCAAGAGATGCTTGGAGCCTTCAAAGAGTTCATTGCGAAAATCATTTTTCAGACCAAAAGCCATGACTGGAACATCCAGCTCATCCACTACTCTAGCCAAATCATAGACATGGTGACGTTTCAAAAACTGAGCCTCATCAATCAAAACGCAGTACGGCTTTTCAGGCAGACTTTGAATATAGCCAAAAATATCCGTTTGATCCTCGATTGCCATAGCAGATCGCTTCATGCCGATACGGCTGGAAACAACGCCAAAGCCATCTCGTGTATCGACAGCCGAGGTCATGATTACCACGCTTTTGCCCTGCTCTTCGTAGTTGTGGGCCACTTTCAAAATTTCAATGGTCTTGCCCGAATTCATTGTGCCATATTTATAATATAACTGAGCCATTTTATTCTTACATTCTCTCTAAGTATTGTCTTTCTAGGACTTTCAGCACTGTCCATAAACTCTGCTGGAAAGACCAACCATACTTCCTATTATTTTACCATAATTCACTATTCTTTAAAACCTAATTTGTGATAAAATAAGATTAGCAAAAGAAAAGGAGAAATCATATGCCATTTGTCAGAATTGATTTATTTGAAGGCCGCAGCTTGGAACAAAAGAAAGCTTTGGCTAAGGAAGTCACCGAAGCCGTTGTCAGAAATACTGGCGCACCTCAGTCTGCTGTCCATGTCATCATCAACGACATGCCAGAAGGCACTTACTTCCCTCAAGGTGAAATGCGAACAAAATAAAATCAAAAAGGCTGAGATAATAACTCAGCCTTTTAATTTTATGATGAAAACGCTCAGCGTCGCTTCTTTTGGATATAATTCAATCGCAGTTGGTAAAGGATTGCACTCACGACCAAACTCGCAATCAGTCCAATCCAATAACCATAAGGTCCCAAGTCCGTAGCCTGATCTAAAAACAAGCCCAGAGGCAAAGAAACGCCCCAGTAAGCTAGCAAGCCTAAGTAAAATGGAGCTTTCGTATCCTTGTAGCCTCGCAAAATTCCCTGCAAAGGAGCGGCAATTGTATCAGCCAATTGGAAAAAGAGGCTAAAAGTAAGAAAGATTGAGGTCAGACGTATGAAATCTGGATCTGAGCCATAGAGACTGGCAACCTTGTCTCGGAAAATATAGAGAAAAATCAAGGTAAAGACCGCGAAAATGGATGCCACAATTCTCCCCAAAGTACAATATTTCTTCACATCGTCAAGTCTTTCAGCTCCCAACTCATAAGAGACGATAATGGCCATAGCTGTAGAGATACTCATAGGGAAAGCATACATGAGAGTAGAAAAGTTCATAGCGGACTGATGGCTAGCGATAATCAAAGATGAAAATTTTGACATCACCAGTCCGACGATTGAAAAGATGACAACTTCGGCAAAGACTGTCCCTCCTATTGGCAAGCCTAAGCGAAAACCTTCAGCCAAACCAGTTGTGCTCAAGGGACGAATTTTCCAGAGTTGGTATTGGCGGACTTTAGGATGTTTGATGGCCAATAATAGTGATATGACTAATAAAACCCAATAAGCTAAAGAAGTGCCTAGTCCCGCACCAGCCCCGCCCATCTCTGGAAAGCCAAAAGCCCCATAAATCAAAACATAATTAAAGCTAGCATTCAAAGGTAGGAGCAAAAGCATCAAATACATAGAAAGCCGAGTTAACCCCAAAGCGTCCAAGAGAGAGCGAATAACACTAAAGAGCAAGAAGGGAATGATACCGATGGACAAGTACCAAAGATAACGCTGGGCCACATCTTTTACCAGGGGGTCTAAGCCCAAACGCTGCAAAACCAAAGGGGCACCTAAAAATACCAGCGCAAATAAAATCAGCGATAAAGCCAAAGAAAGATAGATAAACTGATAAAAATCAGAGGCTATTTTTTCATCTTTCCCCTGTCCCAAATGATGACCAATGATCGGAACCAAGGCAGACACAATCCCCGTCAGAAAGGAGAAAAATGAGCCCCACAGACTGGTCGCCATAGAGACACCTGCCAGATGCAAGGTATCGTATTGGCCCGTCATGGTCGTGTCAACAAAGGAAGCCGAGAAATTTGCCAGCTGATAAATCAGGATGGGAAGAAAAATTGAGACAAACAAGCTTAGGCGTTGTTTCAAATGATAAGTCTGATACATGTTGAAGTCCTTTTTTTAATCTTCTTTAACTATACTACAAGCCAACTAAATAGTCAAAAGAGGCTAGGACAAAAGTCCTAGCCTCTCAATTGTCTTTGGATTGTCGCGCAAGACGCAGTGGTTGAGTGGGCTCTACTACGCTGATTTCATCAGCTTTTACAGCCCTACTCAACTTTGCGGAGGTGGGACGACGAAATCGAATTTTAACGAATTACCGATTTCTGTCCCACTCTCTTTCTTATTTATTTTTGCGATTTAAGATCGCGTTTAGGACAATGGCAATCAGACTGGCCATGACAATTCCATTTGAGAAGAACATCTGAAGGCTGGTCGGTAGGCTGTTGAAAAGGCTGCTACCATTGAGTCCGACACCTGCTGAAATAGAAATTGCTGCAATGAGGAAATTATGTTCACTGTGCTCAAAGTCAACACGCGCTAAGATTTGCATCCCCTGAACGGAGACAAAACCAAACATAACCAGCATGGCACCACCAAGAACTGGACTTGGGATAATTTGTGCCAAGGCTCCGAATTTTGGTAAAAGACCGAGGAGAATCAGGAAAGCAGCGGCATAATAAATCGGCAACCGCGTTTTGATACCGGATAATTTGACCAAGCCAACATTTTGAGAAAACCCTGTGTAAGGGAAAGTATTGAAGACACCACCCAGCAGGACCGCAAGTCCTTCTGCTCGATAACCATTTCGCAATCGGGTGCTGTCAATTTTATCTTTGGTAATGTCAGAAAGTGCCAAGTACACCCCTGTTGACTCTACTAAGGAAACCGTTGCGATGATACACATCATCACGATAGAAGAAAATTCAAACTTTGGAGCTCCGAAATAGAAAGGGGTTGGCACATGGACCAGCGGAGCCTGTGCGACGGGCGTCAGATCCACCAAGCCCATGGCTCCAGCAATGCCCGTACCGACAATCAACCCAATCAAAATAGAGATGGATTTGATAAAACCTTTGGTAAAAATGTTAATCAAAAGGATAATCAGCACCGTCACAGCTGCTAGAATCAGACTTTGGGCGGTCGGCTTGTCTACATTATTTCCCATATTGCCAATGGCAACTGGAATCAAAGTCAACCCAATGGTCGTAATGACCGAACCAGTCACAACAGATGGAAACAGATTAGCGATTTTTGAGAAAATCCCAGCGATCAGAATAACATAAATCCCTGACGCAATCAAGGCACCAAACATGGCGCCACTACCATGGCTCTGCCCAATGATAATCAAGGGAGCAACGGACTGGAAGGCCACGCCCAACACGACTGGCAGACCGATACCAAAATATTTATTTAATTGAAGCTGCAAGAGAGTTGCAACACCACACATAAAAATATCTGTCGAAATCAGGTAAGTCAGCTGCTCAGCCGAGTATCCCAGAGCCCCAGCAATCATAATCGGTACCAGAATGGAGCCTGAGTACATAGCCAACAAATGCTGCAAACCTAAAATGGCTGCCTGTGAATGTTTTTCTTCATTATAGTTCATCTTATAGATCTGCCTCTCTAAATACAACTTTTCCATTTTCAAATCGGTCAATTCGAGCCAGAGAAAGAACTGTTTGTCCTTGAGCTTCTAGCAAGCTTCGACCATCTTGGAAAGATTTCTCAATCACGATTCCAACGGCTACCACCTCAGCACCTGCTTCTTCAATAATTTTAATCAAGCCCTTAGCTGCCTGACCATTTGCCAAGAAATCATCAACGACCAGGACCTTGTCACTTGACTCCAAAAACTTACTAGCGATGGAAACCGTCGAAGTGACCTGCTTGGTAAATGAATACACTTCCGCCGTTAAAATCCCTTCAGTCATGGTGATATTCTTAGACTTTTTAGCAAAAATCATGGGAACACCCAGGGCTTCCGCTGTATAGACAGCCGGTACAATCCCTGAAGCCTCAATCGTCACAACTTTTGTAATGCCTGCATTCCTGAAATGCTCGGCAAATACTTGTCCGATTTCTTTCATAAGCGAAAAATCAACCTGATGGGTCAGGAAAGAGTCAACTTTGAGAATATTTTCTCCCAAAACGTTGCCGTCTTGCAGAATTCTCTCTTCTAATTTTTTCATGTATCTCCTCTTAACATATCTTGGTTCAATGAAGAAAGGACCTGCCACGATAAGCAAGTCCTTTCTTTTAATGACAAATAGCCTGACACTGAAAGTACCAGAAAGTCATTAGACTCACTTATTGTTAGATGTTTGGCATCTTGTAGAGACCTTGCCCCAATCATTAGCAAGATAAATAAGTTATTCTATTTCATTAATGAGCATCGCCATTCCAGATGGAATTTTTAACAATGACATAGTCCACGCGAGTCAGGCTATGCAAATCGCGACCTCCGGCATAGGAAATCGAACTCTGCAAATCCTGCTCCATTTCAGTTAATGTATCTTGCAAGTGGCCCTTAGCTGGCAGCAAAATCTTCTTGCCTTCGACGTTTTTATAAGCACCTTTTTGATACTCGGATGCAGAACCATAGTATTCTTTAAACTTATCACCATCTACCTCGATGGTTTCACCTGGGCTTTCAATGTGGCCGGCAAAGAGCGAACCAATCATGACCATGCTGGCTCCGAAGCGGATCGATTTGGCAATATCACCATGCGTTCGAATCCCTCCGTCCGCAATAATAGGCTTGCGGGCAACCTTTGAGCACCAACGAAGAGCAGACAACTGCCAGCCGCCTGTACCAAAACCTGTCTTGACTTTGGTAATGCAAACCTTGCCTGGGCCAATGCCGACTTTAGTCGCATCTGCGCCAGCATTTTCCAGCTCCCGCACAGCTTCTGGAGTTCCGACATTTCCAGCAATAACAAAGGTCTCTGGTAATTCTTTCTTGATGTGTTGGATCATTTGAATCACACTGTCTGAGTGCCCGTGTGCGATATCAATGGTAATGTATTCAGGTGCATCATCTTTGAGACTGCTAACGAAGTCATATTCATAGTCTTTTACACCGACGGAGATCGATGCAATCAGGCCTTGCTCATGCATTCGTTTAACGAATGGTTTGCGCCCTTCCTCATCGAAACGGTGCATAATGTAAAAATAGCCTCCTCGAGCAAGCTCTTCAGCGACAGATTCGTCAATAATCGTCTGCATATTGGACGGAACGACTGGCATCCGAAACGTATGTTTACCAAATTTCACACTGGTATCAGCCTCTGAGCGACTTTTCACAATACATTTCGCTGGAATTAGTTGAATATCTTCATAGTCAAAAACCTGAAAATCATTGAGCATGGAAAACTCCTTATCAATACTTAAAAATGACCTACCTATGCTCTTCAGCATCGCTACATCTATCCAGACGTTTCCAGAAAAAGTATATCACAAGGTACAGGTTTTGTAAAATATTTCAAATATATTATTGATAATGTTCGGAAATTAAGAAAAACACGGTCGACCGTGTTTTAATCTTTCTTATCTTTTTCTGAGTTGGAGTCTTCTGCTCCTCCATCGACTGCCTTTTTAAACTCTGAAAACATTTTTCCAATAGACTGCCCTAGCTCTGGCAGACGTTTTGGTCCAAAAATCAGTAAGGCACCTAGGACGATAACGATAAGTCCCGGTAGTCCGATGTCTTTTAAAATTCCCATTACGATGTTCTCCTTTTCTCAATCATTTTACTCAGTAGGATACTAACTTCATACAGCAAAATCAGTGGCACTGTCATCGACAAATCGCTGATGAAATCAGCCGGCGTCAAGACAACTGCTAATACCAATAAAACGAAATAAGCATAGCGTCTATATTTTATCAAAAATTGCGGTTTGAGCAAACCGATTGATGTCAGAAAGGCCACAATGACAGGCAATTCAAACAAGCAAGCAATCGGAATGGTCGTGTGAAACAGAAAGGACAGATAGTTCTGCGCTGTCATCTGAACGGCAAACAATCCATCACCTAAAGAAAGTAAAACTTGCAAAATAGCAGGGCTGACAAAGTAAAAACCAAAGGCCAATCCTAAGATAAAGCTGAAAAATGTAGCTGGTATGTAAGCAAAAATCGCCTTTGCCTCACTATTTCTCAGAGCAGGTCGGATAAATTCCCAAATCTGATAGACCATAAAAGGCAGGGTTAGTGAGAAAGCCACAAGACTAGCCAAGCTAATATAAATCCAAAGGATGTCGTCTGGTCCCAATACAATCAGCTTCTGCTCAAAAGAAGCGGTCAACCATTTGTAAATATCAGCTGCAAAAAGCAGACTAACCAGAAAAATCAAACCGAACCAAATTAAAACAGCTATAAAACGCCATCTAAATTCCGCCAAATGCTCAACAATGGTCTGTTCCTTACTAGGCATCTGCTCGCTCCCTTTGCCGATTTCTAAAGGTCACATAGAGAACAACGACAAGAAAGATGGCTTGACTTAGTACTACTTCTAAGCTCGGATAAATTCCCAACCAATCAATGGTTGGAAGATGCGCAAGCAAGTGACTAGGAAAAATAGCTGTTAATTGCAGGGCATGAATGCTGACACCTAACATCTTAAAGGCCAAGGCATAAATCAGCCAGGTCAGACCAAAGAAAATCCGATGAGGCCGAATGAGACTGCTGGCCTTGGTCATTAGAATTGCAAGCAAAACTAAAACCAAGATAGCAAGTCCCAGTCCTAAAAAGAAATCTAGAGCAGTAATGCGCGGTAAAATTCCTGCATAGAACAAGATGGTCTCCGCTCCCTCACGGAAGACAGCGAGAAAGCTCAAGGCAAACATGGAAATAAAACTACCACTGGCTGTCACTGCCTGCATCTGACTTTCCATGAAGTCATTCCACTTCTTGACAGAGGACTTGCTGTGGAGCCAAATGCCGACCAAAATCATCATGACAACCGCAAAAATCCCCACTGCTCCCTCAATGATTTCACGATTAGAGCCAGAGGCAACGACTGGAAAAAGAGTTTGCAGCAAAATAGCAATGACCGCACTGGCTAGTACACCCAAGCCAGCACCAGTATAGACCCATTTGAGGCCTTTTTTCATCTTGGAGGTCTTAAGCGTCGTGACAAGTGCCATCACAATCAAGAGAGCCTCAACGCCCTCACGCAACAAAATCAGCATGGCATCAAAGAAAGTATAAGACCCGCTGGTGTCAATCTGTTCTAGCTCACTGATTAAGGACGCGAGCTGGTCTTGATACTCCTTATCCTTGCCCTTCACCATGATGACAGGTGATTGGCTCTCTACTTTGGTATAGAGGGAAGGATTTTTCGTGCTGACATCTCCTTCAACACTTGGCCAAATCGTGATAAATTTCTTCATCGCAGCCTTGCCCTGCTTTTCGTCCCCTTTTTGGAAAGCAAGCAGAGCCTTTTTCAGCAGACCAATACCATCTGCCAGCGTAAGATTTTCACTGCTAGCTGTCGCTTCTTCTCCCTTGACAAAGCTATCAATCGCTGCTCTCAGGTCATCATAGGAAGTTTGAATGGCTTCAAAATCCGTTGGCTCTGTCTCGATGGCACTCCGTAAAAAGGAAATGGCCGTCTCCACCTTACCATAATGAGCCGTGCTATGATCTCGCACCACTCCTTCATTGGCAGTCCAAGTCGAATTCATTTTTTTATAGGCTTCACGAATCTTTTCAAGATCCTTGCTCTCAATCGCTGCCTGAAGAGCTTGAAACTTTGATTCTAGTTTATTGACTAACTTGGTTTTTTCCGCCTCAAGATCAACTGGATTCTGCTCCTTTTCAAAAGCTAAAAGAGCAGCTGAAACCTTGGTCAGCTTGTCCTCTGTTACATCGCCCGAGATAGTCAATGCCTTGCTGACTTCTTTCCCTGCAGCTGACTCATGATTGCTTAAAGCTGCAAATTCTGTCTGGATTTCCTCCAGCAATTCTTTGGCACTAGCTTGGTCACCCTTTTGAACAGCGGTGCTAGCATCCGTAATCTTGATAAAGAGACTGCTATAGGAATCCTCAGCTGATACAGGCTGAGCTAGGAGCAAGAGAGTCAGGAGCAAAAACAGGACTTTATTCAAATAATTTCTGACCAAGATATTCTCCTTTTTTGACACCGCCGAAGCAAGCAAACAAGCCACTACCCACATGGGTGACATATTCATTCATCTTATCCTGTGCTCCAAGATTGGTCTGCACCTTGATAAAGCTGTCGGGATCCTTTTGGAAAGAGATAAAAAGCAGACCTGTATCAAATTGACCCGTTGTTTCATCAATACCATCTGAATAAGAATAGGAACGGCGATAGAGGGGCTTGTCGACTTCTTTGGCCAGTCGCACATGTGCATCAACTGGAAGCAAGTCCAAGTCTACCTCGTCAAATTCATTCTTCTTACCAAAGGGCGCTCCGCTATCCTTATAACGACCAAAGGTGTTTTCCTGCTCTTGCAAATTGGTCCGATCCCAAGTCTCAAGGAACATCTGGATTCGGCGGACAGCCATATAAGAGCCACCCTTCATCCAGTCCTTGCTGTCGCACCAAACCACCTTGTCAAAATCTTTCTCCTTGGTGACATTGGCCGTGCCGTCTTTAAAACCAAATAGATTGCGGGGAGTAGACATACGATCGCCTATAGCAGCAAAGCCAGCCTGACTCCATTTCATGGTGACAGCATTTCGTGCTTTACGAACCAAATTGCGAACGGCATGAAAAGCCACCTGCTCGTCATCTGCGCAAGCTTGAATGACAATATCACCGCCAGTATATTTCTCTTTCAGTTGTTCCTTAGGGAAAGGAGGCAGATCGCGAAATTCCTTAGGCTTTTTATCCTCCAAGCCCATTTTTTTCAGAAAAGAAGCGGAGACGCCAAAGGTCAAGGTCAGTCGGTAAGGGTTGAGTCCGACCGTTTCTCCAGTATCCGTAGGTGGCAAGAGGGCATTAGAACCATCTTTTTTGACTAAATCTCCATTGACCAACTTTTCACTGTAAGCGGTCCAGTCCTTGAACATCTGGATAATGGTCTCTTTATCCGTCGTATGTAAGTCCAGGATGACAAAATAGATATTCTTTTGCATGGCTGTTGTGATGCCAGCTTGATGCTCACCGTAAAAACTGATTTCTTCATCACCGTCAGCTAATTTTTTGTCTTCTTTCGCTTGATTAGCGAAAAAAGCAGATGCACTGGAGACACCAAGTGCTAAGCCTGCGCCTCCAATCCCTGCTTTTTTAAGAAATTCCCGACGATCCATTTTTTTATTAAACCATTTTTCGTCCTTGGTCATGTTCTTACTTCCCATCTAGGATGATACCCATTTGAGAGAGAGGCTCGCCCAGTTTTGTGACAGCTTCTCCTAGCTCTTTAGTATCTTCCTTGCTCAATTCGGTATAAAGTTTATAATTCTTAGAATCCGTCATGTGCTTGTCTAACAAACTATTAACATTCTTGAACTCAGTTTCTATACTTTTTACCAGTTTTTCATCTTTCTTCTCAATCAAAGGTTTAAAGAGTTCGAAAATCTTTTCTGCCCCTTGAATATTGGCACGGAAGTCATACAAATCCGTATGTGAAAAGATTTCTTCCTCACCAGTAATCTTGCTGGTCGCCACTTCGTTAAGGAGGTCAACTGCACCAGTCAACATGATATCTGGCGTAACCTCAACAGTCGCGATTTTAGCCTTTAATTCTTTGATGTCATTGATCAACTGGTCTGCATATTTCTCTGTACCAGTCGTTGTATTAGTTTCCCACAGAATTTTTTCAATCCGGTGGAAGCCTGACCAACCTTCTTCGGTCTTGTTTTCATCCACATAGTCAGCTAAGCGGAAGTCAATTTTCACATCGGACTCTCCGAAGCTTTCGGCAATCGGCTCTGAACGCTCGTAGCTCATACGAATTAGTGGATACATTTTCTTAGCTTCATCAAGCTTGCCTTCTTTGAGCGTATCTCTGAATTTCTCCGTATCCGTCAATAATTGATCAATTTCTTTCTGTACAAAGGCTTTATACTCTGCTGTTGCCTTATCCAAAGCTTTCTGGTCAGAGGCCGATAGACTGGTTTTAGCTTCCGAACTGCTGGCACTAGTATTCGATTTTTGATTAGCAGCACAGCCAGTCAGTAAAATAGCTGTTGACAATAAGACAATTCCAAGTTTTTTCATCTTGACTCCTTTATTTTCCCTAAAAGGGGCGAATTCATATAAATTATAACAATTTATTTCTCATATTTCAATAAATTGTCAGATAATTATAATAAAACTTTTCTTTCTGAGTAAAACATGAGCATTTCAAAGCAAGATATCCTTAATTTTGCCAATTTCTGACTTCTTAAGGACTACATAAATCGTATCTCCTAGGTAGAGACGACTGGCTCCATTGACCGTCTGAGTCTTACCCTTATGGATATTCATCGTGATTAAAACGCCATGCGGTAGCTCCAATTCATGCACCTGCCGACCCGCGACCTTTTCTGAAACAGGAATTTCAATCAAGGTTGTCTCTCCGTCATCTTCAATCCGATCTGGCAGCATTTTTTCAAGCATAGCTTCATAGACAGGCGCTCCCTTTAGCAGATCCATAGCAATATAGGCCATCAGAGTGACCAAGCCCAGTGGCATGAGGTTTCGAATATCTCCAACCATCTCCGTCACGAGAATCATAGCCGTTAGTGGAGCCTTAGAAATAGCGCCAAAATACCCACTCATTCCCAAGATGATAAAAATTGGAAATTGTTCCTGCGTGATAAAGCCAGCCTCCACACAAAGGGCTCCAATTGCTGCGCCTAGTAAAGAACCCAAAGCCAGAATGGGCAGAAAAATACCACCAGGAAGTCCGCTGCCATAACTAATCATGCTCCATACAAAACGGAGTAAGAAAAAGAGAATCAAGGTTCCAACTGTGTAATGAGCACTCGTCAAAGACAAAATCAGCTGATTCCCACCGCCCAGCAAATGAGGCAGAAAATAGCCAATCGGAATGATTAAAACAAAGGCAAAAATCGGATAATAGTTTTTCGGCAGCCTAAAAAATTTTCCCAGAGCTTCATAAATCAAATGAATATTGAGGACCGCTTTTTCATAGACAAAGCCAGCCAAGCCCAAAAACAAGCCCATTAAAATATAAATCCAGTACTGCTCCAGCCCCATGAAAGGAATATTATCCGGCATGTCCAAAACAGGAGTCAGGCCAAAGATGGACAGGGAAATGAAATTTGCCACCAAACTTGCTGCCAATGTTGAAACCCAAAAGAAGCGGGAAAAATGATGGTAAACTTCCTCAACGACAAAAAGCAAACCTGCAATCGGTGCATTAAAAGCCGCTGCCAAACCCGCAGCTGCACCACTGGCAATCAAGGTCCGCTCCTCTACCGGACTCAAGTTCAGCCACTTAGATATGCCTTTTCCACTCATCGCTCCTAGCTGAATACTCGGTCCCTCACGTCCCAGCATCAAGCCACTGGAAATCGCTAAAATACCAACTAAGAATTTTTTCCAGAGAATGCTCCACCAAGAAAGTGACATCAAGCCTTTCAACTCGGCCTCAACTTGTGGAATCCCTGAACCCTTTATATCCTTTTCTGTAGCTACCAATCTAGCATTAATAAAGACAATGAAAGCATAGAAGAAAAGCAAGGCTACTAGCCAAATCCACTCGCTCCTGCCCCTCACATAAGTCGCTTGCACCAAGTGAAAACTTTTCTCAATCAAAAAACGAAATGCTCCCACTACTAGTCCAGCAAAAATGCCTACCAGAATCCCCCTGAACACTTGGGAAATAATAGAGCTGGATATAAAATTAAATTCTTTTCTCGTATCAGAAATCTGTTCTTTTTGTTTGATCATAATCTCTCTCCAAAAGATCTTATAGCAACATTTTAGCACAAAATATAGGCCAGAAACAAGGCGATAGCCATGAACATTTTGCTTTTGGACATAAATTTTTTAACATCAACTTTATCAGATTTAAAAGAATGCCAAAAATGCAGTTTGGACATCAAAAAACGACCTTGAAGGTCGTTTCGTGTTTAGATTGACAAATCTTCCTGATCAATCTTGTGTGCTGTTCGATAAGCTTGGTAGAAAATGAAGACAGCCACAGCAGTCATGATAGGAACGATGACTGGGATATCCGTTTCAATAGAAGTCAATGGAGAGTTCCAGAGGAAATGGAGAACAAAAGCTAATAAGAAATAAAATAGTCCAGCTTTAAAGTAGACCTTTTGCGTTTTAGCAAATCGGAACATCAGAGCTAATCCAATAGTGGTCAAAGCGGTATAGAGCCAGTGAGAAGCTACCCCACCTGTGATACGCCCTAAAATGCCAGAGATAGTGAAGGAAAATCCTTCAGGAAGATCGGAAAGGATGTAAGAAAAGTCCTCACTAATCTGAAAACCTATGCCAGCTGTAATTCCCAACAGTAAAAAGCCTTTAAGTTTTTTGACTGGCACTAGATAGACAGCGAAAGCAACTGCCAAAAGCTTAAGCGGCTCTTCAACCAGCGGAGCTGCGAGAGCATTCTCCAGATAACTGATCACTGTATTTGGAAAGCTCGTACTAACCCACTCGTGAATATAAGTATTGGCTAAGCCAGACGTCCATCCAGAAATGAATAGCCCACCTAGCAGAGCAATCCCAAGGCTAAGTGCAGGCGTCTGCCATTTTTTACCCAAGCTGCGGATCAAAAGCAGAGCTGGAATGATATAGAGCAGGGCCAAAAGGGCTGACAGTCCGACAATTCCATAACCAGTACCTGACATACTGCCAGTAGTATAAGCTTGCGTCTCGTATTCCAAGCCAATCGCGCTTAGAAGGAGAAAAATGAAAAGAACAATATTTTTCTTCATATAATAACTTTCTAAAATTTTATTTTCATCTTAGTATAACAAAAAAATCTAAAATAGAACTAATTTTAAGACTCATTAGAATGATTCTTGATTAGCATTCTAGTCGATATTACTATAATATTTTTATTTATCTTGTATTCTCATATTCAGCTATTCTTCTTGTTCCAAATTGTATTGACAATTCAACTCGATAAAACAAGTAGCAAAAAAGTCCCTCATCGGGACTTTCATTGATTATTTTTCAGCTGTAAGTGCAGCCATTGTGATGTAGTTGTATGGTTTGTTAAAGTGTGGCAGGAAGAATAGGTCTGTCAAAGCCAACTTGTCAATTGTCACATGCTCTTGGATAGCAAGTGAGAACATGTGGATTCCCATACCGATGGATGAGTCATGAGATACCATTTGAGCACCAAGGATTTCACGGCTGTCTTTATCAAAGACAATCTTGATTGCAACTTCGTGGTTGTCATGTTTCATGAATTCTGGTTTTTGAAGGTCGTTAAAGCCTGTTTCAGTAGCGTTGTAGCCAGCTGCTTTTGCTTTTTCAAGAGTCAAACCAGTTGAAACCATGTGAAGTCCGTAAATTGAGATACCATTTGAACCTTGAACACCGATTCCTTCAAGTTCATGACCACAAGCGTTGTAAGCACCAACGATACCAGTACGAACAGCGTTTGAAGCAAGTGCGATGTAGCTAGTGTCTTTACGAGCATTGTCATAAACAGTCGCACAGTCACCTACTGCGTAAACGCCTGGGATTGATGTTTCTTGTTTCTTGTCTACAAGGAAGGCACCGTTGCGGAAGAGTTCAATCTTACCATCAGCAAGAGCTGTGTTAGGGCGGAAACCAACTGCAAGAACAACCATGTCCACATCAAATGTTTCTTTGTCTGTTACCAAGCGTTCTACTTTGCCATCACCTTGAATTGCTTTTACAGTTTGGCCAAGAGCCAAGCGGATGTTGTGGTCTTCCAAGTTCTTAGCCATCATTTGAGTGAAGTCCTTATCATAGTAGCCGTTCAACACAGTGTCTACGATATCCACAAGCACCACTTCTTTTCCAAGACGCTCGAAGGCTTCGGCAAGCTCAACACCGATGTAACCACCACCAACAACAGCGATACGCTCAAGATGTTTGCTCTTATCAGCAAGTTTGTTGATAACTTCTTCAGCATTTTGGTACAACTTAACAAATTGAACATTTTCAAGAGTTGTCTTGAATTCGCGGTTACCTTTGACAATTTCAACACCTTCGATTGGAGGCAAGATTGGAGTAGATCCAGTCGCAAAGATCAATTTGTCATAAGATTCTTTGTGCTCTTTTCCTTCAACTTCTGCTGTAACAACTTTGTTGTCATAGTCGATTGAAAGAACTGGTGAGTTCATGTAAACTTTAGCACCTTTTGCTTCCAATTTTTCTTTATCAGAGTAGAACAAGCCTTCAGCACCGTCAATTTGCTCACCGATCCAAAGCGCCATTCCACAACCTAGGAATGAAATATTTGAGTTTTGGTCAAATACAACGACTTCATTTTCATGACCAAAGTTATCCAACATAGTGTTGATACATGCAGTACCTGCGTGGTTAGCACCAACTACAACAATTTTACTCATAGAATAATTCCACCTTTAAAATTTAATTTACTAGACTAGTATATCATGTTTCTGTTAGCGTTTACAAGATATATGCTCAGAATTTTTAAAAATATGGCAAATAAATTCGATTTCTTCATAAATTTAAGCAAAAAATTTCAATTTTTCTGAAAATAATATATATTTACAATTGTGAAAACGGTATCTTTCTGGTATACTAATAGAGACGATTAAGAAATTTAATAGGGAAGGTTGTGATAAAAGTGGATCTTAAGTCTAGATCCATCCATTTAATGGGATCAACTATTACTATTTCGATTCTCCATGAAGATGCTGACAGTCTTCTGGATCAAGTGTTTTCACTTCTTAGATTGTACGAAAAGCGTTTTAGTGCAAATGATGACAGCTCTGAGCTCATGCAAATCAATCACGCTGCTGGTAAACATACCGTCTGCGTCCATCCTGATCTGTTTGAGCTGATTGAGTTGGGAAAAAAGCATAGTCTCGCTCCAGACAGTCATCTCAATATTACCTTAGGTCCCTTGGTTCAAACTTGGCGGATAGGCTTTGCGGATGCGAAAGTTCCCAGTCCCAAAGAAATCAAGCAAGCGCTGGCACTCACTGACCCTGAGTGTATCGAGTTAGATGCAGCTGCCTCCAGTGTCTTTTTGACAATGGAAGGCATGAAAATCGACTTAGGCGCCCTTGCCAAAGGCTATATCGCAGATAAAATCGCTGCTTTTCTAAGAGGAAAAGGTGTCACCTCTGCCCTCATCAATCTTGGTGGAAATATCTTAACCATTGGTCAAAATGAAAAAAATAATCGTTGCTGGTGGATTGGCATTCAAAATCCAAGTCTGCCACGGGGAAATAACCTAGCTCTTCTGTCCGTTCAGGATCAGTCTGTCGTGACCTCAGGAATATATGAAAGAAAACTGCAAGTTAACGGCAGGGTCTATCATCATATTTTTGACCGCACCACAGGTTATCCGATCGACAATCAGCTAGCTAGTCTCACGATTGTTTCATCAAAATCAGTCGATGGTGAAATATGGACAACCCGTTTATTTGGGGAAAGTCCTACTTCTATCTTAGAAAAAGTCGAGCAAGAAAATGGAATCGAAGCCTTCGTTATTACAGAAAATCATCAAATTTTTTATTCATCTGGTCTCAGCCCAGAAATCTTATCCTAAATCCAGAAAGGAACCTACTATGTTAAAATTCATCGGTCTAGTTGGTACAAATTCAAAGAAATCAACCAACCGCCAACTCCTTCAATATATGCAAAAGCATTTCGCTGATAAAGCAGAAATCGAGTTGATTGAAATCAAGGATATTCCTATTTTCAACAAACCGGCAGATATGCAAGTGCCAGAAATCGTTAAAGAAATCGCTGCGAAAATTGAAGCAGCGGATGGTGTTATCATCGGAACACCTGAATACGACCACTCCATCCCAGCTGCTCTCATGAGCGCCTTGGCTTGGTTGTCTTACGGTATCTATCCTTTGCTTAGAAAACCAGTGATGATTACAGGGGCTTCTTATGGAACACTAGGATCGTCTCGTGCCCAACTGCAACTCCGTCAAATTTTGGATTCTCCAGAGCTCAAGGCCTCTGTTATGCCGAGTTCTGAATTCCTACTTTCTCACTCACTTCAAGCCTTTGATAAAAATGGGGACTTGATTGATCTTGAAACCATTCAAAAATTAGACGCTCTTTTTGACGACTTCCGTCTGTTTGTTAAAATTACAGAAAAATTATCAAGCGCCCAAGCACTTCTTCAACAAGAAGCAGAAAACTTTGACTGGGAAAATTTGTAAGAATTAGAAGGGAAAGAATCACATGAAATTTGTTGGACTTGTCGGCTCAAATGCAGACCAATCATACAACCGTAAATTACTAGAATATATCAGAAAACAATTTAAACTGAAATTTGAATTAGAAGTTTTGGAAATTGATGAAGTTCCACTCTTTAATCAAGATGAAAAATGGGACGAATCCTTCCAGCTACGCCTTTTGTACAACCGCATCACGCGCGCTGATGGTGTCATCATTGCTACTCCTGAGCACAACCATACCATTACAGCAGCTCTCAAGAGCGTCCTTGAATGGCTCTCTTATGAAGTTCACCCATTTGAAAGCAAGCCTGTCATGATTGTGGGAGCTTCCTACTACGACCAAGGAACGTCTCGTGCCCAAGTACATTTGCGTAAGATCTTGGATGCTCCAGGTGTCAATGCTTATACGTTACCAGGAAATGAATTCCTTCTTGGTAAAGCGAAAGAAGCTTTTGATAATGAAGGCAACATCACAAACGAAGGAACTGTTAAATTCCTTGAATCTTGCTTAGATAACTTTGTAAAATATGTTGAGGTAGTCTCAAAATTGAAAAAACCTAAACCAATTGCTCCTGAAGACTTAGATGTCACGAACCCAATCGCAACAACCATCACAGAAGTTGACCCTGACGATCCAGAATGGGTAGAAAAAGCTGCAAAAGCTGTTGGTGCTGTTTCTGGCGATACCTATGTCAAGCTTGACCATGGTATCCTGACTGTTAACCAAATCGACATGTTCTTAAAGGCTATGCCGTTTGAATTGACTTATGCAGATGATAACAACCAGTTCCTTTACTATAACAACGCTCATCAAGATCCGGACACTATGTTTGCCAAACGTGTACCATCCCAATCAGGTGGCCGTCTCTCAACTCTACACAACTCTCTTCCTGCTGCTCGCATGAAGAACGTAGAATGGGTAGTTGGTGTTCTTCGTAACGGTGATCAAGAGTACGTTCGTACAATCGTGCCGGGCTCACCAGCAGGTGTTATCAATACCCACAACTACCAAGCAATGTACTATCCTGACGGATCCTACGCTGGTATCAACGAAATCGTCTTCAACTTCCAACCTTGGCTAGATTGGTATCTAAAAACAACTGGTCAACGCTTGGTTGGAGGAAGTGGTCCTTTTGCTCCTGCAGCTGCAGCAGCCGATGCCACTTCTGGTGCTTCAGATACTGGCGGTGGTCACGGCGGTGGAGATGCCGATGCAACATCTGGCGCTAGTGCTTAATCAGAACAAAATGAAAAGAATGGATTTTTACATCCATTCTTTCAGATTGAAGACAAACATTCCAAATGGTGTTTGTCTTTTTCTGTTTGTCAGGCTAATATTTCATCTTTTGATAGAATAATGGTCATTTGAACAAAATAAAAAGGCTTGTCCACCCTCATTTTTACTAGTTTTTTAAGATTCAAACACGCCAAAGTAAGCCCAACCTTATCTTCCATTTTGGACTTTCCTTTCTCTCTGGTGTATCTCAAGTTATGATATTCCTTAGCAGTCCCAAAGAGTCGCTCAATTGTTTCCTTGCGCTTCTTATAAAGCTCCTTCATCCCTCTTTTGTGGCGAATCTCTTCACAAAATTCAAGGTCATCTTTCCATACATGTCTTGTGATGACTTTCTGCTGATTCTGGCTCTGGGTACAAACTGATGATAGGGGACAGGCGACACATACTTTTGGATCACTCTTATACTCACGGTAGCCTGCTCGGGTCGTCGTGCGATAGGTTAACACTTGGTTCTCTGGGCAGAGGTAACAGTCATAGAAGGCATCATAAACAAAATCACCGGGCCTTAAGTTCCCTTTTACACCCTTGGGGCGGGTATAGGGAAAGACAGGGATGATGTTTCGCTCTAATAAATAATGAGCAATAGCTGGGGTCTTATAGCCTGAGTCCGCAATAATGTAGCGTGGGGAGAAAGCTTCTATCTTTGAAAAAAGGGCAGGGAAAGCCTGACTATCGTGTACATTTCCTGCTTCAACACTATAAGCTAGTGCCCAACCATGCTTGTCACAAGCTACCTGGGCAGAATAGGCAAATACTTCCTTGTGTTGACCCTTGTGGAACCAGCCACTCTCTGGGTCTGTCCTTGAGATTTTCTTTTCTTTAGCCTCGCTTTCTTTTGCGGGCTTTAAGGACTTTTTTTCATGTTTCCTCCTATCTAAATCAATCTCAACTTCCAATTGCTCACTCATAAATTTAGCTTGTTGGGCAACCATTTTCTTACGATATTTGTGACTGTTAGCTGCCGCTTTGATGTGAGTACCATCCACAAATAGTTCCGAAGGATCAATTAAGCCAGCACATAAAGCTTGATGGAGCACTCGCGAAAATATCTCTGAAATTAATTCTTTATCTTGAAAACGACGACTGTAATTCTTTCCATAGGTGGTAAAATGAGGGACCTTGTCATCCAAGCTTAGTCCAAGAAACCAACGATAAGCTACATTTACTTCAATATCTTTAATGGTTTGGCGCATGGAGCGAATGCCATAAAAACATTGAATCAAAGAGATTTTGACTAACATGACAGGATCGAGACTAGGACGACCATTATCTGGACTATAGGTGTCTTCTACCAAGTCATAGATAAAATCAAAATCAAGCTTTGAATCCACTTGGCGAAGAAAGTGATCCTCTGGGACCAATTCGTCGATCGTATAGAAGCCATATTGGCAGCGATGATAATCAGGTTTTTCTTTGTGAAACATAGAGAATACCTCACAATTCTTCTCACCTCTATTATACGACTTTACAAAAAGAAAAGCCCTTAGAAAAGTGTCTTCTAAGGACTTTGTCTTCAATCTGAAAGAATGGATTTTTACATCCATTCTTTTTCTTTATTTTATTTCATTTCCTTGAAGGCCTTTTCTGCTTCTTCGTTGCTGATTGCTCCAAAATGAATCTTCCCAATTTTTCCTTTGCTATCAATGAGGATTTCTGTTGGAATACTGCGAACCTGATAGGCTTGGAAGATTGCACCAGACGTGTCAAATAGAACGGGCACATCCTTATATCCTTGTTCTTGATACCATTTTGGGAAGTCCTCAACAGACTTCTCTCCTTGGAGACCCGGTGCTACAATAGACAATATTTCAAAATCACGGTCTTTTTTACCAGCTAATTCGACCAATTCTGGCATACTTCGCTTACAAGGTCCGCACCAAGAAGCCCAGAACTTCAGATAGACTTTTTTTCCACGGTAATCAGAAAGCTTGACAGTTTTTCCATCCATCGACTGAAGAGTGAAGTCCGGTGCCTCCTGACCAACTGCAACCTGCGATTGGACACTTGTACTGGACTGGCTTTGACTATCCATCCCCTTTTCATCAGATGAACAAGCTGATAGTGTCAGAAAAGCTATCGAAGCAACAACTAACGAAAGAATTTTTTTCATCTTTTTCTCCTTTTATCCAAAAATTCCTGATAAGGCATTTAACTGCCCGAGCATGAGAAGGATTCCCATAAAAATGATTAAGGCTCCTCCAATTTTTTTCATTAGCCCCATATAGGGTTTGATTTTTGAAAAATAGCGCATAACGAAGCTAGAAGCTAAAGCCAAGATGAGAAATGGTAAGGCCATTCCCAAAGTATAAACCAATGTTAGGAGCGCTCCTTGGATAGCTCCATTTCCTCCAGAGGCAGCTAGAGCCAAAACCGAACTAAGGACAGGGCCAATACAAGGTGTCCAACCAAAACTGAAACTAATACCAAGTAAAAAGGCTGACAGAAAATCATTCCGACGACTGTTCTTCTTAAATTCCACATTTTTCTGGAATTGTAACTGCCTGATATTAATCAGCTCCATCTGGTGAATTCCTAGCAAAATGATGATGATCCCCATCAGATAACGGAATTTCTCATCGTAAATCACCCTTCCTAAGAATCCTGCACCGAAGCCTAGTAGAAAGAAAACTAAAGAAATTCCAGCAATGAAACACAGGGTCTTGATCAGACCAGTCCAAGCGATCTTTCTGCCTAAAAACTTGACTTCTCTAGGCTCTTCTTCATCCAGCAATATCCCTATGTAGACTGGTAACAAGGGAAAGATGCAAGGCGAGAAAAACGAGAGAATTCCAGCCAAAAAGACCGAAACAAAAAATAAACCAGACTCCATCCCAACCTCCTTTAAGATGTGTTTTCAATATTATTATAACAAACGATTTAAAATTTTCCACATTTTGCTACACTATCCTCATCTTTGTATAATTTAGCAGAGAAGCCGTCTGTAAAAGGCCTATTTCATTCCTAAACAGCAAAAAAGCCGGAAAGTTTCCGGCTTGAGTACTGAAGGATAGCGAACTTAAGCATCTGTTACTAGCGGCAAATAAAGACAAATCTGGGTGAATTTATCTGGTTCAGACTGGATTTCCATATGGTAGTCGTCTCCGAACTGCAACCTCAAGCGTTGATCGACATTTTTCAGACCGACACCACCTAAGCGAAGGAGAGTCTGGTCCTCTGAATTTTGGAGATCAAAGCCGCGGCCGTTATCATAGATAGACAGTATCAGCCGCCCCTCTTCTGCTTTCGACGTCACCCGAATCATGCCTTGTCGGTCAATTTCCTTGATGCCATGGTAGATGGCATTTTCAACCAAAGGCTGAAGTACTAGCTTGGGCAGTTTATAATCAGCTATGGATTCATCCTCTTCAATCGCATACTGGAGCTTGTCGCCATAGCGTTGCTTCTGGATAAAAAGATACTGACGAACGTGGTCAATCTCATCTTTGAGAGAAATCTGTTCATGCCCTTGATTGAGTGCCAAGCGGAAATACTGGGCGAGTGATTTTGTTACCTCAACAACACGCTTGCTGTCATTAAACTCAGCCATCCAGACAATCGTATCCAAGGTATTATAAAGGAAATGGGGGTTGATTTGAGCCGAGAGAGCTCGGAGCTCATAACGACGGACATTTTGTTCTTCAGCCTTGACAGCTTCCATCAGTTGTTCAATTTGGTCCAGCATTTTATTAAATTGCTGAGCCAAGTCAACCAACTCTGGAGAACCCTTTGCTTCCGCCCGAAGGTTTGATTCGCCTGCGCCAATCTTTAGAATAACTGCTTGTAAATTCTGCAGAGGCTTAATCCACAAACGCAGGACAAACCAAATACCAGTCAAGCATATCAGGAGTGCTAAAACGCCCAGTCCTATAAAAGAATAAAGCATCTGTGACTGAAGCATCTGCAATTGCTCTAATGAAGCAACGCCAATTAAAGTCCAGTCGCTGTCTGCGATATCAATTTGATAGACAAAAGCTTGTTTCTGGCCTGCGTAACCATCCTTGACCGAAATATAGGGCTGCATAGCTTTCATTTCCTGACTGGAGGAATAAACACTCTTCTTGGGATGGTAGACAAATTCATGCTGGCTATTGACAATAAAGCTAAAACCCTTCTTTCCTAGCTGAAGCCGATCCAGATAGGCTTTGAGACTGTTATAGCCGATATCCAAACGTAAAACACCGAGATTCTGCCCTGCTTCATCCACTACTTCCTGAGTGACGGAAACAACCCACTTCTCCTTCTCTGATGACAGAGACTCCTTGCGAGCAGGAGTCAAGACAGGCATGGCTTTGGTATGAACAGCTTCCTGATACCATTTTTCATTCATCATATCAGAGGATGTCTGCATGCTGATTCGAGAATCTGTTGAGACCACGCGCCCGTCCTTGGTAACCAATACTGCCGACACCAAATCTGGATCAGTCTCAATGATGGTTTTCATCAAAGCCTGAACTGACTTTTCGCTGCTTTCTTGATTATGAGCAAACTTACGAATCGTTTCTTCCTTGCTCAGTGTGGAGGTGGTTTGTTTTAATTTCTGCAAATAGGAAGCAATAAACTGCCCGCTTTGCTCCATACTATTACGCGTCGTCCGCTCTGTCAGCTGCCGAATAGTCTGCGAGCTAGTCTGATAGTAGAGACTCCCAACAAACCCCAAGAGTAAAAGAACCAGCAGAAAAATATAGACAATCAACTGGATAAGAAGCGGATATCGTTTCATTTCTCCTCTCCTTTTTTAAACTGCCGAGGTGTCAGCCCGACCACCTGCTTGAAGCGTTGAGAAAAATAGTTCATATCGTCAAAACCTACCTGCTCTGCTATTTCATAAATCTTCAAATCTGTGGTCAAGAGTAAGAGTTTTGCTTTTTTCATCCGCTCTTGGATCAGATAATCCTGAAAGGGCAAGCCTAACTCTTTTTTGATAAGAACGCTGAGGTAGGACGGACTAAACCCCAATTGGAAAGCCAAACTTTTCAGACTTAATTCTGAATCAGCTAGACGCGCTTGAATAGCTTCTTCCAACTCAGAACGTTGGCCTTGATCGACCAAGTTTTGAATCTGGGCTTTTTTACGCTCTTTATCAAGCTTAGTCTGCACCTTAGCCAACATTTCCTCAACATCATCCTTGGAAAATGGCTTGAGAAGATAGTCATCTGCACCTAGCTTAATGGCCGTCCGAGCATAGTCAAAATCATCATATCCCGTCAGAAAAACGATATGGCACTTAGGAGCCTGGTCTCTGACTAGCTTGGCCAGTTCGAGGCCGTTCATCTGTGGCATATTGATATCAGTCAGCAGGATGTCAGCAGGATTTTTCTGAAACTTTTGCCAAGCTTCTATTCCATTTTCAGCCTGGGCAATGACTTGCATACCAAACTGTTCATAGTCTACCAAGGATGCAATACCCTGTCTCACCAGATACTCATCCTCTACAATCATAATTGAATACACAAGATTCAACTCCTTATTTATACTGGATTTATTATAGCAAATTTCCAATCAAAATGCTCTTAAACATAATCCAAAAGATAACCGTAGCCCTTCTCCTCCATCTCAGCTTTGGGAATGAACTTGATTGACAGACTATTGATACAATAGCGTAAGCCACCCTTGTCCTTAGGACCGTCTGTGAAAACATGGCCCAGATGGGAATTTCCAACCCGACTACGAACTTCCGTTCGTGTCATATTGAAGCTCTTGTCTTCTTTGTAAGTCGCAACATCCGGACTGATAGGACGTGTGAAACTCGGCCAACCGCAGCCTGAGTCAAACTTATCCTTTGATGAAAAGAGAGGCTCGCCTGTCACCACATCCACGTAGATACCAGCATCAAACTTATCCCAATAGCGGTTAGAAAAAGCCCTCTCTGTGTCATTCTTTTGTGTAACTGCGTATTCTTCTGGCGAGAGCTTAGCCTTAATCTCTTCATCGCTAGGCTTAGGATAGCGACTAGCTTCGATAACAGGATAAGCAGCTTGATTAACATCGATATGGCAATATCCATTAGGATTCTTTTTTAGGTAATCCTGATGGTAATCTTCTGCTTTGATAAAGTTTTTTAGAGGTTCTTTTTCGACAGCTAAAGGCTTATCATATTTCTTAGCAACTTCATCAAAAACTTGATTGATGGTATTCAAATCTGCTTCGTCCTTATAATAAACACCTGTCCGATACTGGGTACCCTGATCATTTCCCTGCTTGTTTTTAGAAGTTGGATCAATAATGCGGAAATAGTGAAGTAATATTTCTTTGAGAGATATCTTTTTAACGTTATAGGTGATTTTTACCGTCTCAGCGTGACCAGTTTGAGAGACCAATTCATACTTGGTCGTGTCGCTCCTACCATTTGCATAGCCAGACTCAGCATCAATTACACCTGGCACACGAGAAAAGTACTCTTCTACTCCCCAGAAACAGCCGCCAGCCAGATAAATCTCCCGCTTGTCCTCTTCCTTGACATCTTCTTTCTTTTGTTTGGTCACTTCTGTCTTGCTCATAGAGGCTTTCTTGATTTGCTCAATATTGGCCTGAGATGAGTTAATAGACATGGAGCCCTTGATTAAGAAAAATAGACCAAAACAGGCAAGCAAGCCAATCAAAATCAGAAATACCTTCCATTTGCCTTCCATGTTTATTGCTCCTTTCTACTTGATTTCTTTCAGTGTTTTTTCAATATCTTCCTTGCTCATATAGCCCACATGAGTTTTAGCAAGTGAGCCATCACTATTGATAAAGAGAGCAGATGGATACGAGCGAATACCGTATTCTTTCAGCAATTCTCCCTTGGTATCCATGAGAACTGGGAAGTCTTTGTAGTCCAAAGACTTGTACCATTTCTTAAAATCATCTGCTGACTTTTCTCCATTAAAGGTCGGAGATACCACTGATAAGACGACATAGTCCTTCCCTTCCTGCTCCTTAGCCAAATCATTGGTATCTCCAAGAGTGGATAGACAGATAGAGCACCAAGAAGCCCAAAATTTTAGATAGACTTTCTTGCCTTTGAAATCAGACAACTTGTAGGTCTTGCCGTCTACTCCTTGTAGACTAAAGTTCTTAGCCATTTTTGTAGCTTGATTAGAATTTGCCTTACTAGTCATGGAACTTTTATCATTTTTAGAAGCTTCCGAATTCATTTGCTGATTTGAGCAAGCTCCCAATAAACCGACACAAAGCAGACTAGCAGTCAAAATCGATAGTTTCTTTATCATTTTCTTTCCTTTCAAAATAAGGAGAAAGCCGACAAAACTGACGACTTCCACCCTTATTGATAATTTTATTTTTCAGATGACATTTCGGATGAATCTTTCATGTCATCCTTCATGCTTGAATCGCTTGATTTCATATCATCTTTCATGTCAGACTTACTTTCGGATATCATAGACGAGTCCTTCATGTCATCCTTTTTCATCTTATCATCAGACATGCTAGAGTCTTTCATATCCTCCTTCTTCATGTCGTCTTTTTTCATATCCTCTTTCTTCATCATGCTGCTGTCATCCATCTTTTTCATGTCTGAATTTGACTTTTGACTGGAGCAAGCAGCCAAGGCAAAGATACTAAGAGTAGCCATTGTAAGGGTAGCGATTTTTTTCATGATATTTCTCCTTTAATTATATAATATTTATCCAAATAGTGACGCTAAAGCGTTTAGATTTCCGAGCATAAGCAGAATTCCCATGAGAATGATGAGTGCTCCACCAATTTTTTTAAGTGTTCCCATATGAGGTTTGAGTTTGGCAAAGCGCTGTAATACCCAGCCAGAAGCCAAAGCCATGGCTAGAAAAGGAAGGGCTAAGCCAAGTGTATAAACCAACATAAGCAAGCCTCCCTGAAGAGCGCCGTTACCGCCAGAAGCAGCAATTGCTAAAACAGAGCTCAGAACAGGTCCCACACAGGGCGTCCAACCAAAGCTAAAGGTGATACCCAAGAGAAAAGCGTTAAGAAAATCACTTCTTTTACTATTCTTTTTAAGTTGGATGCTCTTTTGCTTTTGCAGCTGCTGGATATTGATGATTCCCATCTGGTGGATTCCCAGTAGAATGACAATCCCGCCCAGAACATAGCGAAACCAAGGGGCATAGAGGACTTGCCCTAGAGCGCCAGCTCCGTAGCCCAAAACCAAAAATACAGTAGATAGACCTGCTATAAAGCAGAGCGTCTTAGCTAGACCATACAAGGAAATATCTTTTCCCATAAACCGAACTGTTTTCGGCTGATCCGAATCCAGCAAAATTCCTACATAAACCGGCATAAGCGGTAAGATACAAGGGGAGAAAAAGGAAAGAATCCCCGCCAGAAAAACAGAAATAAAGAACAAAAAACTTGTTGCCATTTCAAAAACCTCTCGATCATTTTTCTGACTCTAGTATAAAATAAAAATCCCCCTAAAAATAGGGAGATCGATTTGAAAAAACTTGAATTTGATTTTATCTTTGCTAAATCAAGAATTGAAAACGTTCACCAATTGCTGTGGATTTATGTTAAGTTAAGAGCAAATGTAAAAGTGCTTCCTAGACCACACTGGCTTTCGACCGTTATTTCTCCACCCAGCTGATGAGCCAACTCACGCGCAATAGCAAGACCTAGACCATGCCCGCCTGTCTTCATATTACGAGATGTTTCCACACGGTAAAGGCGTTTGAAAATCTTATCCAAATCCTCAGGAGCAATACCCTGTCCTTCATCCTTCACACTTATTGTCAAGATTGGCTCAGTTAATTGAGCCACGACCTCAATTTTAGTTCCAGGGTCTGAATACTTAAAGGCATTATTTAGCAAGTTGACCAAGATACGAGAAAGTTTATCGTAATGGCTCTTAATTTTCGCTGACTCAGGAGACACTTGAATGTAGATGTCTCGCTCCTCCTGCTCAATCAATAGTTGAAATTCACTCATGACCTCAATCAATAGCTGGTCTAGAAAGACTATTTCAGCTTCTCCATCTGATTCTATTCGAGGCTGGGCATTAAGAGTCAAAACATCCAATTCTTCCACCAATTTATTCAAACGCTCTGTCTGACGGCTAATCGTGGTCAAGTAATGAATCTGCTCCTCTTCTTCGATCACTCCATCTAAAATCCCCTCCACAGTCGACTGAATAGAGGTAATGGGAGTTTTAATATCGTGAGAAAGCTGGGCAATCATCATTCCTTTTTCTCGTTCACTTTCATCAAGCGATTCAAACGTTTCTTGCAAATTATGCGACATATCGTTAAAAGCCTGACCTAACTCTTGAAATTCGATAGGGCCCTTGGCGTCAATCTCTGTACTAAAATCCTTGTCAGCTATATTCTGAGCCTGTTTTTTCAGATGCCGAAGGGAAGAAAATACTGGCGATAAAAGAAAGAGACTGACTGCCGCTCCTATAAAACTAGCAATCAAGGTCATTCCAACTAGGAAATAAATCTCGCTTTTTACAATCAACATTCGCTGGACTGCCCAGAAAACGAGTAAAATCGTTAGTAGGCTAGAAATCAGATACCCCACCAGAATGTAACTTTTTAATTTCATTTTATACCTCGTGCTCCTTCCATTTTATACCCCAGACCCCAGACAGTTTTGACGGCAGGAGTGTCTGAGCTGGCATACCTGGTCAATTCCTGTCTCAGAGCATGGATATGAACATTAAGGGTATTGGTATCATCTACGAAGTCTTCCTGCCACACCTTTTCGTAAAGCTCCGTCTTTGAAAAAACTCTCTCAGGATTACTAGCTAAAATCCAGAGCAATTCAAAGGATTTCACTGTTAGTTCCAAAAAATGCTCTCCGATGCGAGCCTCATGAACCGCATGATTCATCACCAAATCACCGAGCTCAATTTGTTCGATCTCGCCTCCACGATGAAGTCGGCGCAAAATATTATTGACTCTTAGAACTAGCTCACGCGGACTAAAAGGTTTGGCTATAAAATCATCTGCTCCTAAGCTCAAACCGTAAATTTTGTCTTGATCGCTAGTCTTAGCCGTTGTAAAAAGAAAAGGCTGATCAGGTGCTATATACTGAACCTCACTGATAAACTCATAACCGTCCATATTCGGCATCATGATGTCCGTGATGATCAGGTCAACAGATTTCTTTCTGAAAAGATCCAACCCCTCCACGCCATCTCGAGCCACTAAAACATGGTAGCCATCCTGCATAAGATAGCGCTTTTGAATATCTAGAATATCCATCTCATCATCAACGAGTAAAATTGTCTTTCCCATTTGCCAATCTCCTGATAAAAACAGTGTTATACTGGCTTTAGTATAACACTATTTTGAGTAATTTTTAAATGATTTGAACCTTAATCTTTTTGTTTTTCTTTCAAACCTAGAAGGCTAAGAATTCCTGCCAAAGCTAGTCCTAAGAAACCAATGGTAGCTGTAGCTGTTTGAGCTTCACCAGTTGTGGGTAACGTAGCCTTATCATTTTTTTTCATCGTATCTGCCATCGGCTTAGAAGTTGGGTGTTGCCCCTTCACATCAGTCATGCGATGATCTACTTCCTTCGTACCCTCAGCTGTACTCATAGAATCTGTTGCAGAAGGCTTCTTATTCATCTGGCCTTCTTGAGATGGTGTTGTAGAAGGTTTCATATTCATTTGACCTTCTTGAGATGGTGTTGTAGAAGGTTTCATATTCATTTGACCTTCTTGAGATGGTATTGTAGCCATTTCTTTTCCACGAAGCTGAATCGTTACTTGACGAGTCGCGATAAGATTTGTCAAATCTGGTTTTCCATCTTTAGCACCATAGACCTTGACAGTCGCTTGGTAAGTGTGAGTTCCATTAGTGCGAAGTTGGTCAAGAAGAGCTTGTCCATCTTTACCTGTAGTATTGCCATTCAAATCCACTTCGTAGAAGTATTGACCTTTCGCCAAGCCTTCAAGCGGCAAGAGGGCTGGATTGTTAGCTGAACCATTATCTGACCAAGGAGCCTTGTCAGAAGATTTGAGTAAGAGACGCGTCAACATGCCGTCTCCACCGAAAGCTTCATACGGAATAACTTGATTAACACCAGCCAAGAATGGACCGGGAACGTTCGCTTTTTCTAAATAGCTGGCTGGGACGTCAATATGGTCTTTGATATTTTTAGTGACTGAATCTTTGACTGCTTCTTTTGAAACAAGGCCGTTCAAGTTAACAGTTACATTTTTTGTAGCTACGAGATTGGTCAAATCTGCTTTTCCATCTTTAGCACCATAGACTTTGACAGTAGCTTGGTAACTGTGAGTTCCGTTAGCACGAAGTTGGTCAAGAAGGGCTTGCCCGTCTTTACCTGTAGTATTGCCGTTCAAATCCACTTCGTAGAAGTATTGACCTTTGGCCAAGCCTTCAAGTGGCAAGAGAGCTGGATTTTTAGCTGTTCCATTGTCTGACCAAGGAGCCTTGTCAGAAGATTTGAGCAAGAGGCGCGTCAACATGCCGTCGCCACCGAAAGCTTCATACGGGATGACTTGGTTAACACCCGCCAAGAATGGACCAGGAACATTTGCTTTTTCTAGGTAGCTGGCTGGAACGTCGATATGGTCTTTAATATTTTTAGTGACTGAATCTTTGACTGCTTCTTTTGAAATAAGGCCATTTAAACTAACAGTTACATTTTTTGTTGCTACAAGATTGGTTAAATCTGCTTTTCCATCTTTAGCACCATAGACTTTGACAGTAGCTTGGTAACTGTGAGTTCCGTTAGCACGAAGTTGGTCAAGAAGGGCTTGCCCGTCTTTACCTGTAGTATTGCCGTTCAAATCCACTTCGTAGAAGTATTGACCTTTGGCCAAGCCTTCAAGTGGCAAGAGAGCTGGATTTTTAGCTGTTCCATTGTCTGACCAAGGAGCCTTGTCAGAAGATTTGAGCAAGAGGCGCGTCAACATGCCGTCGCCACCGAAAGCTTCATACGGGATGACTTGGTTAACACCCGCCAAGAATGGACCAGGAACATTTGCTTTTTCTAGGTAGCTGGCTGGAACGTCGATATGGTCTTTAATATTTTTAGTGACTGAATCTTTGACTGCTTCTTTTGAAATAAGGCCATTTAAACTAACAGTTACATTTTTTGTTGCTACAAGATTGGTCAAATCTGCTTTTCCATCTTTAGCACCATAGACTTTAACAGTCGCTTGGTAAGCATATGTTCCATTAGTGCGAAGTTGGTCAAGAAGGGCTTGCCCGTCTTTACCTGTAGTATTGCCGTTCAAATCCACTTCGTAGAAGTATTGACCTTTGGCCAAGCCTTCAAGTGGCAAGAGGGCTGGATTGTTAGCTGTTCCATTATCTGACCAAGGTGCCTTATCAGAAGATTTGAGCAAGAGACGCGTCAACATACCATCTCCACCGAAAGCTTCATACGGAATAACTTGATTAACACCGGCCAAGAATGGACCGGGAACGTTCGCTTTTTCTAAGTAGCTAGCTGGGACGTCTACTGAGTCCTTAGTATTTTCTTCAACTCCTTTTTTAACTTCATCTTGAGTCGTTACTGATTGAGAAATAGCTGCTTCACGAGCTTGGTTTGAAACTACATCAAGAGTTGCCACTGGCTTAGTTTCTTCTTTCTGATCGGTAACTTCTGTAATATTCTGTTCTTCTTTGGTTTTTGTTACTTCTTCCTTTGGAGTTAGGCTAGACTTGTCTAAAGAAATAGTTTCATCAGCTACTTCCTTTGAAGCTGACTGATTTTCAGGAAGATTTGAATCCACTCCTTCTTTTAAAACTGTCTCTGGCAACTCATTCTTTTCTAGTGATGATGAATCTGTTTGAAGAACTTCAGTCGGAGTCGTAGTGAGAACATCTGCATGTACAGTGTTTGGTTGACCAACTAGCAAAAAGAAACCACTGGCAACTACGACGGAAGCCACACCCACGCTTAAACGACGGATTGACCAGCGAGCATACTTTTGATTTAGGTTGAATTTCATAAGATTCTCCTTTAGGTTTGTTTTTTTATGAATCTAGTATAATCTCCTAAGATTAAATAGGGATAAGAAAGAGTTAAAATTTCTCTTAAATCTATCTTATAAAATGCTTATATTGTCTTATTGTTCATAAGAAACAACTTGAGTTTCTTCACCAAACATTCCCAGTCTTAAACTTAAATCACCTAATACAATTGGCAATGAGTCAAAAAATCCACCACACTGTGGTGAATTTTCTTCTTATGCTTCAAATTCAAAAGCGTCACTTATTTGCTTGTTTGGCAAAAGGAGCGAGAGCAAGATTCCAACCAGAGCCGGCAGCAACCAAGGTAGAGAAGCTTGAGCAAATGGCAGAGCATTGACCAGATTAAGAATGGCAGTTAGCTTGAATTGTCGTCCCAAAATGCTAGCAAAAGCAATCAGCGTTACCACTGCGATGGTCAACTGCATCCCTGGTTTAGAAAGTGGTAAAAAGCGATTAACCATGACAATCATCACAATCGTAATGGTGATAGGGTAAAGAATTTCCAGAGCTGGAACCGAATACTGAATAATAGCATTCAAACCAAGATTTGCAATAGCGAAACCAACTAGCGTAAAAATGGTCGCATACACCTTATAAGATACTTTCGGGAAGGTATTATGGAAAAATTCGCCAGTTGAGACGATAAGTCCAGCTGTTGTCGTAAAACAAGTCACTGTTACCATAATTGCTAGGAAAACTTGAGCCATCGGCCCAAAGATGGCCTGAGTTGCGGAAGACAAAACAGAGGCTCCCACATTTGCTCCTTTCGGCAAATTCGCTAGATTTAGTGGAAAGTGATTTCCAAGAAAGGCAAGGCCAATATAAAGAACGCTAAAGCCAAGTGCCACAAGAATACCCACGACCCAAATAGTAGAAATATATTCCTTTTTATTCTTGAAACCGAGCTGATTGAGGGTTGTCACGGCAACCACACTAAAAGCAACTGAAGCTAAGGCATCCAGAGTATTGTAACCTTGAAGAAATCCTGCTCCGAAAGCTGAAGCAGCATATTCCGCTGTTGCTCCTTGAGGAGCAGTGGAACCATATTTGGCAGCGCCCAATACAACTAAAACTACAATCAATAGGGCAAAGATTGGCGTTAAATAACGACCAATACTATCAAGGATTTTCGATGGATTAAGTGCAATCAGATAGGCAAAGGCAAAATAAACCAGCGTAAACCCAAAAAGCCAAATGGCATGAGATCCTGCAGGCAACATGGGCTCAATCCCGACAGAAAATGCAGTGGTCGCCGTCCGAGGAATGGCAAAAAAGGGACCAATTGCAAGATAAAGAGCTACCAAGTAAACTACCGCAAACCAAGGGGCAATCTTTTTCGAAATTTCATCAATATAACCCTTGGGATTCAAAGTACCTATAATCAAGGTTAGAATAGCAATACCGACGCCCGATAGGACAAAGCCTCCAATAGCTGGCCAGAAATTTTGACCAGATTCCAAACCCAATTGAGGTGGGAAAATCAGGTTACCGGCTCCGAAAAACATTCCAAACAAAAGCAAACCGGTCAAGGATCCTTTTTTTATCATCGTCATCTCCAGTCTTTTTAAGATTTTTCCATTATACCCATAAACACCACTCATTGCAAGGATTTTGAAATAAAAATCGCCTTTTCTCAACCTTAAGAAAATAGCGGAATGTAATTCGATTTATCACGAATTATTCTTATTTATTTTCGATTTATATCCTATAAGTAATTCCTTTTTTATGAGATGGACTTATGCTATACTAGTTATAAGTTCAATTGCGAGGTTTTAATATGTTACTTCATCTAATCTGGCTCATTCCTGCTGCTATCTTTACTTTTTTATTCTATCGGGAACCTGGAAGTTTATTCAATGCTTATCTCCTGACCTTCACTCTTGTAATGATGGGCATTGTTTTAGCTGGGCTTACGATTGTTAGTCTTGAGCGATTTATTGGTTATACACCAGCTATGATTAGCTTTTATATCCTGCTTTTAGCAATTCCTATTAGTATTTTCGCTTCTACTGCCTATTTGATTTTTAATGGTCGCCAAATGCTACAGCTAGAGGGACTCAGACTAGCCAATCTCCTATCCCTTCTCTACGGCCTAGCAATTGTGGGAATTGGTTTACTGCATTTTCTCGCTCCTCGGTCTTTCCTTGCAATTTTGATTTCCCTCGCTGATTTACTACTATTTTACGGAACCTTTCTCTATCTTTCCTATATCATCTACGCATTCTTTTTAAATATTTTTCCAGTTAAGAAAGAGCCTCAGACTATTATTATCCTCGGTGCAGGATTGTTTGGAGACAAGGTACCTCCTCTACTGGCTCAGCGCTTGGATAAAGGACGAGCCATCTATGAAAAATTTAATCAGAAGCCAGTCATCATTGTCTCTGGCGGTCAGGGAGACGACGAGTGGATTTCCGAAGCAGAGGCTATGGCAGGTTATTTGATGGAAAAAGGAGTCCCAGCTGACAGTATTTTCCTCGAAAATAAATCTCGTACTACGCTTGAAAATCTCATATTCAGTAAAGAGCTCATGCTCGCACATGGATTGGAGCAAGATCGAGTTCTCCTAGTCACAAATTCTTTCCACGCGCTACGTGCAGGGATCTATATGAGACAAGTTGGTCTCAAAGGCCGCAGTATTGGTTCTCGCACGGCTTTCTATTTTCTTCCTTCTGCATGGATCCGAGAAACTGCCGGTTTGATCCGTATCTACTGGAAATGGCATGCGTTTATCATCGGAATTCTACTGCTTCCCTTCCTTTTCTCCTTATTCCACGCATATTTTTCATTGTGAAAAGCCCTTGAAGAAGGTATAATGATGGTAAGAAAAAAAATGGAGGTCCGTCTAAGATGAAATTTACCATTGATAAAAGTTTAGCAGAACTTGGCATCACAAGTGTCGTCCTTGGCATTGCTAGAAACGTCGATCCCCAAGCACCTTTATCAGAAGACTTTCTCCAGAAACAGAAGGAAGCAGAAAACTGGGCCTTGAACTGCAATCTAGCGGAAATCACTGACCATCCGACTATCCAAGGCTACTGTGATTTGTTGCAGAAAGTTGGGCGCAGTGTTAAAAAGAACCCGCCAACAGTACCAGCTTTGATCCGCAATATCCAACACCGTGGCTCCATTCCAAGGATTAACAGCGTTATTGATATTTATAATGTAGAATCCTTGCATTCTCTCCTAGCTATCGGCGGTCATGACCTTGATAAAATCGGTGATGAGATCGAGTTTACTGTCAGTCAGAAGGATGATATTTTCCTTCCTATCTTATCCAAGGAAAAACACGTGGCTCCGACCGACTATGTCTATCGAGATGAAAAAGGCATCCTTGCCTGGCTTGATGTCCGTGACAGCGACCTTTATAAATTTGATAATAGCACTAAAAATGCCATTTTCATTATCCAAGGAAATGCCCATACATCTATCCAAATGCGTCTAGAAGCGCTTGAACGCATCCACCAGGATTTAGCAGCAGCCATGCCAAATCTCGAATTCGAAACCCATGTCATTCAAGTAGACGATCTTTAAGCACCTTTTCACCCGACAAGCTTTTGGTTTAAAACTCCATCAAATTATAAATCAAAAAGGAAACTCAGCTGAGTTTCCTCTTTTTGTATATCTAGTCTTCTTTCTTATCTGAAAATTGACTCATATATAAGTCATGATAGAAGCCCTTGTCAGCCAGCAGCGACTCGTGATTGCCCTGCTCAATGATTTGTCCATCCTTGAGCACCAAAATCTTGTCTGCTTCTTGGATAGTGGACAAACGGTGAGCAATGACAAAGCTCGTCCGCCCCTGCATCAGAGTTTTCATGGCCTTCTGAATCAACAGCTCCAAACGAGTGTCCACTGAGGATGTCGCCTCGTCCAAAATTAGAATCTTAGGATCGGCCAAGAGCGCCCGTGCGATCGTCAGAAGTTGTTTTTGACCCAGCGAAATATTGCTAGACTCCTGATTCATTTCCATATTGTAGCCACCCGGCAAGGTACGAATAAAGTGATCCACATTGGCTGATTTGGCTGCTTCCACAATCTCCTCATCGGTAGCATCAAGGTTACCAAAGCGGAGATTTTCCTTGATAGTCCCTTCATAAAGCCAAGCATCCTGCAGAACCATACCAAATTGCTTACGATAGTCTTGGCGGGATAGCTGGCGGATATCGTGGCCATCCACGCTGATAGAGCCCTTGGTCACATCGTAGAAACGCATGAGAAGATTGATCAAGGTCGTCTTACCAGCTCCAGTCGGCCCGACAATAGCCACCATTTCACCTGGCTGAACTTCCAGATTAAAGTTGCGAATCAGCGGCTTATCTGCCACATATTGGAAGTCTACATCTTTGAAGCTGACCTGACCAGTCAAGTCCTTATCTAGCCGGACAGTATTATCCATGACTTCATCTGGTTCATCCAAAATCTGGAAAATCCGATCCAGCGAAGACTTAGCGCTCTGGAGCTGACCTGCCAGCTGGGTAAGGTTTTGAATAGGCTGATTGACCTGCCAGACGTACTGGACAAATGCCTGCATATTCCCGATGGTCAGCTGACCAGCAATAACCTGCAAACCGCCTACCAGAGCCACGATGAGATAGGTCAAATCTGAAATCCCATTAAGAACAGGCATCATGAGTCCTGAGATAAAGCTGGCTTTAAAGCCGACTTCCTGCAAATTTTGAGTAATAGCTCGAAAATCCTCAGCCGAGGTCTCTTCCCGACCATAAAGCTTGAGAACATTGAAGCCAGACAGATTTTCTTGGACGAAGCCATTCATAGCACCCAAAACATCTGCCTGTTGCTTAAAGTAGGGCTGGGATTTTTTGAGGATGAATCTAGCTCCAAGATAAGTCAGAGGAATGCTGACGATAACGATCAAGGCCAGCTGGATATTCAGATAAAGAACCATCCCAATGACCAAAATAAGGGTCATGACGGCATTGACCACCTGCAAAAAACTTTGTTGAAGTGCATTTGAGACGGTCTCCACATCACTGGTGAAGCGCCCAATCAGATCACCGAACTGGTGCTTGTCAAAGTAGGAAACAGGAATTCGATTGATTTTACGACTGAGCTCATTGCGCATATCGCGAACGGTGCTCTGCACAGCATTGGTCATAAAATAGTTAGAGAAATAAGCACCAATCTCATAAAAGAGGGCACGAATAAAGTAAAGCAGCATAATCCAAGCCACATAGCTGCTATTGATGGCTGCACCGGGTACTCCCTTGGCCATATCCAGCAGATTTTGTGTCAGCTCTGTGATGGCAAGTCCTAGGACAAAAGGCTCTAGGACACTCATGACCACACTGACAATCTTGAGGAAGACTGCAAGAAGCACGGCGGCTTTATAGACTTTTAGATAGCCCCATAAGCGGACAAAACTATTTTCTTTCATCTCTTCCTCCTATTCTTCTGTTAGTGATTGGCTATTGAGCTGGGAATTGGCAATTTCGCGATAGATGGCATTATTTTCCATCAGCTCCTCATGCCGGCCTCGACCCACGATCTCACCCTTGTCTAAGACAATGATTTGATCTGCATCCATAATGGTTCCAACCCGCTGAGCCACGATAAGAACCGTTGCATCCTGCGTCACTTCCTTAAGTCGGCGGCGCAAAGTCGCATCCGTCTTGTAGTCCAGAGCCGAGAAGGAATCATCAAAGATATAAATATCTGGCTCCTTAACAACCGCACGCGCGATGGACAGACGCTGCTTTTGACCACCAGATAGATTGCTGCCACCTTCAGCCAAATGCGTCTCGAAGCGCTCTTCTCTACTCTCAATAAAGTCCCGAGCCTGAGCTACGTCTGCTGCTTGATTAAGCTCCTCAGAGCTAGCATCTTCCTTACCATAGCGGATATTTTCGGCGATCGTTCCGGTAAATAGCAAAGCTTTCTGCGGGATAAAGCCAATCTTCTGACGGAGAGCCTTGAGATTGTAGGCGCGGACATCCACACCATCCACCAAAATCTTGCCCAAGGTCACATCATAGAAACGCGGAATCAGCTGAACCAAGGAAGATTTACCAGAGCCTGTTGAGCCGATAAAGGCGATCGTTTCCCCCGGTTTGGCCTTAAAAGAAATATTATGCAGGACAGGATTTTCTGTCTCACCTGGATAGGCAAAGGTTACATTGTCAAATTCCAGATAGCCACGAGTCGCAGTTTCCGTGATCCCATTCTCATTTGGATCGATGGAAATAGGCATATCCATGACTTCCTTCAGTCGCTCGCTAGAAACCGCCGTCCGTGGATACATGGTAAAGAGACTGGACAGGAGCAGGAAGGATAGAAGGGCATGGAAACTGTACTCGATAAAGGCAACCAAATCCCCGATTTTCAGCTCGCCGCTGCCCAGTGGCTTAAGAGCAAACCAGACAATGGCCACAATCATAGCAATGATAATCTGCACAAAGAGAGGCTCCGTCAAACCCGTCAACTTAAAGAGACGGTTGGAATTCTCCGCATAGATTTCATTTTCATTAGCGAAGCGCTCTTCCAGAAATTCCTCACGGGCAAAGGCTCGAATGACCCGCAGACCGGTCAGATTTTCCCGAGCATACTGGTTGATCTTGTCCAGCGTCTTCTGCTGCTTTTCAGACAGAGGACGCGTCTTGACCGCCACATACCAGACTACGATTGCCAAAAAAGGCACTGAAATCGCCACAATCCAAGCCATGGACGGACTGGTCAGGAAAATCATGAGGATAGACGACAGCATCATGATAGGCGTGATAGCTCCCATCTTGAGCGTTTGCTCAGCAAACTGCATAAGGACAAAGGCATCACTGGTAATCCGCGTCACCAGCGAAGAAACGCCAATCTGCTCGTACTCATGATGGGAATACTCCTGTAGCTTGTCATAGAGATCATTCCTCATATCCCTCACCATGCTGGTCGTTAATTTTCCAGCGGCATAGGAAAGGACAATCCGCCCCAAGATTCCAAGGATAATAACCAGCAGCATGATAAAGCCCCAGAAATACAGGCGTTCCTGATTGCCTTGATTAATCCCCTCGTCAATCATGCGCGCCAAAACCGTTGGCAGCCCTAGATTGACCACTACAAAAAAGATGGCCGACACAAAATCCAGTACCAACCACTTGGGGTAGCGTTTCAAATAAGACCAAATGTAAAGCATAATCCCTCCATTTTTATAACAATAAAAAAGCACTGAAGAGTACTTTTCTTGATTATCCATGCAGCGGCCAACAGCTCCGCCACAATCTCTAACTGCTACTAGTATAGCAAATTATGACGGAAATTTCAAATATTCCTACAAAACAAAAGGCGAACAAATTCTCAGGCTTCCCAGCCGAAAAGAATATGCTCGCTTTTTTGGTGCCTTAGAGACAGACAAAGACACACAAACAATTCCTTATAGGTAAGGTATAACGAAATTTTGAAAAATTCTGGCGGATTTTTGATGAACGTACTCAAGTCCCAATTCCTTATAGGTAAGGTATAACATATTTTTTATAAATAGTTCTTTTAGAAATGAGGTCAATATATGAGTCTCAATTCCTTATAGGTAAGGTATAACTTTCGAAATTTTAAATGGTGAAAAACCAACTGGAATTTCGTCTCAATTCCTTATAGGTAAGGTATAACCTTGTAGCTTACCTAGAAGATGATTATCGGTATAAAATTGAAAAAATGTCTCAATTCCTTATAGGTAAGGCATAACTTAGAGTATTAATTGTACAAACTAATAAACCGATATATTCAATATTGTCTCAATTCCTTATAGGTAAGGTATAACAGTAACTTGCATACCTATCATGAGGAGAGAACGCACGAATTTAAGTCTCAATTCCTTATAGGTAAGGTATAACGGTATGAGGGTCTTTTACTGCGACTTTTATACCAATTTTACGTCTCAATTCCTTATAGGTAAGGTATAACGGTAGAAGGTTTACCTATCTACCATATTGCGCCTTGGAATCTGTCTCAATTCCTTATAGGTAAGGTATAACAAATTAAGAAAGAAGGTGGCTAATATGCCAGTACTTTTCGTCTCAATTCCTTATAGGTAAGGTATAACATAGCCAAAACATAGAAAGAAGGTGATTATAATGGCTATAGTAATTTGTCTCAATTCCTTATAGGTAAGGTATAACTGTCTTATTAGACAAGTATTATTAAAAAGGTGGTGTTTTACTAGTCTCAATTCCTTATAGGTAAGGTATAACAACAGCATTCTCGCTGTTTCTAGATTGATTGTATCAAAAAATAGGGCTTTTTTCAAGATTTCAATGAAAAAAGTCGGTCGATCTTTTTTGTCCTAACGCTTATAAACCGCTTGGTTGACAGCTTTTAAAAAGGAGGCAAAAAATCGAAAAGATCGACCGACTTTTTAATAGTATTTGTAGGGTTTAAAGCGTTTTAAGTTCCCATCCTGCTGCAAGATTCTCTTAAACTGCCGGATGTCGTGCTGGATGAGCTGGGCATAGGTATAGGTCGAGCCTCCCATGACTAGCCTCGTCTGTAGCTTTTCCTCAAAACTTCTCAAGACGATATACTTCCCTTCACGATTCAGATAAACCGAGCCATCTTCCCTTTCTTCAAAATGATCTGTGGCATTGATTTGATGTTTATTGATCAAACTCAAAATCACTCGATCCACGATAACCGGCTTCATATAATCTGCAAAATCCAGATGCAAACTATAAGGACGATTATTTGAAGCATGCAGCACTCCGATTTTAGGATCTAGTCTAGCCTGCTAGATCAAGCGCAGAACACGACTGTATAAAATCGTATTGCAAAAGCTAATCAAGGCATTTAGTGGATCTCGGGGTGGCCGTTTGGTTCGCTTAACAAAAGAAAAACCACTTTGATTCAGAATCTCATTGAAGATAGAGTAAGCATTGTAGGGATTGTGGCTACTCTAGTTTCCCCCTCTTCAGCAAAATACAAGTAACAATTATCTTCTATCTAAATGATCCGTCTATCATATTTTTCTACGGCTCAATAGTCTTAGAAACAAGGCGAGGATTCTGGGCGATAAAGTCCATTGTGTAAGTTTTCAAACGTTTTTCAGGCTTGAAATTCTCTTCATCCAATACCCAATAAACCTTGCTTTCACTGAACGAGCAAGCAAGATTAGTTCTTCTGGTCAAAAAGGGATAATCGGCGCATGACATTTTAAGTCAAGCTCTAACTTACAATTCCTAAATTCCATATCCATTTTATCCTCCTATTCTTCAATTACAAACATTCCGAATCCCATCGAATTCTTCTCACCAAGCCCAACTTGATAGAGGAAATCTAACACCTCCGCATCTCCTCTTATCTCAAATTCTCCTTTCCAACCTGTTATGAGAAAGTCTTTGTATTTGGTAACAAATTTATTTTTTAAAGAAAAATTTATCGGCTCTATATCGAATTTACCTGTCGGTACTTTATGATAATAAGCTTGATATTTCCTCGCAAAATTCTCCATGATTCTGCTATGAAACTCCATATCAAACGGATTGTAATACAATGTTTTTTTAGTGTCAGCATCTGTAGAACGAACCACCAAGGGAGAAATCATCCGAATCTTATAAGAAGTACCCGTTAATTTCTTCTCCCCAATTTTCACATTTAAAATTTTTACAAGGTTTCGACCAATTCGCAATTCATCTAGATTTGACAAGGCCTCTGCAATAGTGAATAAAATGGATTGATCAATCGTTCTAATTTCAAAACGCACCTTATCAAGAAACTCTATTCGTTTTCCTTGCATTTTATATTGACCTTGCAACAATGAAAATGTAAAAAGTTTAAAATATTTATCCTCTAACAGATACCCCCTCTCATGAAGTTGCGCAGACAAGTCTTCCTTATTTTTTAATAAATTATAAATCATCGATTGAAGGAGGTAATTATAGTTCACCGGCAAGATAAACTGATCTATTTTTTGCAGTTCAATCAATAATTGCATCCTAGTTTCCTCCTTAAATTAATATATGTTTGTCCTATAGTATTGATATTACACGAAAATGTAAACGCTGTCAATTTACAACATTAAAGTTTATCAGCTTTAGTAAAATAGAACATTCCTTCCAAGTCCCCTAATTCAATGAAGTCTCTTCAATCTTGATGTAAAAACTTTATTCCTAAAAATACAAAACACCCCCACAATACTTTGTGGGGGTGTTTTTGGGGAAGTTTCAAACAAACTTCCTATTTTTTAATTGCCTTAACTCAACGAAAAGGCTTTAATACTAGGCTTTCAGTCCTAAGCAATCGATAAACGATTATTTAAGAGTAACTGAAGCTCCAGCTTCTTCCAATTTAGCTTTGATTTCTTCAGCTTCTGCAGTTGGAACGCCCTCTTTGATGACACCTGGTGCACCATCAACAAGTTCTTTAGCTTCTTTAAGGCCAAGACCAGTGATTTCACGTACAACTTTGATAACGCCAACTTTTTTGTCACCAGCAGCTGTCAATTCAACGTCAAATGAATCTTTAGCAGCACCAGCGTCAGCAGCACCAGCTGCAGCAACAGCTACAGGAGCAGCTGCAGTTACACCAAATTCTTCTTCGATAGCTTTTACAAGGTCGTTCAATTCAAGGATTGAAGCTTCTTTAATTTCAGCAATAATGTTTTCAATGTTCAATGCCATTGTTATTTCCTCCAAATAAGTTTTTATTTTTATAATAATGTTTTGTAGCTAGGCTACGCTGCGTAGCTTAAGATTAAGCTGCGTCTTCTTTGTTGTCTGCAACTGCTTTGACAGCAAGTGCAACGTTGCGAACTGGCGCTTGAAGTACAGAAAGGAGCATAGAAAGAAGTCCTTCGCGGTTTGGAAGAGTTGCAAGTGCAAGAATCTCTTCTTTTGATGCGACAGCGCCTTCGATAGCACCACCTTTGATTTCAAGTGCTTCTGCATTCTTAGCAAAATCGTTCAAGATTTTCGCTGGTGCGATAACATCTTCATTAGAAAATGCTACTGCAGATGGTCCAACAAATACTGATGCAAGATCTTCAAGACCAGCTTTTTCAGCTGCACGACGTAAGATTGAGTTTTTAATCACTTTGTACTCAACTTCGCTTCCACGAAGCTCACGACGAAGAACAGTATCTTGCTCAACTGTCAAACCACGAGCGTCCACAACAACGATTGATGCAGCAGCTTTCATTTTCTCAGCTACTACGTCAACTAATTCTGCTTTTTTAGCAATAATTGCTTCACTCATTTAGTGTTTCACCTCCGTAATTATTTTGCTTGGGGAATTTTTCTAAAAGAAAAACGCGCCCAAACCTAGACACGAAAGTACAATACGCTTCTTTTACATGATACGTTTTGTCCTCGGTAGGATTTTTATGAGTCGAGCTCCCCTACTGTCTTAGGCAGTTTTTTCAAACCATTGATAATTATAGCAAAAGAAAAAAAAGATTGCAAGCTTTTTGTGCAATCTTTTTACTTTTTTTATGCATTTTTAGGAAAAGTCTTGTCAAGCAAGGCTTTACTAGCATCGTCAGCAGGCACCCAACCATCAGTGAAAACTCGGTCTTTTATCCAAAGACGATTATAGAAAAAGGCCCAAAACAAGTTGTAGGCAGTTCCTACAGGTCTCAAGAAATCATCTGGGATAAGAAGTGTTGCAATCACAGCAAATACAAACAGTGATCCAAGCATGATCCCAAAGTATTTCCAGTCTTTACGAAAAAGAGGAACGAAAAAGTTAAATAGCAAGGTTGTAATAGAGTACATAGGTGACAAAGTCTTAACATTGCTGCCATCTGGTGCTTGAATAGTAAGTTTATTCATCAAGATCTCCTTAAATATAAAAATATTAATAAAGTTTAACAAAATTTTATATGTTTGTCAATTTAGGAAAATCTAGACAAGAATCAGAGCGTCGTTTCTTCAAAAAAATGTAGCCCTAAGACTACATTTTAATCTACATAATGTTCTTCTTTTTTATTGAACCAAGCATATGGCAGACCGATTAGAAGACCACCACCAATCAAGTTTCCTACGAAGGTCACAGCCCAGTGACGCAGGATATTTCCAATACCAAAATTTGCCACCTGTGACGCAGCTGAACTAAACTTAACGATAGCAAAAGAAGCAAAGTTAGCCGCCAAGTGTTCGTTGGTTAAGAATACAAACATATAAATGGCTGAAATAACTAAGAAAAGCTTAGCTGTGCTATCTTTCACCAAGACGAAGGAAAGAATCGCAATATTAACGAAGACATTGGCTAGTATTCCCTCAAGTAAAATAAGCTCATTGGAGCGGGCAAGTTTCATCTGTACAACACCAGCAATGAAACTTTCCTTACTAAGTCCCGCATAAGCCGCTGAATTAGCAAAAAGCCAACCAGCTATCAAAGCCCCAATCAAGTTAAAGAAAGTACAATAGAACAAAATAATCAGTGCTTTTTTCCAATCAATCTTCTTCAAGAAAGTGCCAGCTGTCAGAAACATCATGTTAGAAGTCACCAGCTCAGCATTCAGAAAGACGATATAGGCCAATCCCCAAGCGAAGATAAAAGGAAAGAGAAAGCGTCCTGTGCCTGGAACAATCTTATTTGTCAAGTCTGCCGCAATAGCTCCTGCTCCTGTACTGAAGGTCAGAAAGGCCCCCGCAAAGATAGAGCGGACAGCATACTTCCCTTTGTTTGTGTCGAACAAGCCTTCTTTCTTACGGCAAGCTGCTTCTATTTTTGGAATAAATGTCGATTCGACCATAATAATTCTCCTCTAAGTTAAACTATGTACAGTATATCACAAACTTTTATTTTTCGAAAGCGTTTTCTGTAAGTTTTTTTTTCTAAATTTGAACTTGAAATTGGAATACTATATTTCAAGTTCTTAGTTCGCCTGCTAGCCGCCTTATATCTTCTGGCCGAGTTCGACAGCAACCGCCAAAAAGCTGAACGCCCTGCTTCTTCCAAAGATGGCTGTAATCAGTTAAACAGAGCTGCTGCTCAGGATTGTCCTGCCAAGTATTCGTCGCCACATTATAGATCTCTCCAGAATTTGGATAGGACAGCAAGGGCTTATCGCACACCTGTTTCAACTTTTCTAATAAAGGAGCAATCAAATGTGGAGCTGTGCAGTTAAAACCGACAGCTAATACTTGTGGACTCGACTGAGCCAAGCGTCCAACTTCTTCTATCAGTGTTCCATCCGAAATCGCTGATACCGTTTGAGCGGTAAAAGATAAATAGGCTTCCACCTGCGGAAATGCTTCTGATAGTAAATGAACAAGCGCCTTGGTTTCTGCTCCGTTAGGAATTGTTTCAAGTGCCAATAAGTCACAGCCCGCATCCAGCAAGGCCTGAATACGCGGACGATGAAAGTCTTTAAATTCCTCCTCACTCAAGTGATAGGCTCCTGTGTACTCCGAACCATCAGCCAGATAAGCAGCATATGGTCCGACCGACCCAGCTATCAAAGGATAAGAGCGCTTCTTCTGCTCATCTAGCGATAACCCCTGCCAAACATTTTTGATAGCTGCCTGTGCCAAAAAGACCGTCTCTTTGAAGAGTTCATAAGCCTTATCTAAACTCAATCCTTCTTCGACAAAAGCTGGAATGTTGGCCTGATAACTGGAAGTGGTGATAATGTCACTGCCCGCCCGAACATAGTCCTCATGCAGGCCTTGGATAATCTGAGGATTCTCAAGCAAGTACTTGGCTGACCAAAGCCGACCAGAAACATCATAGCCCTGCCTCTCCAGCTCTGTCCCCAAAGCACCATCTAGAATTATTATGTCTTGCTTTTCAAGTAAGTCTTTAAACGCTCCCATCTTGCTCCTTAAGCCTTTTCTAAAATAGCAAATTAGTCAGTTTTGCTAAAGATAAATAAGTCTGCTTATTTGAAATGATCGTCTACTTTATTAGTAAAACACAAAAAAGAGATTATTACAATCTCTTTTTTCTTATCTAGTTATGTGATGCCCATGCTTGATCTGTTTCCAGAACATCTTGAGTCGTGTATTGTCCACGGTAAGGATTGTAAACCATATTAGACGCTCCTGTCTGATAGCTAGGCGAATCAAACTGAGTCAGATTGTATGCTTCAATCAGATAGTTCAATTTTGCATAGTAATGACTATCCGTTGCATATACACCTGTCAAGGCAGCTGTCGCATCTTGATAAGTCGGGGCATTGCTCTTCCAAGCTCCCGCAAAATGACTTTGTCTCAAGACGTAGACATAATCCTGAAGTGACTCAGCGTAACTTGAGTAAGAGCGGAATTGATCATTGATTGCGTAAGTATTGCCCTGACCATCTTCTTCCAAGGTCTCCATCGTCGCTGACTGACCAGCATAAGCTCCTTTAATCCCAAACAAATTATAGTGAGGATAGCCTGATAGACCAGACTGGCCAGAACCACTCTCTAAAATAGCTTGTGCAATCATCACAGAAGCATATAGATCATTATCCTGAGCCAACTGGCGAGCCGGCTCACTGATTTGTGAAATGAAATATTCTGTTTGGTTCAATGGCTGCTGAACAGCATCATTTGCACTTGCTGGCTTGATTTGCTTTGACAAAGCCAGACCAAAGACAACGGTTGAGGCCATCACTGCCAAACCTGTCAAACCTGTCAAAAGTTTTTTTCTTTCTTTTGAAATTCTCTTCTTCACAGTCTTTCTCCTAAATACAATATTTATTCTACTATTGTAACATACTAAAAACAAAATAACATTAGCAATAAATTACAAGTATATGACATTTTTTAGATCTTCTACGAATATAAGTTTTACAAGCCACGATTGTTCCATTCAAAACTTCCTCGTTTGGCTTGCATAATGAGTCTTATCACTAAGATATACAGACTGAACTGAAGATAAAAATAACCTGACTCCAACCCATACGGAATCAGGCTATGATCTTAAACTCTGAAAGTTCAACTATCATTCCGATAAAATCTAACATCTAGATCTTGCCTAAAATCGCATCCCAGGCTTGATCAAGACCAGTTTTATCAACTGAAGAAAAGATAATAAAATCATCAGTTTTATCAAAGTCCAGCTTTTTCTTAATGGCACTTTCATGCTTATTCCACTTACCTCGCGGAATTTTATCAGCCTTGGTAGCCACAACAATAACTGGAATTTCATAGTATTTGAGGAATTCATACATCTGCACATCATCCGCACTAGGATCATGGCGTAAGTCTACTAGGCTCACGACCGCTCGCAGATTGTCCCGACTGGTCAAGTATTCCTCAATCATTTTGCCCCATTTAGCTCGCTCTGTTTTCGAAACCTTGGCATAACCATAGCCAGGAACGTCCACAAAACGGAGCTTGTCATCGATATTGAAAAAATTCAACAGTTGCGTTTTACCAGGCTTGCCTGAAGTTCGTGCTAGATTTTTACGATTGAGCAGAGTATTGATAAAACTAGATTTACCAACATTGGAGCGACCCGCCAAGGCGATTTCTGGGATATCATCCTGCGGGTAATGCGATTTATTGGCTGCGCTCAGTAAAATCTCAGCATTATGTGTATTGATTTCCATAAGCTTCCCCTAGGCAGTTTCTAAGATTGGCTTGTCTGTGCCATCCACTGCTTCCTTCGTGATACGAACCAGCTTAACATTTTCCTGACTTGGCACTTCAAACATGACATCCATCATGGTTTCTTCAATAATTGAACGAAGTCCACGCGCACCTGTCTTACGTTCGATGGCTTTTCTCGCAATGGCTTGCAGGGCTTCCTCGTCAAATTCAAGCTCAACATCATCATAAGAAAGCAAGGTTTGGTATTGCTTCACTAGTGCATTTCTCGGTTCACTTAAAATGCGAACTAAGTCATCAACAGTCAGCTGCTCTAGAGCTGCAAAAACTGGCAAACGACCAATCAACTCAGGAATAATCCCAAATTTTTGAATATCGTCAGCGACAATGGCCTGCATATATGACGCACCCTCGTCAATTGCCTTATTATTTTGACCGAAACCGATAATCTTCTCACCAAGACGTTGCTTGACAATCTCTTCGATACCGTCAAAAGCACCACCAACAATAAAGAGAATATTCTTGGTATCAACCTGAATCATTTCTTGCTGTGGATGCTTACGACCACCTTGAGGAGGCACGCTGGCTACCGTTCCTTCGATAATCTTCAGCAAGGCTTGCTGAACACCCTCACCTGAAACATCACGGGTGATAGAAACATTTTCGCTCTTCTTAGCAATCTTGTCGATTTCATCCACATAGATGATACCACGTTCTGCCCGTTCAATATTAAAATCTGCTGCTTGTAAAAGCTTGAGCAAGATATTTTCGACATCTTCACCAACATAGCCAGCCTCAGTCAAAGCAGTGGCATCCGCAATAGCAAAAGGAACATTGAGACTGCGCGCCAAGGTCTGAGCCAGGAATGTTTTCCCAGATCCAGTTGGACCAATCATGAGGATGTTTGATTTTTGTAGTTCCACATCATCCTCTTCGCGACTGTCATGAAAATTAATCCGCTTATAGTGATTGTAAACAGCAACTGCCAAAGCCCGCTTAGCCCGATCTTGACCAATCACATAGTGGTTCAAAATATTGAGCAATTCTTGTGGTTTTGGTACTTCAGAAAGATCAGCTAAAACTTCCTCAGCTAATTCTTCTCGAATAATTTCCTGCGCCAACTCGACACATTCATTACAGATAAAGGCATTGTTGCCCGCAATAATTTTTTGGACTTCGTCCTGATTCTTTCCACAGAAAGAACAATATACCATCATCTCATTATTACGATTTGTAGGCATTTTTTACTCCCATTCTAAATTTCTAATTCAATTTTTATTTACATTTTAAAAGAGGGTCATATAAAAAGCATGGATGGAATTAACAAGATTCGTAAAAGCATTTAACAAAAATAAAATAGCCAATCCATAACGTTTTTTACGAAAAGTCTGAAGCGAACAGATCAGACAAATTGCACATAAAAAGGCCGTAAAAAAACCAAAAACACTTCTTTCCATTCCTATGAACCCTTTCTTTTGAGGATTTTTACGGTGAAATCATACTCATTTTTTTCATCTTTTGGTCGAAAGCGACTGCTCACTTCCTCGAACTGTGTCAAATCAAAGTCTGTTGGGAAATAAGTATCGCCTTCCAAGCTAGCATGGATTTCTGTCTTAATCACCTCATCCAATTCATGCTCAAATAAAGAAAAGATCTGGCCGCCACCGATAATATAGAGATTCTTCTCTTGCTCTTGGTACCATTTCAACACCGCTGAAAGATCATGAAATACCAAAACACGCTCATCTTCAATCTGATAATCCCTATCGCGTGTCAAAATCAGAGTTTTTCTATTTGGCAGCACGCGCCGATGCATACCATCAAAAGTCACCCGACCCATTAAAATCACATGTCCAGTCGTGATTTCTTTGAAATGCTTCAACTCTGCTGGTAAATGCCATGGCAAGCTTTGGTCTTTGCCAATCAGACCATTTTGATCCTGTGCCCAAATCGCCGCAATCTTTTTTGTCATTTCTCTATCCTTCACATTGATATTTCTATTCTATCAAAATTTATTAAAAAAGACTTGTTTGGACTATCACTTCTATCTATTTATTTTTGTCAGCCAATCCAGATAAAAAATCGATAACCAAAAAGATTATCGACTATTCGTTTGCTAGGTAAATCACCCTTTCTTCATCTTTTTGACAAAGATAAATCCTACAACAGCAGCCACAAGGCCAAACAGGGAGACATTCAAGAGCGTTGAGTCTGTCTTCTTAGGCTCAGCAGTGGCAGCCTCTTTTTTATCCGCTAAGGGATCAATATCGCATCCCTCTCTTTTGACTGACTTACCTTCAGTTGAAGCATCAGCATTGCTTTGCTCGGTCCCTTTATTCTTAGGGCCTTTTCCATGACAAAGCAAATCAATCGTATAGGATTTCTTTCCCTGATTTGCCCCATCCGAACCTTGGTCTACAAGCTGCAGAAAGTCATCTTCTTCCATTGAAGAATCCGCAATTTGCTCAAGTTGGGACTCTGCCTGCTGGACTTCATCCGCACCCACAACAGCCATCGGTGTCACAGAAACCGATAGACCAAGCAAAAATGAACAAATGCCCAGACTAAAGAGTTTTCTCCTGCTTCTATGTGTTAAAAAATTTGCTTCCATATCAATACCTCCGAGATAGGCACTAGCGAAACACATATATCTATTGTCATTATAGCACTTACAAAATATATTTCAATCATTTGCTCTTGAAAATTAAAAAACCTACTGACTGTCATTCAGTAGGAAAAATACAATCAAATCGCCAAATCAAACTTGAGTTGAGGTTTGACCGGATCATAATCTAATAACTCAAAATCTTCCGCTTTGATATCAAAGAAATTGGTCCCATCTGGCACATTTAAAACGAGTCGAGGTTGGCAGTCGCTAGGTTCTCGGCGTAAGAGTTCCTCCGCCTGCTCGAACTGATTGTCATAGATGTGCAAGTTATTGATAAAGTAAAAGAACTTGCCGACTTTCCAACCAAAATGCTTGGCAATCATCATCTGCAGAGCCACATACTGCATAGCATTGATGTGGTGAGCAACTAGCATATCATTTGAGCGCTGGGTCAGAGTCGCATCCAGATAAATCTCCCCATCCACACGACGAACGTCAAACATGGTTTGAAAAGCACATGGAAGCAGACCGTCTGTTTCTTCAAACGCTTCATAATCCCAGAGAGAGATGATATTGCGACGATTCCAAGGATTGGCTTCCAGCTGTTGGAGAATTTTATGGATAATATTGTGCTTCTTGACAACAGCACCATAGCGCTGGCCAATAGTACCCGTGTCGCCAACTTCCCAGTCATTCCAATAGTGAACATGATACTTGTCGTTGAGCAGTTCCAAGCTATTAGACTGGTCTTGATAGATCCAGAGCACTTCCTTGATGGCAGACTTGATAGCAATGGGGCGCAGAGTCGTGATTGGGAACTCTCCCTTGCTCAAATCGTATTCTGCGAAAGAACCAGTGATATATTTAGAGTTGGCCACATTTCCATCCTTGTAGCGCGGACGGGCATTCTCAGAAAAAACACCTTGCTCCATAATCTTTTTTATATTCTCTTTAAAAATCGTATCTGCTTTGGTCATGATATCTCCTGAATCCTTAAACTTTCTTTAGTATAGCAAATTTTTCAAAAAAATTCTCCTGCCAAGTTTAGCAGGAGAAAACTTTATTTGACCCATTCATCTGGATGATTAAGTTTTTTAGCATCTTTTTCTGATAATCTCAAGGTAATATCTGACACAGCAGGGATATTTGAAAGGGTGACATAGGGGTAGTTTTTGTAGGTCGTGAATTTAACGCCACTTTCTCCCTTTCTCCCACTAATATCGTAGATGTAATTAACCTCTGCATCATCAGGTAAATCAACCCAGGCATCTTCATTATCTTCCTCAGATTCGACCTTATCCAGAATGTCTGCAAATTCATCCAAAGTTTTGGTATTATTCGTCTGATAAACTTGCTGATTCTGACTATCCAATATGGTCAGAAAACCTTCTGTCTTTGATTTGCAAGCGGATAGGATCAAAAGAAAAATGGGAAATAATATTAGAAAATATGCAACTTTTCTCTTCATTTTTAGCCCTCCTTATAGCTATGCTAAGAGAGGAAGTAATTAGAACTATTGAAGTACCAGCGAAGCTGCTCCAATTACGCCAGCATCATTTCCAAGTGTAGCCAGCGCCAATTTAGTTGATGTACGCACTTGTGGGAAGGTATTTTCATCATAAACTTTTTGGACACCTTGTAGAAGGAATTCTCCCGCTGCTGACACTCCGCCACCGATAACAATGGTTGAAGGGTTTAGGATAGAGCCGATATTGGCACAAGCAATCCCCAAGTAACGTGAGAAGTTACGATAAACGATCAAGGCAAGATCGTCGCCTTCTTTTGCCAAATCAAATACAGTTTTAGCGGTTACTTCTTCTCCGTTATCAATCAAGCGTTTCAAAGTTGCGTCACCCTCATATTCATCAGCGTAACGACGAGTCAAATTGACAATCCCTGTTGCAGAAGCTACTGTTTCAAGACAGCCTTTCTTACCACAAGTACATACGATTGGTTGATCGAAATCAACAGTGATATGGCCCAGCTCGCCTGCCGCACCTGCCATACCGTGGAGCAATTTACCTTCCGCAACGATACCGCCACCAACACCTGTACCAAGCGTCATAAAGACAACGTCTGGCTGGTTTTCACCAGCACCCATCCAACGCTCACCAAGCGCAGCTACGTTGGCATCATTATCAATGAAGAATGGAATGCCTGTCGCTTTTTCGATTTTCTCTTTTACTGGCTGGAGGGTCTTCCAGTTTAGGTTATAGGCACCTATAACAGTCCCTTTCTCACGATCAACCACACCCGGTGATCCCATGCCAATTCCGACAAAGTCCTCAGCTGATAGATTTAGGAGCTCCAAACGATGCTGAATAGACTCAATCATATCGTCTACAATATGGCTTCCTTCATCCAAAATATTAGTTTTAATAGACCATTTTTCTTGGATTTCACCCTCTTGCGTTAAAATTGCAAATTTGATAGATGTACCACCAAGGTCAATCCCAATAATTTTTTTTGACATGATATTCTCCTCTGTATTCGTTCTCCCTCTTATTATAGCAGATTTTTTTAACGGTGAAAAGGTTTGCATGGGATTTTTTACGTTTAGTTTGTGCTTATTTCACTCAAAATAAAAATCGGCATCTCTTGAGATACCGACAAGTCTATTGAAGCACACAAATCATCCTAGCTGCTAACTTCAAATGGATCATATTATTTAAATCATATTTATCTAATGCTCACTTTGCCAGTGCGATAATCAAGGACAATTCCTGACTGGACATTTGGGACAAAAACATTGAATTCCAAACTTCCATCGCTGGACTTAGCTTCTAAATGCGAGCCAGAGGACACCAGATCATTTTCCGAAGCATAGATCAAGGTGACACGATAACGGACTCGCTTATTCTGATCCAAGGCACGACGAATCTGAGTTTCATAGTAATTCTGCCCCGTCGAGTTGTCTTTATTGGCCTGATTGGCCCAAGCTGTCTGGACTGCGATATTGGCTGGATTGCTAGTGGAAGCATCAAAGCCCTTTAAGCCACCGATTAGAGAGTAAGCCAAGAGATGTCCGCGATCCACTGCATGATTATAGTCACCTGATAGATGTTTGACTTGGTGCCAACCAGCAGGAACCCAAGAAGTAGACGCATTCCCTGTTTCTTCCCGTGATTTATACTGGCGGGTCGATTTGGCAAGCAAGGCATTGGCAACTGTTGGAACCGTCTGCCCCTGAACCATCTTCGTTTTATTATCCGCATAAGGGACACTCGAAACTTTGGCGTCTAAGTTTGTTTGATTTTCATTGATGATGAAGGCACCAGCCCCATTCCACTCGATTTTTCCACCAAGTTGAGAACGCACTGAGTCTGTGAGAACACTCTCAGCCAGCGCTTGATCTGGTGTGCTGGTATCCCTATTTTGACTAATGGCTGACGATGTATTTACCGCTGGTGACTGAGTGCCATTTCCAAAAAAGTAGGCTCCCAGTGATAAAGTCAGAGCAACAAGAAGCCCAGCTATAGTCTGAGTAGATTTAGTGCTCTTTTTTTGTAATTTCTTTCTTTTTGGCATCTTTCCTTTTCCATTTAAAAGGACTGCGCAAAATTCTGCACAGTCGGTAATTTTTCGGGTATCTTAGCAGATTAATGACCAGTGAACTTAGAAACAAGTTCATTCCAAGTATCTAGCGATAAGATAGACCAAGGATTTTCTGCATTTCCAATCACGCCATATCCGATGACCAGACCAAGACAAAAAATGATAAAAGCGACTACCAGCACCAAGGCCATGATGCCTAGTTGTCTAGCCAAATATTTCCAATTTTCACTCATCATCTTCTTCCTTTACGCGTTTGATGTTGGCACCAAGAGCCGCCAGCTTTTCGTGAAATTTATAATAGCCACGATCCAAATGGACCAACTTGCTAACCTTTGTTTCCCCTTCAGCAATCAAGCCCATCAAAATCAAGGTCGCACTAGCTCGAAGATCTGTCGACATCACTTCTGCTCCTTGCAAACTGCTACCACCCCAAATCCGAGCGGTATCCCGCATAATATCGGAGTGAAGACCCATCCGTCGCATCTCTTCTAAGTGCTGGAAGCGGTTTTCAAAGACCGTCTCAACCATGACAGACTCTCCTTGAGCTATCGCCATCAAGGCAGTAAACTGAGCCTGCATATCGGTTGGGAAACCTGGATAAGGCAAGGTTTTGACAGAAACAGCTTTTAACTTTGAAACATCTGAGCGGACGCGAATTCCTTCGTCTTCTTCCGTCACTTCTACACCCATTTCTTGCATCTTTGATAGAAGCGGACGGTTGTGCTCCCAAATCGCATCCTCAATTAGCAAATCACCACCCGTCATAGCAGCGGCAACCATAAATGTACCAGCTTCGATACGGTCTTGCACGACATTGTGCTCAGCTCCATGAAGTTTTTCAACACCGATGATTGTTATATTCTCCGTTCCTGCCCCTCTGACTTTAGCTCCCATTTTATTTAATAGTAAGGCCAAGTCGACAATTTCAGGTTCTCGAGCAGCATTTTCAATAACAGTGGTACCTTGAGCCAAAGTCGCTGCCATCATAATATTCTGTGTCGCACCAACACTTGGGAAGTCCATGTAAATATGCGCCCCCATCAAGCGGTCTGCCTTGGCTTCGATGTATCCTGCAGTCTGCGTAATCTGAGCACCCATTGCTTCCAAGCCCTTCAAATGAAGATCGATAGGTCGGCTACCAATCGTACAACCGCCCGGCATGGACACTTTAGCATGCCCATTTCGAGCAAGAATGGGACCCAATACAACAATCGAAGCCCGCATCTTGCTGACATACTTATAAGGAGCCTCTTCGGTTAATGGTTTAGTCGCATCTACAACTACAGTATTTTCATCTTGATCAAAGTCTACCTGCGTATTCAAGCCGCGAACAACATTGTTCATGGTAAAAACATCGGAAAGAACTGGCACATTTTTAAGAGTTGTTTTTCCCTCACTGGCTAAAACAGTTGCTGCCAACAGCGGCAGCACAGCATTTTTAGCTCCTTCAATCTTAACTCTGCCAACCAGACGGTTATTTCCACCCTGAATAATAATTTTTTCCATACTAAATAGTTACTCCAAACCTTATAAATTCATCCTTACTATCATACCATAAAATCAAGATTCTGACCTTATAAAGTTCCATTAAAGATTGCCCGACTCATATCATAAATACCGATAAAAAATAGGCTAGCCATGTAGCCCAAGGCAATACTTAGCAATAAAATCAAAAAACGAATTTTGATGGCATTATCAGCATTTACTTTTAGCAATCTTTCCCAACAGACCACTGTAGACAAAAGATGAAAAGACATAAAGATAAAGAGCAGATGACTGCATAATCGAAACATTAATTCTATCATAGACTTTATTATACCATAAGAAGAGCGATTTCTAGCGGAAAGGAGTATGGGACAGCAAAAAAGAATGGAAATTCCATTCTTTTTTCATTACATTCTTGTTCCAACGTTAATACGGTTGATGGCACGCTGGAGGGCGATTTTAGCACGTCGCTCTTGGTCAATCAAATGCTTGTCTTGGGCTTCTTCGATCTCTTTCTCAGCACGTAGCTTAGCTCGTTCAGCGCGGCTGATATCAATATCACGCTCACGCTCAGCTGAGTCTGCGATAATAGTAATCACATTATCAGCAATTTCTATGATGCCACCGTTGACCGCAATCCAGTCAATATGCTTGTCATCATCGATTCTGCGTACCTTGACTTGATCCACTTCCAAAACAGCAATTGTATTGATATGGCGAGGCAAAATCCCCATTTCTCCGTCAATCGTTTTTACGGAAACAAATGCAGCACGGTGGTCATAAATCAGACCATCCGGTGTAACGATTTGTACTGTCATTTGAGCCATCATTCACCTCTTAGAATCCCATTTTTTCAGCTTTAGCGATGACATCCTCAATCGAACCGACACCACGGAAGGCATCTTCTGGTAACTTATCGTACTTGCCTTCGAGGATTTCTTTAAAGCCACGAACTGTCTCAGCCACAGGCACATAAGATCCCGGCTGACCAGTAAATTGCTCCGCAACGTTGAAGTTTTGAGATAGGAAGAATTGAATCCGACGCGCACGCGCAACCAAAGTCTTTTCTTCATCTGACAACTCATCCATACCTAGGATGGCAATGATATCCTGCAATTCATGATAACGTTGCAATACGCGTTTTACTTCAGCTGCCACTGCATAGTGCTCTTCACCAACAATCTCGGGAGAAAGAGCTCGAGAGCTTGAAGCAAGCGGATCAACGGCTGGATAAATTCCCAATTGAACCAATTTACGTTCCAAGTTGGTTGTAGAGTCCAAGTGGGCGAAAGCCGTTGCTGGAGCTGGGTCAGTATAGTCATCGGCTGGTACGTAGATGGCCTGAATAGAAGTTACAGAACCTTTCTTAGTCGATGTAATACGCTCTTGGAGTTGTCCCATTTCAGTCGCAAGTGTTGGTTGGTAACCAACGGCTGATGGCATCCGACCCAAAAGGGCAGAAACCTCAGAACCTGCCTGCGTGAAACGGAAGATATTGTCAATGAAAAGAAGCACATCTTGACCTTCCACATCACGGAAGTACTCTGCAATCGTCAAACCAGTTAAAGCAACCCGCATACGCGCTCCTGGTGGCTCATTCATCTGACCGAAGACCATGGCTGTTTTCTCGATAACGCCAGACTCCTTCATTTCCCAGTAAAGGTCATTCCCTTCACGGGTACGTTCCCCAACACCGGTAAACACGGAAATACCACCATGTTCTTGGGCAATGTTATGAATCAATTCCTGAATCAAGACGGTCTTACCAACTCCGGCACCACCGAAGAGTCCAACTTTACCACCTTTCAGATAAGGGGCTAACAGGTCGATAACCTTGATACCTGTCTCTAAGATCTCTGATGAAGTAGACAACTCATCAAAGGTTGGAGCTTTCTTATGGATTGGCTGGCGCTCTGCATCATCCGCAAAAGGAGCATCCAAGTCAATGGTATCTCCCAAAACGTTAAAGACGCGACCAAGTGTTTCTTTGCCGACTGGCACAGAAATTGGACGGCCAGTATCTAGCACTTCCATGCCACGAGTCAACCCATCCGTTGATTCCATAGCGATGGTCCGAACCACTCCATCACCAAGCTCAAGAGCTACTTCAAGGACGATTTTTGATTTTTTTTCGTCATTTTTATAGACTACAAGTGCATTATTGATCTCAGGTAGCTTGTCGCCAGCTGCAAACGCTACGTCTACAACCGGTCCGATAACCTGAGTAATTTTGCCTGAGCTCATTCTTTTCTCCTCTTTATACTATTTATTTTCTGTGACACTATTCCAGTGCACTTGCACCCGCCACAATTTCAGTAATTTCCTGCGTGATAGCTGCTTGTCTAGCACGGTTATACTGAATGGTCAAATCATTGATAACTTTTTTAGCGTTATCTGTTGCTGTTTGCATGGCTGTCATACCAGCAGCATTTTCAGCAGTTTTTGCGTCAATAATGGCCCCGTAAATCATACTTTCAGCAAACTGAGGCAAGAGCTGATCTAAAATCGCATTTCGACTGGATTCTAGTTCTAGATTGAGGATATAGTTCTCATCGGCTTCACTAGGATCCAAGTCGACGATTGGCAACATCTGCTCTACCCGCATCTGACTGGTCAAACTGTTGACATGGTGGTTATAACACACATAAAGTTCATCAAAAAGCTCATTCTGATACATTTCAATGGTCTTGGAAATGATTTTCCGAACTTCATCAAAACTCGGATGATTGGCTAAACCGCGCAATTCATAAATTGGCTGAATGCCCCGTGCTCGGAAGAAATCCGCTCCCATTCCACCGATCGAAATAATGACATAGTCATCCTTTTCGTGGTATTCCGAAATCAATTCCATCATGGATTTGAGAATGGTTGCGTTGTAGCCACCGACCAAACCACGATCAGACGTAATGACGATATAAGCCGTTTTCTGAACTGGTCTGCTCTTTAGCAGTGGATGATGGCTAACATTTTCTTCCTCATGACCATGCAAAAGGTCGGTCAAGAGTTTCCGAACCTTAGAAGCATAGACTTGAAAGTTCTTTGCCGCTTCTTCGGATTTGCCCAACTTAGATGCAGAAACCATCTGCATCGCATTAGTGATTTGACTGGTGTTTTTTGTGGATGCAATTTTATTTTTTATATCATTTAATGAAACTGCCATCTGACACCTCTATTCTTATTTGAAGTTAGACTGATTGATAAATTCAGTAATAGCGGCGTCCAGCACTTCTTCACTCGGCAAATCTTTTGTCTGACGAATGGTTTCATAAATGTCTTCATGATGAGCGTCAAAGTAAGCAAAAATCTCTGCTTCAAACCGAAGAATCTCATCTACTGGTACTGCATCAAGGAAGCCGTGAGTCAACGCATAGAGGATCACAACTTGCTTTTCAACTGGCAGTGGCTCATGAACTGGCTGTTTCAATACTTCTACTGTACGGCGTCCACGGTTCAACTTAGCCTGGGTTGCTGCATCGAGGTCACTACCAAATTTGGTAAAGGCTTCCAACTCACGATATGAAGCAAGGTCAATACGCAGGGTTCCTGCAACCTTCTTCATGGCCTTGATTTGTGCAGATCCACCTACCCGAGATACAGAAGAACCAGCGTCAATAGCTGGACGAATCCCTGCATTAAAGAGACCATCTCCAAGGAAGATTTGTCCATCTGTGATTGAAATTACGTTGGTCGCGATATAGGCAGAGATATCTCCTGCCTGCGTTTCGATGAATGGCAATGCAGTGATTGAACCACCACCCAGCTCATCAGAAACCTTAGCCGAACGTTCAAGCAGACGGCTGTGAAGATAGAAGACATCCCCTGGGAAGGCTTCACGACCTGGCGGACGACGAAGCAAGAGGGAAAGCTCACGATAAGCTACCGCTTGTTTTGACAAGTCATCATAAACAATGAGGACGTGCTTGCCATTGTACATAAATTCTTCAGCCATTGCTACACCGGCATAAGGAGCCAAGAAAAGTAATGGAGAAGGCTGAGAAGCTGACGCTGTTACCACGATAGTATAATCCAAGGCTCCATACTGACGGAGAGTTTCCACTTGTGTACGGACAGTAGATTCTTTTTGTCCAATAGCAACATAGATACAGATCATATCCTGCCCTTTTTGGTTGAGGATCGCATCGATGGCAATGCTGGTTTTACCAGTCTGACGGTCACCGATAATCAATTCCCGCTGACCACGACCAATTGGTACAAGGGCATCAATAGCTTTCAAACCTGTTTGCAATGGTTCTGATACAGACTTCCGTTGCATAACTCCTGGAGCTGGTGCTTCTACAGGGCGTGTTTTAGTTGTAGCAAGCTCACCCAAACCGTCAACAGGACGACCAAGTGGATCTACGACACGACCAATCAAAGCATCTCCGACAGGAACTTCCATGATTTTACCCGTGCGGCGAATCGTATCGCCCTCACGAATATCTGTAAAATCACCCAAGATAATAATTCCGACATCGGTTGACTCCAAATTTTGAGCCATACCATAAGAACCATTTTCAAAAATCAAGAGCTCGCCACTCATGGCATTATCAAGACCGTGGGCACGAGCGATTCCATCACCAATGTAAGTGACGACCCCAGTTTCTGTGACGTCAAAATTTGGCTGGAAATTTTCAATTTGTTGCTTAATTAAAGCGCTGATTTCTTGTGCGTTAATCGCCAAAATTCACACCACTTTCTATTTCAAATTTTCTTTTACGAGTTGTAATTGACGTTTTATACTTGCATCAATTGTCTTATTATTGGCTGAAATGACGAAGCCGCCAATCAGGCTGGCATCCAATTCCTGCTTGAGCGAGCGAACCTTGAGGCCCATTTTTTGCTCAATCATTGGTTTCAATCTTTCTTTTTGACTGTCTGTCAATGCTTGAACAGATTTAACCGTCACTTCAAATTCATTGCTTTGTTTCTCAATCTGATGCTGAATTTCTACCAACATATCGTAGAACAAATCTGCTCGATGATTGAGAATAACGATTTCGATAAAGTTATCAATCAGCTGTGAATCTGAGTTTTGGAAAAGTCGAAGAGCCTTCTCCTTCTCTCCCTCATCAACGCCAATATGTGATAAAAAGTCAGCAAGATTTGTTTCCTCAAACACGGCCCTAATTTGGCTTAGTTTTTCAAAAACATCTTGTTGCTGACCTTTTTCAAATACTAATTGAACAAAAGGCAAGGTATATTTTTCAACTACCGCATAGTGCTTTTTGTCCATTAAGCATCTCCTAATTTATCAATATAACGATCAATAAGCTCACTGTGTGCTTTTGTATCAAGCTGCTGGCTCAAGATCTTACTTGCAAGACTTACTGTTAGGTCAGCCACATCGTCTTTAATGCTATTCAAGGCTTCTGCCTTGCTTTGAGCAATTTCCTGATTGGCTTTTGCTTTCAAACGTCCAGCTTCTTCAGCTGCATCCGCTAAAATTCCAGCCTTATTTTTTTCAGCTGTTTCCTTAGCATGTTCGATAATCGTCGTTGCTTCCTGACGACTTCCTGCTAATTCGTTCTCACGTTTTTGCGCAAGTTCCTCAGCCTTTTTGCGGGCTGATTCAGCCCCGTCAATATCATCCGTAATCTTTTTAGAACGTTCTTCTAAGATACTGGTAATATTGCCCCAGGCAAACTTCTTTACTAAAAAAATTAATAAAAGGAAGGAACCAGCGATGAGAATAAAGTCACCAATAATGGCACCGATAGTTACGTGCATTCCTTTTCTTCCTTTCTACTTACTATTCTTCACCGTTTATTTTCTTACCGATATACATCGAAGACAGCATGGTAAAGACATAGGCCTGGATACATGAAATAAATATCGAGAAGGCTGTCCATAACATACTACCTAGGAAAGCAGCTGGATACCAATAAAATGCTTGTTGTGACAAGGTAAGCAACAAGCCAGCCAAAACTTCCCCTGCAAAGATATTTCCGAAAATCCGCAGAGCTAAGGAGGCAAAATTGGTAAATTCTTCCAAGATATTCATTGGAGTCATAAATCCAGGTGTTGCAAAAGCTTTTAAGTAATCTTTAAAACCACGACGACGGATTCCTTCCACATGACTAATCAATGTAATAATAAAGGACAAGGCTAGGTCATAGCCCAAATTTGCCGTCGGTGAGGTCCAGAGATTGTAGCCATTGGTGGTTTGAATTTTAGCCATCAAACCGATATTATTGGCAACTGCAATAAAAAGAAACAAGGCAAACATAAACAAAGAATAATCTTTGATGTAGTGTTCCCCAATATTTTCTTTAGTAAAGCCAATGACAAAATCATAGACGTACTCAAGTAAGTTTTGCTTTCCTTTTGGTCGGATGGACATTTTTCTACTGCCCCAGTAGATAAAGCCAAAGACCATCAAAACGGTCACAAGTGACATAGCAAGCAGGGTCAAATCAAAGGATATTGGGCCTAGCTGAATAGTCGGATTAAGACTCTCTTCCAAGGTTTGACACCCCCTTTTCTAAAATAGAAAAAACTATTTGATAATGAAAGACATAACCAAAGTAACGAAGAAAGTACCTTCAACAAAAGCGACACCCATGATGAGCAAGCTTCTTAATTGATCAACCATTTCTGGCTGACGTGAAGCTGCTTTAAACAGATTGCTCATAATCAAACCTTCAGCTAATGAGACGCCAAAGCAGGCAATACAAAGTCCTAAAAATGTTAAATTCATGATGAATTCTCCTTTTATATTTTTTAAATGTACCCCATTAGTTTACTCCTAATAAAGGTAATAGTCAATTATTTTGTGATATTGTAAGCGTTTTTCGCACTTTTCTTTTAAATTTAAAACAAAACTTGAATAAAAGTGCTTTTCAAACATTTATCCTATAAAAATCCAAGCAAAAATGAGAGTGGGACAGAAATCGGTAATTCGTTAGAATTCGATTTCGTCGTCCCACCTCCGCACAGTTGAGTAGGGCTGTAAAAGCTGATGAAATCAGCCTAGTAGAGTCCACTCAATCACTGCGTCTTACTCGACAATCCAAAAACAATTGAGAGGCTAGGACTTTTGTCCCAGCCTCATATCTGTTCCATTTGAGGTAAAAAAATTGTGAAGCGCATCCATCTATTTTCAACTGCTTCAAAGCGATAAGTGAGATGGTGCTTTTCTAAAATTTGCTGCACGATAAAGAGTCCCAGTCCTGTACCGCCATCCTTACGATTGCGACTGTAGTCTGGTCGATAAAACGGCTGGAAAATCTGCTGAATCTGTGATTCATCCAACACTCGCTCAGCTTCATTTTCTACAACTAACATCCCATCTTCTAAACGAACCAAGATTTCTCCGCCTTCTACTGTATAATGGAAGGCATTATCAATCAAATTTTTAATAGCTTTCAGTAAATAGGTCTTATTTCCTCGGACTTTTGTTTCTGAAAGTTGGACATTAAATTGATAATGCTTGAGGTCAGCCAGAACCTTGTAGGTACTGATATTTGCTTCAAGCAGCTCTTTGAGAGAGAAGATTTCTCGCTCTGTCTCCATGGTCATTTCTAGTTTTGAAATGGCTAGGATAGACTGAACTAGACCTGATTGTTCTTCCAATATTTCGCGGCACTTCTGTAGGTATTTGTCCCGATCTTTAAAATCACCCACTCCATAAATCATCCCGTCAATCATTCCCATCATGCTGGTGATGGGGGTCTTGAGTTCGTGGGAGGTCATTCGGAGAAATTCTGCCTTTTCGCGCTCGCTTTCTGCAACTTTTTCATTTTCTAATCGCAGAGCTTCCATACTTGCTAGGAGGTTGGCATATAAGTGATTGATATCCTGAGCTAAGTCAGCAATCTCATCGTGCCCTTTCACCTGACAGGAAACATCTGGAAGCAGACTCGTCATTTGCCGAGTGCTAGAGGAAATATCCTTAATTCGCTGACTGGAGGTCCGACTATAGAGATAGGCAGCAAGCCCTCCCAGACTCAACGACAAAAATAATACAAAAGGATAGAGATTAAGCAAGATCCGACTGGCATCCGAAACGGGTTGCAGAGAATATTCCCCTCGCAGGACTACTTCTTTTCCGTCCGACGTCTGAAAGCTTTCTGACAGAGTCTTGCTTTCGTAATTACTATTGGCAATGGTCGGAACAATCGTCAGCTGGAGAGAGCTTTCTCCATTCGTTTCAAGTGCTGGGTAAAGAATCGTATTGTCTTTAGCTAACAAGGTGAACCAGATCTGATTGCTTTTTTTGCTATAATTGCTCAAGAGCTCACTGATTTCTTGGCTGGACTTTCCCTTGACCTGCTTGGCTACCTGAGCAAACTCACGCTGGGCTTCTCCTCCCTTGACCTGCTGGTAGTAAACCGGCATGGCAAAATAGAGAGTGGATAGAACGATCGTCACAACGACAAAGATAATGAAAGTCGTCAAGAGGAAGTTCTTTTTGACAATCTTCACGTGTCTTCTCCTCCAAGCTGATAGCCCATGCCTGTGATGGTTTTCAGAGGAATACCTGGGATTTTCTTACGAATGTTCTTGATATGATTGTCCAACACCCGGCTATCTAGCTCGCTGTAGCCCCAAATGGTATTCATGAGCTGATCGCGGGTCACTAAGTGATCCTTTCTCTTGGCTAGAGCCTGCAAGATTTCGTACTCTTTCTTGGTCAGAGGCATCTTTTCTTCCTGCCAGTAAACGGTACAATCATCGATAGAGACGGTCAAATCACCAACAGTAATCTCTGACGCAACCGTATTTCGTCGCAGAATATTCTCAATCCGTTTGACCAAGATCAGTGGTGAGAAAGGCTTGGTCACATAGTCACTGATAAGGTGGTTAAAGCTGACTAGCTGAGTGTACTCGTCATCTAGCGCCGTCAGGATCATGACTGGAATCTGAGAAGTCTTGCGAATTTCCTTGAGGACATCCAGTCCACTCATGGTTGGCAACATCATGTCCAAAATAACTAAGTCAAAAGACTCTGCTTCAAATTGAAGCAAAGCCTCGCCTCCATCAAAGACTGGTGTAACTGCATAGTTACTTTCTTTTAAAAATTCACAAATGACTTGATTGATCGTAGTATCGTCTTCCACTACTAAAATCTTGTGCATATATGCTTGATTCTCCTTTATTTATTCAAATCGCAGGGCTTCAATTGGATCCAGCTTGGATGCTTTCACAGCCGGCAAGAGCCCAAATACTACTCCTATTATACAACAAAAGAGCAAACTTACAAAGACAGAAAACAGAGATAAAATATATGGATAGGCCAAAGACTGGGTAATAGCAAAACCAGAGGCGATACCTGCTACTACGCCAATAATACCACCCATCAGAGTCAGGATGACTGCTTCAATCAGAAATTGCTTAAGAATGATCTTGCGCCGAGCTCCGAGAGCCTTTTTAATCCCGATTTCACGCGTCCGCTCTGTTACCGAAACCAGCATGATATTCATAACCCCAATACCTCCGACTAATAGGGAGATGCTGGCAATACCCGCTAGCAAGACAAAGTTAGACTGGTTAAGGTTATCCAATTGACGTTCAAATTCTTGCAGATTTAGCACACCAAACATATAGTCTGACTGAGGCATCTGCTGATTGAGGTAATCACTAACTTTCTTGGCTACCTTCTTCAAATCATCGGCTTTGTGGGTCTGAACGGTGACTTCTGGGCTGACATTGATGGTATCAAAAATCCGATGCCATTGTTGCAGAGGAATATAGGCTACCTTTTCCGAACCAGAGGTCAGGCCACTCTGCTCAGTAGACTCAAAGACGCCAATAACTTTAAAAGGATTGCCCTTGACTTCTACATACTTACCGATACCGTCTCCCTTAGGAAAGAGGGTATCATAAAGAGACTTTTCTAGATAAGCTACTTGCTCTTGATTTTTGAAGGCTTCAGAGTCAAATCCCTCCCCTTCCAACAGCCGTTGCTGCTTGATGTCAGCTACCGACTGGGAAACTGCCTGAACCTTGCTAGATGACTTTTGACTAAGATAATAAATCTTTTCGTCCGCCCCATAGGTCATCAAAGCATTTTTAACTCCAGGAATTTCCTTGATTTTGGACAAGACATCCTCTCCCATGAAAGGAATGTAGGAAGGCTTCTGCGCTTGGGATTTCTCTGGAATAGAGGGATCGATGGCGCTTTTCTTGTCGTAGACGACTTTGATGGTATTATTGCTACCACCGATCAGCTGACGTTTGGTATTTTCTGTATTTCCTTCAATGATGGAAAAGATAGCAATAATAGCGCCAATCCCGATGATAATCCCCAGCATGGTCAGCATAGAGCGCATTTTGTGGGACAGGATGGAGTTTAGAGCTACAAAAATATCTTCCATATAGCCCCCTTCTATCCTAATGCCCGAGTCTCTATATTACCGTCCCGCAAGACAACCGTTTGCTTGCAAAGCTGAGCCACTTCCGGCTCGTGGGTAATGATGACAATAGTTTTGCCTTGTTCGTTAAACTGCTTGAACAACTCCATGATCTGAACACTGGTCTTGGTATCCAGCGCTCCAGTCGGCTCGTCTCCCAGAATAAAGCTGGGATTGGTCACCAGAGCACGCGCAATAGCTACCCGTTGCTTTTGACCGCCGGACAGCTCCATAGGCTTAAAGTCGCTTCTCTCTTCCAGACCGACCAATCGCAGCATTTCCAAAGCGCGCTCGCGTCTCTCTTTTTTAGGAACTTTCATGTAAGTCAGAGGCAGTTCAACATTTTGACAGGCTGTCAGCTTAGGCATGAGGTTGAAATTCTGGAAAACAAAGCCAATCTTCTGATTACGCAAATCAGATAGTTGGTTGTCAGACAGGTCAGAGACGTCAGTCCCTTCGATATGATAAGAACCTGCGCTAGCCTTGTCCAAACAGCCGATAATGTTCATCAAAGTGGACTTACCTGATCCAGACGGCCCCATAATCGCTAGAAAATCCCCCTCTTTCACATGCAAATCAATTCCTTTCAAAATCGGAAATTCCTGACTGCCCTGTTGATAAGATTTGTGGATGTTCTTAAGCTTTAACATTCTGTCCTACCTCCATTCCGTCTTTCATGCCTTCTCTAGGCGTCGAAATGGTATCCTTCATAGTCAGACCTTCTGTAATCTCTACCAAACGGTCAGAGACTTTCTTGGTCTTAACTTCCTTCATTTTCACCTTTTTACCCTCTACCTTCCAGACATAGGTCTTACCATTTTTACTGAAAGTATAGGCCTTATTGACGACTACCTTGCCGGCTTCAGGAGCATTTTCTACGACATTCACATAAGAATGGGAGCCTACAAGTGGCATTTCACCGCCTTGGTCCAGCTCGACAGTATAAGGGAACTTGCCTTGGTTGGGATTTTCCTGTTGTTTATTTCCACCATTGCTATTTCCAGTATTTGCAGTTGTCAAGGTGCCGACTTGCGTCACGGTACCACTCCAGCGTTTCTTAGGATCCTTACGGTCCACAACATCTACTCTCTGACCCACACTCAGCTTCTCACGATCAAATTCACTAACGCTTCCTTTGATCAGAGTTTTGGACTTGTCCATGATTTCGATAAAGGTTTCTTCTTCCTTTTTAGCCTTGGACTGAGTCGGAAGATCTTCGTTCATAGAGGTAATGGTCCCCGCTGTATCAGCCGTCACGGTATCATATTTCATACGGTCTGATTCCGTCTGAGCTGTCACCTGAGCCTTTTCAGCCTCAATCTGCGCATTCGTTACTTCATTGTCAGCAGTCTTTGCGTCACTTAGCGATTGAGCCAGTTCATCTTCAGCAGATTTTATCTGATCTAACAAAGACTCATCCTTACTAGAATTGTATTTATTCTTAAGAGTATTGAGATTAGCCAGCTTTCGGTTATAGGTTTCCCATTTGATAGATGCGCTAGTTTGTGCAGCCGTAATGCTATTGGCTTTAGCTTGAGCATCATACTGAGCAGACTGAGCTGTCAATTCCTGAGATGTCACATAGGAAAAGAGGGGCTGGCCTTGTGTAACAGTATCGCCATTTTTAACGAATACTTCCTTAACTTCACCTTTTGATGGGTCAATCTTGACCTTACTACTATTGTTAGCAACTACTTCTCCAGATAAAACTAGGCTTGTTTTTTTACTGTTATTAACAGCATCTTGGACCGTCAGTGAATCAATCTTATTATCGACCATTTTCATGGCTTGTTGTTGATTAACCTGATGAAGAAGTACATAGCCTCCCAGCCCTGCACAAGCAAGAATGACCGTGCTTCCCAATAGAATGGTTTTACGATTCATTTTTTTTATTTGAAACATATTGCCTCCAACCTACAAGTTCTAACTTTTATTTATCAGTTGATTCAGATTCATCTGTTGGTAATTCTTCTCCATCCGCTGGGATTTGAATCACGTTTCCGTCCGGCATGGTGTACTCTGTCACTTCCTTGCCGTCTACTGTTTTCGTTTTTTGATCAACAGCATCTTTCTTAAAATCTACTTTTTTTCCATCACTAATTTCTTTATTGTCAGCATTCTTAGAACCACATGCAGCTAGGAAGAAGACAGACATTCCGATAAGAGTTACAAGCATAGCGAATTTTTTTACGTTCATTTGATTTCTCCTTTGTTTTAGAAAACAGGAATTTTGAGCTTTCCTGATCGTATTTGTTTTTTTGAACAATTCCATTCTATCAAAGTGGTCTATCCCCTTCCTACCCGCCATCTATTTTTTATCTATTTTTTGATAAAATTTGGGATTCTCCTCTAGATACAGGACTTTTCCTATCCAAACAGCTTCTTAAGTCGTTTTATGGTATAATAGATTGATTTAAAAAAATGAGGTGGAAACATGACTCAAACAGTTTATTTTGGAACATACACCCGACGAGATTCCCAAGGGATTTATAAGGCAGATTTTGACACTGAAAAAGGACAACTCTCAAACTTAGAATTAGTAGCCGAAGAGCCAAGTCCCACTTATCTAGCCTTTGACCAAGCTGGTCATCTATACACCGTTGGTGCCAAAGACGGACAAGGGGGGATTGCAGCCTATGACCAAAAGAGACAGCTTCTCAATCATGTGGTTGAAGAGGGCGCGCCGCTTTGCTATGTTGCTGTAGATAAAGAAAGAGGACTTGTCTACGGGGCCAACTACCACAAGGGACAAGTGCTGGTCTACAAGCAGCAAGAAGATGGCAGTCTAAAACTGGCTGATTCAGACACCCATGTCGGGCAAGGACCTCACGCCAATCAAGCCTCTGCCCATGTCCACTATGCTGACTTGACTCCCGATCAATATCTGATTACTTGTGACCTCGGAACAGATCAAGTCACTACCTACGATGTGACGGAAGACGGACAACTGAACAAATTGGCCACCTACACATGTGCTGCTGGGGCTGGGGCCGGGGCACGCCACATTGTCTTTCATAACCACTATAAAATTGCTTACCTTATCTGCGAACTAAACTCTACTATCGAAGTATTGATTTATGATGGTGTTGGTCAGTTTGAACACCTACAGACCATCTCAACTCTCCCAGCAGGATTTGAAGATTTTAACGGCACTGCAGCCATCCGTCTCTCTGCTGATGGGAAATTCCTCTATGGCTCTAACCGCGGTCATGACTCAATAGCTGTTTATCAAATTCTAGCTGATGGAAGTCTACAGCTCGTTGAAATCACGCCAACAAAGGGTAAAAATCCGCGCGATTTCAATATTACACCTGACCAAAACTACCTTATCGCTGCCCACCAAGATTCGGACAATGCAACTGTCTTCAAACGCGATTCTGAAACAGGCCGATTAACAGAAATTTCTCATGATTTCTATGTGCCAGAAGCTGTCTGCGTGACCTTCCAATAATCAAAAGAAAATTATCAAAGGAGCATTCAAAATGAATCCAGTAGAATTGTTTAACCAAGTCAAAGAATTGATCGAAAAGAAAGATTTTGATGCAGCTAAGAAGTTTGTCGAAGACCACAAAGATGAGCTAGGCGAATACTTAGATAAGGCAAAAGATTTAGTAGCAAATTCAAAAGGGCTCAACGACGTCATCAACAAAGTTAAATCTATTTTCTAAAATATTATTTAAAAAAGCTGTTGGATAAAATTCCAATAGCTTTTTTATTTGATTAGACCTTATTTAGCCCATTTCCGATTCATAAAATCATCTAATTCTTCCAGTCGTTCTCTTGTCAATGGTTGAGCAAGAAAAATATCCTTATCGACATCTTTATTCTTATTAAAATCATGTAAGTCAACCTTTTCATAAACTAGCTTATTGGCAAGAGGGAGTTGACCATTTACATAGGTCGTGATTTCTATATCGCTTTCACTAAAAAATGCTCCATAGTAATCTTCCCTAACCACAACTGTCTGCCCTTTTTCCTCAAGATAGGCATACTGAGTCACTGGAACATAAACCGTGAAAAGATATCCAAGAATAGGGGAAAATGCCACTAACAAGGCTCCTAGAGCAAGAACGGGATAAAGAACCCACCTATATCTTTTTACAAATAAATAGGAAACAAGAAACAAAAAGGGAAAAGCAAACCATGGGCTGAACTGAGGATACCAGAATATACTGGTGATTATAAGAAATAATAGAACTGCCAAAAGCGCCAGAGAGCTTGATTTGCGTTTATAAGCCAAAAAGAGGCCTATAAATAAAACAGTAAGAGCTGGCCACTCTCTGCTTAGGATATACAGAGTAAAATAAAGCATCCCAAAAGTCTCCCCTTATTTATTAAAAATCCCTTGAGTTGGCCTCAAGGGATTTGCTTCATTCCATTAGAAGGAATTATTTTTTCAAGTTGTAGAATGATTTCAATCCACGGTATTCAGCAACTTCACCAAGTTGATCTTCGATACGAAGCAATTGGTTGTATTTAGCAATACGGTCTGTACGTGAAAGTGAACCAGTCTTGATTTGTCCTGCGTTTGTTGCAACTGCGATGTCAGCAATTGTTGAATCTTCAGTTTCACCTGAACGGTGTGATACAACGGCAGTGTAACCAGCTTCTTTCGCCATTTCAATAGCGTCGAATGTTTCAGTAAGAGTACCGATTTGGTTAACTTTGATAAGGATTGAGTTAGCAGCACCTTCTGCAATACCTTTTTCAAGGTAAGAAGTGTTTGTTACGAAAAAGTCGTCACCAACCAATTGAACTTTACCACCAAGACGTTCAGTAAGAGCTTTCCAACCGTCCCAGTCGTTTTCGTCCATACCATCTTCGATAGTGATGATTGGGTATTTGTTTACCAACTCTTCAAGGTAGTCGATTTGTTCTGCAGCAGTACGTACAGCAGCTCCTTCACCTTCGAATTTAGTGTAGTCGTAAACTTTACGTTCTTTATCGTAGAATTCTGATGATGCACAGTCAAATCCGATAAATACGTCTTTACCTGGAACATAACCAGCAGCTTCGATAGCAGCAATGATAGTTTCTACGCCATCTTCAGTTCCTTCGAAACGAGGAGCGAATCCACCTTCGTCACCAACAGCAGTTTCCAAACCACGTGATTTAAGGATTTTCTTAAGAGCGTGGAAGATTTCAGCACCCCAACGAAGAGCTTCTTTGAATGATGGTGCACCAGCAGGTACGATCATGAATTCTTGGAAAGCGATTGGAGCATCTGAGTGAGAACCACCATTGATGATGTTCATCATTGGAGTTGGAAGAACTTTAGTGTTGAATCCACCAAGGTAGCTGTAAAGTGGGATTTCAAGGTAGTCAGCAGCAGCACGAGCTACGGCGATAGACACACCAAGGATTGCGTTCGCACCCAATTTACCTTTGTTTGGAGTACCGTCCAAAGCGATCATTGCACGGTCGATAGCTTGTTGGTCACGTACATCGTAACCGATAATAGCTTCAGCGATAACGTTGTTCACGTTGTCAACTGCTTTTTGTGTACCAAGACCGCCGTAACGAGATTTGTCACCATCACGAAGTTCAACTGCTTCGTGTTCACCAGTAGAAGCTCCTGAAGGAACCATACCACGTCCGAAAGCACCTGATTCAGTATAAACTTCTACTTCAAGTGTTGGGTTACCGCGTGAGTCTAGGACTTCGCGAGCGTAAACATCAGTAATAATTGACATTTTGACTCTCCTTATTGTTTAAAATTATTTACTAGTCTATGATACCTCAAAAGCGCTTTTTTTTCAAGGAAAAACAGTGCCTTTGCGTGAAAAATCACAATTTTTGAAATGCAATCGGTTACATCCTATCTTTTTCTTAACAGTTTGAAAATCAGAAATCCTTTATTTATGATATACTAGAAACATGACAGATCTAAATAACATTATCATGGAAAAATCTCAGGGAAATGCTAAGCTCAATCCTGATGAACAACGCAAATTTCTGGAAACTTTTGAAGAGCGGGTGATTGGCTACTGCTCTATTTCTGATGCCAATTCTACTCTTCTAAAGCAGCATTTTAAAGAAATAGTTGAGAAGATCACTGAAAGCTACCAGCCCGTCACAGTCAAAATATCGCCTGAAGTCATATCCAGCCAGCAGGTTTTCTACCTAAAAACCGCCAAAGACTTAGGCTGCGAGGCCACCATCGTCTCTGCTTTTTGCCAATCCTCTCCTTTCGGGTTGGTGATCCATAGTGATCGTCCTGTGACTGTGGAAGAAAAGGACTTGAGCAAGCAATTTGCCGATGTCCTCCACCCAGCAGATAGTAAACCATCTCCCCTCAAGAAGACCTCCCTTTGGAAAAAAATGTTTCATAAATGACAAATTTAGAGAAATTATTTACCTTTTTCGAGGCGGAAAATCAGCGTAATTGGGACATTTATCAAACTTTTTTAGACGAGCATGTCGTCTGGGAGCTGCATGGAGAATCCTCAGAAATCATTCAAGGAAAAGAAGCCTACCTCCACAGGATACAGGAGGCCTATCAGGACAGTTTCGCCCAGTTTAGTTGCCAATACTATCACAGCAATTCCGAGCAAAATCGGATTCTAACAGTTTTGGTCAATGATCACGGAGACCTTTCCTGCGATCTATTTGAATTTGCAAACGGATTAATCGTCAAAGAAGTCGAATATTTACTGAAAAAAGAGGCTGGGACAAAAGTCCTAGCCTCTTAATTGTCTTTGGATTGTCGAGCAAGACGCAGTGGTTGAGCTGGCTCTACTACGCTGATTTCATCAGCTTTTACAGCCCTGCTCAACTGTGCGGAGGTGGGACGACGAAATCGAATTCTAACGAATTACCGATTTCTGTCCCACTCTCTTTTTTTGATGGCTAATAGGTTGCCAATATTGCGAGCTGTACGAACCAGATTTTCCCTCGCTTGAGCTAAGGTTACGTCCAAATCTGCCACTTGCGAGATAATGGGAAAAGCTGCATGGATATTCTCCGAAGGAAATGGAGGCAAATCATCAGCCAAACTGCCACAAATCGCAAGAACAGGAATCTCTTTTGGCGTCCGCCTTGCTATTCCAACTGGAGCCTTTCCTGCCAAAGACTGCTGATCCATGCGCCCCTCACCAACAACAACTAAATCCGCTTCTTTAACCCTGCGGTCAAAATCCAGCAAATCCAGACAGGTGTCAATTCCTGACACGACTTTCCCCTTAGCAAATGTGACCAGCCCTGCTGCCATGCCTCCTCCTGCACCAGCACCAGCTTGGGTAAAAATCTGTGGATTGGCCAGCTCATAGAAGTTCCTCATTTCCTGATCCACAGATGAAAGAAGCCATTCAGACAGTCCTTTCTGTCGTCCAAAGACCTGCGTCGCTCCCTGCTGACCACATAAAGGATTGGAAACATCTGTCAAAATCTCAATTTCTATATCATCCAAGCAAGTTGGAACACGGTCCGCAGAAATTCGGACAACTCTCCCTAGAGAAGAGCCGACAGGCCGCAGTTGATGATTGCTTTCATCAAAAAATTCATAGCCCAGACCAGCTGCCATACCGATACCTCCATCGTTCGTTGCCGATCCTCCAACACCGACCAGAATCTTCCTGACTCCATTTTCAGCTAAATGAAGAATCAGCTCTCCCAGACCTCTCGTTTCCAAGCCTAAGGGATCACGTTTTTCTTTAGGAATTAAAGCCAGTCCCACTAAATCTGCCATTTCAAAGAGAGCGAGCTGGTCTTGTCTTGCATATTTCATTTCGACTGGCTGGCCGAAAGGCCCAGTCACCCAGTGACGAAACTCTTTTAGCTTCATAGCCGAAATCAAGGCAGCCACAGTCCCTTCGCCGCCATCTCCAATAGGCAGTAAGTCAAAAGTCGCCTCTGGCAAGGCTTGGGAAAAACCTTCTTTCAAGGCTTCTGCTACCTGAACAGCAGACAAACTTTCCTTAAAAGAATCTGGTGCTAACAAGATATGCATCGCGCCTCCTGTTTTTCCTTCCCATCCAAAATATCCATTACTTGATAGAGATCATAAACATTGATTTGATAGGGCGCTTGCTCTCTTACAATTGGCTTGGCATTAAAAGCAATTCCAATACCTGCCGTTTGAATCATAGGCAAATCATTGGCGCCATCCCCCATAGCAATGGTTTGATTTAATCCCAAATTGTTTTCTTGAGCCCATTCTTTCAGCATCTGAACTTTAGTATCTTTGCTAACAATGTCTCCCAACACATGACCTGTAAGCAAGCCATTCTTGATTTCTAAGCGATTGGCCTTTACATAGTCAATTCCTAGCTCTTCAGCCAGTCTATCCACCGTTTCATGAAAACCACCCGAAACCAAACCAATCTTGTAACCACGCGCATGTAGCTCATCTACTAATTTTTTAGCACCAGGCGTGAAATGAATCTTGTCAGCTATCTGAGAAAAGATAGTTTCTGGAAGCCCCGCCAAAAGGGAAACTCTCTCCCGCAAAGCTGCCTCGAAATCCAATTCCCCGCGCATAGCTCGCTCAGTGATAGCAGCCACTTGCTTCCCAACTCCAGCTTCCTCGCCCAGCAAATCAATGCCCTCTTCCATAATAAGCGTGCTATCTACATCCATCACCAATAAGCCTTTGATCTGACTCATCTGTTCACCTCATATTTTCTGTAATTTGTTGTATTATACAGGATTTTCAGTGACAAGACAAGCTAGATTGCAAAGAAAAAAAGTTCCCGAAGGAACTTTCTTAGAAGCGAATATTTTCGCGTGTTTTTTCATATGAGTTGATGAAACGAGCTGAAACCCCAGGCTCAACAACATCCAAGGCTTTTGAAATGATTTCCAAAGATTTTGCATAATCAAATTCAACTTCAAAAGCATGAAGGGATTCATTGAAGGCTGCCTGCACATTGTCATCAAACGAACGATAACGGTTAGAATACTGCAACAACTGCTCTGTCAATGTGGAATTTTGAACAATTCGATAAGTCTCCTCTTCCAAATCATTCATGGCATTTGCCAAGATTTCCAACCACCGGTTAACAGAGTCAATATTCACACGAGTTGCCTCCAACTCTCTTGCAAGCTCTTCGATATAGTCACTTGCACCAAAGAAAATGGTTAAGAAGGACTCTGGAATACCTGGTAAATTGCGCTTTTCCATAAAACGCTTGATTGTATGCAATTTATTGGCATAAATCGTAACTTTTTGACGAGCATTGGCATCGTCTTTTTCAATCTTATCTAGTTGCTCACCAAGTTCAACTTGTTCATCTTCGATTTCTCTCAAACGAGCTTGAATGGATTCCAACTCTTCCTTAACAAGTGAGAATGGCTTCTTCATCTCACCTGCATCTTCGAGAGCAGTCAGAACGACTTCTTCTTGAGCAGATAGTTCAGATTTTAAATCTCTAACATGGCTAATCTCAGGTTCTGACAATAAGAATGAATGTGACAAGCGTTCCATTTCATTTTGCAGCTGTTGATTATTTTCTTTAGTATGAGCCAAGTAATTTGGAAGGTAGTTGACTAACTTTTCAACCATCTTATGAGCTTCAATTTCTCGAGTGAAGATGGCATAAAGAGCATCCATTTCCTCTTGAGCTTGCTCATTTTCATACAAGGCATTATCCAATTCCAAAGCCGCAAGATTTTCTTCATTTCGCTTCAAACTAGCATGAAGTTGTTGGAAACGTGCTTCCAAATCTGTTTCGATGAAATGATAATTGGTCTCCAATAACTTACGGTGACCTGACTCCAAGTCTTCTAATTGATCTGGCAACTTCTTAGTCAAATCTTCCACAATTGCTGGAACTTTTTCAACAATCTGCGTCAAAGCTAGGATACGATCTTCGGTCTTGTCCAAGATTTCCGCTGCTTCAACAGGATCCCCAGAAGAATTGAGGGTAACAAATTGAGAGAAATCAGACTCAATATTTTCCATCTGCTTCTCAATTTCTGCAAGTGCTTGACCATAAGCATCAGGATTGCTAGCTACAGTATGCTGCAAATTTTCAAACAGATCTAGGGCGTGTAAAACTCGTCCGCTATTTTTAGATTCTTGTTTTTTCAGATCTTCTAAAGCTTGACGAATTGCATGAATATCCTCACTGATTAAATCAATTTGACTTTCAATATTTTCGATCGCATGCTTAGCTTTGAGGAAACGGAAAGAATTATTGTAGCCCTCTGCCTCAAAGAGATTGTTCTCAATATCAGCAAATGAATTTAAAGAGAGGTCTACCCATTTTTGATTCCACTCACGGAAAGTCACTTGACTTTGCCCAATCAAATGTAAATTTTTAACTTCTTCCACTTCATCATTCACGGGAAGATTGTAAAGTTCCTCTTTTTTCTCCTCCAAACTTCGAAGCTTCGCTTCATTTCGTTTTCTCATATAGATAGCAGTAAAATAGCCTAAAATTAATAGTGCCGCTACTACAATAATGAGAATAATCAGTCCATTAGACATATAAAACTCCTTCATTCTTTTACTAAAAAGCAAACATATTGATTATATCACAAATTCATTTGTAATGGTTGTTTTTTCTAACTTTTTAGACATCAAGTGTGCTATATACTGCATTTTTTTCGATAAAGTCACGACGAGGCTCTACACGATCTCCCATCAGCATATCAAAAATCTTATCAGCTTCTGCTGCGTCATCGACAGAAACTCGCGCCATTAGACGGTGTTCTGGGTTCATAGTCGTTTCCCACAACTGATGGTCATCCATTTCTCCCAGACCTTTGTAGCGCTGAATCGTCGGCTTAGAGCGACCTTCACTATAGCGCTCAAGAGCAGCTTGCAGTTCTTCTTCTTGATTAGCACCTGGCTGGATGTATTCTTTTACCTCGCTGCCGACCTTGACACCGTAGATGGGTGGTTGGGCGATGTAGACATAGCCTGCTTCCAGAACCGGCTTCATGTAGCGGTAAATCAAAGTTAGGAGCAAAGTCCGAATGTGAGCTCCGTCCACGTCTGCATCGGTCATGATGACTAATTTATGATAGCGAGCCTTGCTGACATCAAAGTCAGCCCCAAAACCAGTTCCCATAGCAGTAAAGAGACTGCGGATTTCTTCATTAGCCAGAATCTTATCCATGCTGGCTTTTTCAACGTTGAGAATTTTACCGCGAATCGGCAAAATAGCCTGAAATTCACGGTTACGCCCAGACTTAGCTGAACCACCTGCTGAGTCCCCCTCCACGATGAAGAGTTCTGTTTCCTGTGGGTTGTTGGACGAACAGTCAGCCAATTTTCCTGGCAGATTAGAGATTTCCAAGCCAGACTTCTTACGGGTTACTTCCCGAGCTCGCTTGGCAGCAATTCTAGCCTTAGAAGCCAAAATTCCTTTTTCAACGATTTTTCGAGCCACCGCAGGATTTTCCAAAAGGAAATCAGAGAAGGCTTCACTGAAGAGGCGATTAGTAATCTTGACTACTTCGCTATTGCCCAGCTTGGTCTTGGTCTGACCTTCAAACTGAGGGTTGGGGTGCTTGACAGAGATGACTGCTGTCAGTCCCTCACGCACATCTTCCCCAGTCAGATTGTCCTCATTTTCTTTGAGAAGTTTGTTTTTCTTGGCATAGTCATTGATGACCCGTGTCAGGGCTGTCCGGAAACCTTGCTCATGCGTTCCACCCTCGTGGGTATGGATATTATTGGCAAAGCTCATAACTGTTTCATGGTAGCCAGTCGTGTACTGCATAGCGACTTCAACCGTAATGTCGTCCATTTCGCCGTCAGTATAAATCGGCGTTTCAAAGATTACATCCTTGTTTTCATTGATGTATTGGACATAGCTGGCAATCCCACCCTCATAGTGGTAATCCTTGACCTGCTCCATTCCATCTCGCTTATCTGTGATGGAAATTCTGAGACCACGATTAAGGAAAGCTAATTCCTGCACCCGTTTATTAAGCTTCTCAAAGTCAAATTCTACTGTTTCAGTGAAAATCTCTGGATCCGGTGCAAAGTGAACGGTCGTACCTGTACGATCTGTCTCGCCAATGACTTCTAAGTCCGCGACTACATGACCACGACGGTATTCTTGGTAATGAATCTGTCCGTTTTTATAAACACGGACATCCAGCTGAGTGGATAGGGCATTTACAACGGAAGAGCCTACACCGTGCAGACCTCCTGAGACCTTGTAGCCACCACCGCCGAATTTTCCTCCTGCGTGAAGGACAGTAAAGACGGTTTCCACAGCCGGACGGCCTGTTTTCTCCTGAATATCAACCGGAATGCCTCGACCATCGTCAACAACTGTAATCGAATTATCTTTTTCAATAAAAACTTGAATGTGAGTGGCAAAGCCAGCCAGCGCCTCATCAATCGAGTTGTCAACAATTTCCCATACTAAGTGGTGCAGACCTTCCTTAGAGGTCGAACCGATATACATACCAGGGCGCATTCGAACGGCTTCTAAGCCCTCCAAGACCTGAATCTGACTGGCGTCATATTCTTGCGCTTGTATGTCTTGTTGCTTTTCTTCTGTCATGTTATTCCTTTTCTAGTTCAATATCTACAAATTCTTCAAGATTTCTCATATTATCAAAGAGATAGCAACTAAATCCTGCCGCCTGACCAGCTTCGGTATCAATCGGCCGATCTCCTATAACCAGCCCAGACTCAATCTGGTATTTATCTTTTAAATACAGCATAGACTCAGGATCTGGCTTGCGTTTAAAACCATTAGTAGCTGTCACTACTTCTGTAAAATAAGCACTGATCTGCGTCTTCTGCAAAATCTCCAACACCTGATCATCTCGGTGAGAAATCAAAAAATTTCTACCACCCTGCTGGATAATTTGTGCTAATAATTCTGAAGCTCCCTCAAACAAGATCGGATGTTCTAATTCCTTGGCCTCATTCGCCTTATAAGACTTTAAAAATTCCTTATTTCCAGGGGCAAACTGGCGGACTGCATAATCTGTTGAGACCTTGAGAGCCTTATAAACTTCATCATGACTCCCAGTCAGACCAAAGTCCTGCAAGGTATGGACAAAAGCTGCGGTTGAAGTCTCATAATTATCCAAGAGAGTCCCACCCAAATCCCAGATGTAATCTTGATAATTCATACCCTTTATTATATCATATTTTTTGAAAAAAAGGGCTTTTATTTATGATGAAATAGCATATTTTCATCGATTTTTCATCCAACTTAGACAGAAAAAATTCACTCGAAAATCGAGTGAATTTTTTACTTCTCAAAAACATCTTTAAAAAGCATAGAACTTGCCAATTGATCCGCATCTCCGCCTAGCTGGTGAACCAACTCATAGGCAAAAGGTAGGGCTGTAGATGGGCCACGGCTGGTGATTAACTTTCCATCTACGACAACGGTCTGCTTCTGATAGCTACCGTTCTCAATGTTGGCTTCCACTCCATCATAGCAAGTAAAGTTCTTGCCATTCAGCAGACCTGCGCGGTCAAGAGCAATCGGAGCCGCACAAATCGCTGCGACAAATTTATCTTCTGCTTGAAATTCCTGTAGAACTTCCATCAGGTGGTCATCATCACGCAGATTTGTTGATCCTGGCATACCGCCTGGAAGAACAACCATATCATAAGCAGATAGATTCCCATTCCAGACTTGATCGGCTTTGACAGTAATCTGATGAGAGCCTGTCACAGCCTCTTCAAAACCAATCATATCACAGATAAAGCCTGCGCGACGCAAGACATCGACAACAGTGAGGGCTTCAATTTCTTCAAAGCCATTGGCTAACATAAGAGCTACTTTTTTCATGTAAAACACCTTTCTAGGATACAAGGTATCCACTTCTTATTTTATTTTTCTAAGTACAATTTTTTTACGAACAGGTGGAGTCACCGCATGCTTCTCCTCTTCTAGGCTATTTTGATAAGAGACAGACAGTAGGAGGCCGATTCCGATGAGATTGCTGACAATAGAGGACCCCCCTTGGGAAATGAAGGGGAGTGGAATCCCTGTCAAAGGCAAAATCCCTGTCACAGCACCAATATTTTCAAAAATATGAAAGAGTAGCATCATAATGAGACCAGTAGAGATATAGGTGTAGAACTGATTGTTGGACTTAATAGTAATCTGAAGCATACGATGAATCAAGAACAGATAAATAACAATCACCAAACTCGAACCAAGAAAACCAAAATCCTCTGCAATCACGGTGAAAATCATATCACTTTCACGGACAGGTACTAGAAGATTTGAGACATTAAATCCTTGACCTAGCAAACCACCACTTCCGATAGCAATCTGTCCCTGTGCCTGCTGATAGGTTACTGTCTGAGCATATTCAAAAGGATGGAGCCAGGCTGAGATCCGATTAATCTGGTAAGTCGGCATCCCTAAACCATGTAGAAAAGCACGCCCACCATTTGAAATAAAGATCAACATAAAGACAGTAAAAAGAAGGGATACTGTCAAGAAAACCGGTAGAATAATCTTCCACGAAACACCAGATAAGAGAACAATGCCGCAGTAAATCGCAGCAAATACTAGAGCTGTCCCCAAATCACTCTGCAAGGCCAAAAGCAACAAAACAGGTAAGGTATATAATGCTAATTTTACAATCAAAAAGAGATCTAAAGCAATGGTTCGCTCATATTTTTTATTTTGCTGCAGAAACTTCACTACAACTCGTGACAGCATCAAAATATATGAGATTTTCATAAATTCAGATGGCTGAAAGAGAGTAACACCGCGAATAGATACCCAGTTTTTCGCCCCTGTAGAAGCCACTAAGCTCTCACTATAAAATACAAGCGGAAGAACCATAAGTCCTAAGCCTAAAAGATACAGAAAAGGTGTCATCTTCCAAAGAAACTTAGTGTTAAAAAACATAACGATAAAGCTAATCAGAAAGCCTAATAAAATCCAAACTACTTGCTGACCAACAATCTGCAAGATATTATTTGGATAATCATGACTAACCGCTATATAAATAGCCGTAACTCCGATTGATAGTAAGAGCAAGACAGGTAAAAGCAAGCTGTAATCAATCCGAGACTCAAATGTTCTTTGCTGTGAAGGCATAATTTTCCTTTCTTACAAAAAATATTGGATAATCAAGCTAGAAACTGCGACGCAGAACCAAGCAAAAGCCCCGGTTAATAAAGGACCAGCTCCAGCTTCCTTGAACTGTTTGAATGAAACCTTAGCTCCAATCCCGGCTAAGGCCATAGCCATCAGCCATTGGGACAAGAGTTTTGTGTAAGGAACTAGATTTGATGGAAAAATTCCCAAGCTGCTCACAACAGAAGCCATAACAAACCACAGAATGAACCAGGGAAAAATCTTCTTGAGGTCTACTTTTTGAGCTGACCGCTTATCTAGGACATAGCGATAACCTGCAAAGATGAGGCAGGCGGGTACAATCATCAAAGCTCGACTTAGTTTGACAATGGTTGCCAAATCTCCCGCCGCTTGACTGTAAGTATAACCTGCTGCAACGACTGACGAAGTATCATTGATGGCCGTCCCTGCCCAAGTTCCAAAATATCCATCGGACATCTGCATGAGATGACCCAAAAAAGGAAAGATGAAAACAGCTAAAATATTGAAAAAGAAGATGGTTGAAATAGAAAGTGCAATCTCCTCTTCTTCTGCTTCTAAAATGGGCGAAGCTGCTGCAATAGCTGAACCACCACAGATTGCCGTTCCAAAGCCAATCAAAATGGTTAAAACACGTCTCATCTTGAAGAATTTACCAGCGGCATAAGCCGCCAAAAAAGCGATCAAAATAGTCAAAATACTAATCTTCAGAGAGGACAAACCCGTCGCAGAGACCTTTCCGATTGACATAGAAAAACCTAAAAAGATAATAGAATATTGAAGCAGTTTCTTTCCTGAATAGGTCAAGCCCGGCTGAAAGGAAACTGGAAGTTTCCATGAATTACTGAGCAAAATTCCTAAAATGATGGCAAACACACTGGATCCAATCAGCGGAAACCAATTTCCTAAACAAATGGAAACAGCCGCTATCGCAAATGATAGAGCAATTCCTGGTAGATTCTTTTTCACGTCATAACCTTCTTCCTATTCTTTTCATTATAGCAGATTTTTGGCATCAGTAGCCGAGAAAATTTGCAATCATTTAGAAAAACAGCCAGATAAAATTGACTGTTTTCAAGCAGTTTTAATCGAAAAATTCTTTTAATTCCTTTAAAATATCCTGTTTCGAAAGCATTTCTAGAGATGCCAGCTGATTTAGATTTTGCTGGATTTGCCGACCGTAGCGCTTGGTTGAAATACGCTTGTCTAGAAGAATAACCGCCGACTTCTGATGTTCATTGCGACGGGTTCGCCCCATAGCCTGCTTCAATCGTAAAATAGCTGACGGCAACTGATAATCGTAAAAAGGATTTTTGCCTTCTGCCTTCAGATGATGATTGATTTTTTGCACAAAGAAATCTTTGGGATTATCAAAAGGAATCCGCGTGATGAGCTGAATGATTTGCTCTTGCTGAGCAAAATCCGCTCCTTCCCAGAAACTGCCTGCTCCTAGCAAGATGGGTGCCTCTCCCTTGTCAAAGCGCCGCTTGATATTGGCTGGCTCGCCGTTCTTATACTGGGCCAAATGCGGCAAGGTCAGCTGGTCTGAAGTGGCCAGCAATAAATCCTTGGAGGTAAAGAGAACCACCATCGGCAAATCCAGTGGAGCTAAGCTCTCCAAACTTGCGACAATCCTCTCAGCATATTCCTGCGTTGATAACTCCACCACATCTGGAAAATCTAGATCTAAAAAAAGTTTCTGCTGGGGCTTCTTTTGCTGAGGAAGTTTATAAAAATGATAATCCTCAAAACCTAGTAATTGAGGCAAATTTACCTTGGAACTAATCTCCAAAGTAGAGGAGACTAAGATAACCTTGACGGTATCAGGCAGGAAATCCTTAAATCTCATGAGTTCTGAGCGCCCAGCATGAAGCCTTGTCACCCGATGATCTGCAAATTGTTCTTCCGTTAGCCAATAGTATTGGTACTTGGTTGAAAACAATTCCCTGAGCTCTGGCAATAAGCTCTCATCCAGCTCAGACACATCCTGACGCAGCTTGGCTATCTTCTTGGAATCCAATTCACTGGTCTTACCCCGTTGCTTTTCGGCAGCATCTGCCAGTTCAAATTGGATGCTTTGCAAGAGGCGTTCTTGTAAAATCCGTTTTTCTGTCTGTAGAGCTTGACTGATAGTTTGCAATTGCTTGGTCAAATTGATACTGGCTTGCGAAAAACTTTCCAAGGCAAAAAACATTTTTTGAGCCTCGTCCACTACCAGCATCCGATTGTCCAGCAAAGACTGGTCATCTTCTAAGCGCGTCAAAAGATAAGCATGATTGGTAATCACGACACGACTGCTGGCCACCTTGACCTGCCCCAGTCGCCAAAAATCCTCTTCATAAAAGAGCGAATGCTTACTTAATTTCCCATCATGGCGTATCTGGCTAAAGTAAGACTCGAAACGATAAGCCTGACCGATTTCATTTAAATCACCCGTCTTGGTCTCTGTCAGCCAAACCAAAAGCTGCATTTTGCAACGATTAACAAGTCGATTATCGTCCAGTACCGATAGACTTTGATAAAAATAATCTAATTTCAGATAATTTTCGGGACTTTTGAGATTATGAAAGGAGATATGAAAGACTTCCTCTAAGAGTCGACCTTCTTTTTGTATCAGTTGATCCTGTAAAATCTTCGTTGGAACGGTTACCAAGACTCTTTCCCGACCATGAGCCAAAATAGGCAATAAATAGCCAAAGGTCTTGCCAAGCCCTGTCTGGGCCTCCAAAAAGCTAGCCGCAGTCTGACTAAGCGCCTCAGTCACATATTGCGCAAATCTCAACTGCTCAGGGCGCTCGTCCAGCCCCAGCAGATAAAGGTTGGTCAGAAAGTCCTGTGAAAGTTTCTTCTCAGGCGGCAAGATTTTCGGCCTTTTCAAAAAGATGCCATGCGTCTCCTGCAAATCCTGACCAGAATCCTCTGGCATCGACTGAAAAATCTCTTCGATCGCTAGCCGTGACTCATAGATGAGACTATCGGAAAATTCCAGAACCTTCTCTAGCAAAGCCTTTGGCAGTCCAGCCATCTTTTCTTGGATTTTTAGAAATAGCTGAGCTGTCGCTTGAGCATCTGCCAAAGCTGTGTGAGCATTTTCCAGAGGAATCTCCAGAAGTTCGCACAGATTGCCTAAGGCATATTTATCAAAGGTCGGGTAAAAAACCTGAGCTAGTTCAACCGTATCCACTCTCGGAGTCAGCAGGTCAAAGCCTTCCCAAAAGAGAGCTTCTGCCAAGAGATTAGCATCAAACTTGACATTATGAGCGACAAAAATCGCATCCTCAATCAGCTCGTAAACTTCACGGGCAACCTGTGAGAAGTCCGGAGCTTGACGCAAGCGCTGATCATCCAATCCTGTCAGCTGCTTAATATGCTCATCCAGAGCCTCATGCGGATTCACATCTGTTTCATACGTTTGGCAAATCACCCCGTTTTCAATGATGACAATGCCGATTTGAATAATTTTTGCATTGCTGTTCGCACTTGTAGCCTCCAAGTCGATGACAGCATATTTATAGTTCGATTGTGTCATACTGCTATGATTATATCACAAATGCCAGCCTGAGACATCTGAAAATGAGCTGAGCCTTAAAATAAATTTTGTGCAAAATTTCTGCTTTTTTGTTACACTCTTTATTGAGAAAACATACGCAAAGGAAGCCCAATGAAAGTTCACAAAATTGTCAATCTCATCGCTTTTGAAAACACTTATATCCTTGAAAATGACCGTCATGTCATCGTAGTTGACCCAGGCAGCGACTGGCGGAAGATCCAACGCAAGCTAGAAGAAATTGCTAAGCCCATCACTGCTATTCTGCTGACTCATACGCATTACGATCATATTATGAGTCTGGATAAGGTCCGAGATAACTTTGCCAATCCGCCCGTCTATGTAGCGGAGAGCGAAGCAAGCTGGCTCTATACTCCTACTGATAATCTTTCAGGTCTTGACCGCCATGCAGATTTGGAAGACGTCATTCTCAGACCTGCTGAATATTATTTCGCCTATCACCAAGACTACCAACTGGACGACTTTCATTTTTATGCTGTTCAGACACCTGGTCATTCTATCGGAGGAGTTTCCATTATTTTCCCAGAAGAGCAAGTCGTCCTGACTGGTGATGCCCTCTTCCGTGAAACTATCGGCAGAACAGATCTACCGACTGGTAATATGGACCAGCTCCTTGCTGGCATCCGCGAAGAATTATTTGTCTTGCCCAAAGACTATCGTGTCTATCCCGGCCATGGAAATGACACAACGATTGGTCACGAAAAGAATTTCAATCCATTTTTCTAATAAACTAATAACGAGGCAGAAATCAAGACTGCCTCATTTTTTATCTAGTAAATGACTATTTCTATGTAAGAATGAAAAGAGGAGCTTTTAGAAAAAGTCAGGAAATTGCTCTAGAACCTGTCTTTCATGTCATGTCGCTTTTTGCTTAATATGATATACTTGGTTCATAGAAAACAAAGGATGGTCTTCATGATGGATAAAAGAAAAATTTTGTTAATTCTGCTGGCTATTTCATCTATACTAACTCTCCTTGGATTAGGTTTTTCTGCTTATAATTTTTATGTTTTTGACAAGCCTTTTCTAAACAGTACCACAAAAGGCCTCTTGTCTGCATTCTTTTTTACCCTCATTATAATCAGCCTCGGCCTCTCGAAAACAAAGCGATAGTAGTAATTTATATTTTTAATACAATAAAAAAACAAACACCAAATGATGTTTGTTTTCAATCCGAACAGCCTTTGTAGGCTGTTTTTTTATTAAATCTTCAAAAATCGTCTCATAGAAATGGATGAACCAAGTGAACCGATAAAGATTCCCAAGACTGACACAGCCCCAATCATAGCAGGGACAAACAGGTGTGGCTCAATCATGGAAAGATTTTGCGCAACGAGATTTTTATTCATGGTTTGATAGGCCATATTATAACCAAAATAAACTAAAACTACTGGCAAAACTGAACCTAGCAAACCGATCCAAGCGCCTTCAAATAGGAAGGGACCGCGGATATAGCTATTTTTTGCACCCACTAAGCGCATAATCTGAATCTCACGACTCCGTGAAATAATAGTAATCCGAATCGTATTGGAAATCAGGAAGACTGCAATAAAGATGAGCAAGCCTGCCCCTACCAGTCCCCATACTCGGATAAAATCAGATAAGGCAAACAGTTTTTGCGTATTAGCTCCACCATCCTGCACTTCCGAAACGCCTTCCAGCTTCTTGGCTTCTGCCGCAACAGAATCTACGTATTTATGCTCTGTCGTATCGACAATATAAGCATCATAAAGCGGGTTTGAATCCCCCTCAAAGACCTTCCACTCACTTCCCATTGTCTCTGTCAGCTTTTCATACTGTTCTTCTTTACTTGAATAAGTAACCTTTGAGACATGATCCATCGAAGTTAGGGCGTCATAAATCTTATGGTAATCATTATTTTTAACGGTCTGACCTTCTTTAACGATTGTTTTGCTGTTGTCAGCGATGTCTTTGCGCATATAGACAACAATACGAACGTTGTTTGAAATATCAGACGCTAGCTTTGCGGTATTTAAAATAACAGAGGCAAAGATAGCAACTAAACTGAGAGTAATCGTAACTGAACTCACAGCTGCGACTGTCATCCAACCATTCCGCTTAAGGCTCTTAAGCGATTCAATCAAATGACGGAAAAACCTTCTAATCATCGTATCCGTATTCTCCTTCCGCCTCATCACGCACCACACGACCATTTTCGATAGCAATGACGCGGTGACGTAGGGTATTTACAATCTGACTATTGTGAGTCGCCATCAGGACTGTAGTTCCTTGCAGGTTAATGCGCTCCAGCAAATTCATGATTTCCCATGAATTATCTGGATCCAAGTTACCAGTCGGCTCGTCAGCAATCAAGACCTGGGGATTGTTAACAATGGCACGCGCAATCGCAATCCGTTGCTGTTCTCCCCCTGATAACTCATTAGGGAAGGAACGAACCTTGTGCTTAAGGCCAACCAGATCCAAAACTTCCATGACGCGTTTCTTAATATTTCTACGATGCTCACCGATAACTTCCATAGCATAGGCAATATTCTCATAAACGGTCTTTTTAGGAAGTAGTTTATAGTCTTGGAAAACCACACCGACTCTACGGCGTAGCATTGGAATATCCCGTTTCTTGATTTTTCCCAAGTTAAAACCTGCTACAGCAAGGTTTCCTTTATCGATTTTAATTTCACGATAGAGGAGTCTAATAAAGGTTGATTTACCTGCTCCTGATGGTCCTACAATATAGGCAAATTCACCTGGTTCGATATGTATAGATACACCACGTAGAGCAGTTGTCCCGTTGTCATACTTTTTAACAACGTCTTTCATTTCAATCATTGACATGAATTAGTACAATTCCTTTCATCAGAGTTTTTATCTAGCGATTTCACTCTGTTTTTAGTTGAGTCTCCATTTTAAATAGGCATCAATAAATCCGTCTAAGTCTCCGTCCATAACCTTATCTACCTGAGCTACTTCATAGCTAGTTCGATGATCTTTGACCATAGTATAGGGAGTAAAGACATAAGAACGAATCTGACTGCCCCAAGAAATCTCTTTTTTATCTCCCTTGAGCGAATCGACTTCTGCTGCTTTTTTCTCTTGCTCCAACTGATAAAGCTTGGCCTGCAGCATTTTCATAGCTCGGTCACGGTTTCCATACTGGGTTCGGTCAACGGTAGACTGTACGACAATTCCTGTCGGAATATGGGTCAATCTCACACCAGTTGATACCTTATTGACGTTCTGTCCGCCGGCTCCACCTGAACGGAAAGTATCCATCTTGATGTCATCATCACGGACCTCTACCTCAATAGTATCGTCCAACTCTGGCATGACCTCTACTGAGGTAAAGGAAGTATGACGACGTTTCGCCGAATCAAATGGCGAAATCCGAACCAAGCGATGAACGCCCATCTCTGACTTGAGTATACCATAAGCATGCGGCCCTTCAAATGATAGGGTCACTGACTTAATCCCAGCCTCATCGCCAGCCTGATAGTCCAAGACTTCTACTTTGAAGCCCTTGGCATTGCCGAAGCGCGTGTACATTCGCAACAGCATATCGCCCCAATCCTGAGCCTCTGTACCACCAGATCCTGGGTGAATTTCAAGAATGGCGTTGTTATTATCATAAGGCTCTGACAGCAAGAGAGTCATCTCATAGCTGGTCATCATTTTATCAAGCTCGGTTAACTTTTCTTCCAACTCTTCTTGAACCGAGTCGTCCTCAGCCAGAAAATCAAGCAAGATTTCCGATTCATCAAAAAGCTCGGTCATCTGATGAAAATTTTCATAGGTTTGCTTGAGTTCATTGAGCTCTTGAGATGTCTTCTGGGCTGCAATGTTGTCGTCCCAAAAGTCAGGTTCTGTCATCTTATTTTCTAAGATGGCAATTTCTTCTTCCAGACCTTCTAAGTCAAAGAGACCCCCTGAAAGAAGCTAATTTTTCACGATTTGCGTCAATCTTTTGACGAATTTCTGAAATGTCCATAAATACCTCTTTTCATATATCGTTTTATTATAACACATTTTCAGACATTTGCCTAATCGGATAATGAAGCACCTTCATTTTATACAATTTTTAATGGATAGGCAAGAATGGGAGCTGCTTGTTACGGAATTGTTAAAAAAGTAATATAATGACATGGGGTTGGAAGAATTATTCTGGATTACAAGGTTCTAATAATCTATTTGGGATTCAGATAGAAGTGATCCCCTCCATAAGACGCTTAAATATTTTCAAGTTTTTCAAAATATGCTAGACTAAAATCATGACAAGAATCGGATTTATGAGCGACCTCCATCTAGACTCTAATCAGTTTGGAGATTTTGAGCGGCAAACTCTTTGCCAGCTTTTAAAAGAGGAGCAAATTGACCATCTACACATTGCAGGGGACCTGTCCAACGACCTGAACAAGATCAGTTTGCCCTTTCTTGAAACTTTGAAGCAAGAGATTCCCATTTCTTTTAATCTGGGAAACCACGATATGCTGGGACTTTCTGAAGAAGAAATTTCAAACCATGATTTTCAGGTCCAGCAGTTCGGACAAACTAAGCTCGTCAGCTTTTCTGGCTGGTACGACTACAGCTTTGTTCCAGAAAAAAGCAAGGAAGAGCATCTGAGAACCAAGACCAATTTCTGGTTTGACCGTAGATTGGAGCGTCAACTTGACGACCCTAGCATTACAGCTCAGACGCTGCAAGAGTTGGAAAAACTGCTGATGACTTTAGATGGTCCCGTTATTATTGCTCTGCATTTTGTTCCCCATCAAGACTTTCTATACGACCATCCCTATTTCCAACGCTTCAACGCCTTCCTAGGAAGCCAAGCTTTTCATCGGATCTTTGTCAAATACAAGGTGAAAGAGGTAGTTTTCGGCCATCTCCACCACCGCCACCAAAGCCGTATTATCGAAGGTGTCCGCTACCATATGCGTCCTCTAGGCTACATCCGCGAATGGAAACTGACTCGGAACTTTTTTAATGACTTTCCTCAGTATCAAATTCCCCAGATGCACCGCCTGCACAAGCGTTATAATGCTGTTAAAGATTTAGTCGAATTTCTAGACTATAAGAAAAAACACTTGGCAGATGAACTGCGAGATGCTGTAACGGTGATTGAAGTTCAGTAATGGAATGTTTGAATAGCAGCTCTCAGCTCATCTGAGAGCTGTTTTTTGCTGTCTAACTGCACATAGACTTCTAATAAACAAGAGCGAAAATTGGAAAAAGCTATGAAGTCTTGCTTGCTTTCCAAGGGAAAATTCTGTGATTGAAGCCACAGTCTAAGTTCATGCTGCGACAGTTTTTCCTTTAAAACAGCTTGATAGAGCACCTGGGCTAAGCGCCAGTCCTCATCATTTCCGAAACGGACTGAAACTCTTTTAAAAACTTGATGAAGAACCTCTAGAATCTCTGGCATCCTACTGGAGGGAAAGTCCGGATGACAAGCCACTTCTGTCAATAAGTCTGCTCCATGAGCGAAGGCATGAACCCAACCGTATTTCCTGGAGTAACCTCTTGTGTCTCTTTCTACTGACAAATAGCTTAGCCCCTTATCTAGTAAATAGGTTCTTTCTTGTACTGATAAAGCCTGATAATACAAAGAGTTTGGATTACCATCACAGTTTAAGAGATTAGCATAAAGCAAAGCCGTGAAGGAACGTGTTAAGGTGGCTTGACCATTTTCGTCACTCTTGTAAAAAAAACCTTGTCTTTTGACTGCCTCTTGAGCCAAGAAACGAAACTGTTCAACTGAAAACAAATCAGCCTGAAGTCCCCTTGCCAAGGACGAAAAGACTAACTCATCACGGATTGTCGCTTCTGGATGACCAATATGATCCAGCAACCATAAGATTTCTTCTTCACAATATAAAGGAGAAGCTTCTTCCAACTTCTTTCGTAAATTTTGATACATACTTTCACCGTCCTTTCGAGTTAAACTCTTTGAAGTTGATTATACCGCCTTGTACATAAAAAAGCCATCCGTAGATGACTTTTTGCTGTTAAATGGCATTCTTGTCCATACCTAATTTACGTTGGATGAACTTCACAATTTCAACAATGATAATCATAGAGAAACTGCCGATCAGGACAACAGCCCATTGAGTCACATCTAACTTAGTCACATGGAAAATCTTTTCCAGTGGATCAATTACAATAGTTGAAATCAATAGGATGAAAGAAACCAGGATAGACCAGTTAAAAGTCTTAGACTTGAATGGACCAACTGTAAAGATAGATTGGTAAACAGATTTCACATTGTAAGCATGGAAGAGCTGAATAAGTCCAAGAGTTGCAAAGGCCATGGTAAGGGCATCCGCATGGATCGCTTTTACATCACCAATATGTACAGGATTAGCAATAGCATAGCCATAGACGGATAGAACGAGAGCACCTTGTAGCAATCCTTGATAGATGATGGAACTCATGACACCACCAGAGAAGAAGCTAGACTTACGACCACGAGGCTTGTGAGTCATGACACCTGGCTCGGCAGGTTCAACACCAAGAGCGATAGCTGGGAAAGTATCCGTTACCAAGTTGATCCAAAGCAGATGAACTGGTTGCAAGACATCCCATCCAAAGAGGGTTGCCAAGAAAATAGTCAGCACTTCAGCTGTATTAGCTGAAAGGAGATACTGGATGGTCTTTTGAATATTAGAGAAGACCTTCCGTCCTTCTTCGACTGCAACGATAATGGTTGCAAAATTATCATCCGCCAGAATCATGTCAGAAGCTCCCTTAGAAACCTCTGTACCTGTGATTCCCATACCGATACCGATATCGGCTGTCTTCAGAGCTGGTGCGTCATTGACACCATCACCTGTCATGGCAACGACCTTACCTTGGTTTTGCCATGCTTTCACGATACGAACCTTGTGTTCAGGAGAAACCCGAGCATAGACAGAGTATTGACCAACCACTTTTTCAAATTCTGCATCTAAAAGTTCATTGAGTTCAGCACCAGTCAAAACATGGTCTTCCGTATCTCCAGCTTCAATGATTCCCAAACGCTTAGCAATTGCTTCTGCTGTGTCTTGGTGGTCACCTGTGATCATGATTGGACGGATTCCTGCTTCCTTAGCCACACGAACGGCTTCTGCCGCTTCGGCACGCTCAGGGTCAATCATACCGATTAAACCTGTAAAGATTAAATCATTTTCTAGATTTTCAGATGTCAAGTCGGTTGGAACTGCATCAATAATCTTGTAGGCACCAGCCAGCACGCGCAGAGCTTGGTGAGCCATTTCTGAGTTATTAGACTTGATCAACTGTGAAGTAACATCATCAATCGCCGCAATAGCTCCAGCCTTATCACGGGCAACACAGCGTTTCAAGAGTTGGTCAGGAGCTCCCTTGACCGCCACGAGGAACTTCCCGTCTGGCAATGGATGGACAGTAGACATGAGCTTACGGTCTGAGTCAAATGGCAGCTCAGCTACACGAGGATATTTCTCTAAAAATCCTTTGACATCATAACCCTTGTCCAAAGCATACTGGATGAAGGCTGTTTCTGTTGGGTCACCAATTAGCTTCCCTTCTTGGTCAATCTTGGTATCATTGGCTAAGACAACAGAACGTAAGAGTGGCAGTTCCAAGCCAAGTTCAATATCTTGTCCAGCTTCATTCAGAACTCCGTCATAAAAGACTTTTTCGACCGTCATCTTATTCATGGTCAGGGTACCGGTCTTATCTGAAGCGATAATTTCAGTTGAACCAAGCGTTTCTACTGCTGGCAACTTACGGACAATCGAATTTCGCTTAGCCAGAACCTGTGTTCCCAAAGCCAAGACGATAGTAACGATAGCAGGCAGACCTTCTGGAATAGCTGCAACTGCAAGAGCAACCGAAGTCATCAATTCACCAAGCGGATCTTTTCCTTGAATGAAAACACCGACTACAAAGGTCACCGCAGCAATCACTAGGATCGCATAGGTCAGAACCTTAGACAGGCTATTGAGATTTTGCTTGAGTGGCGTATCAGTCTCATCTGCATCTTGCAACATGCCTGCGATATGACCGACTTCTGTGTACATACCTGTATTGACAACAACCCCTACTCCTCGACCGTAAGTGACATTGGAGTTTTGGAAGGCCATATTCACACGGTCGCCAATACCAGCATCTGCTGCTACGTCGACAGTCAAATCTTTCTCAACTGGCACAGACTCACCTGTCAGAGCGGCTTCTTCGATCTTCAGGGAATTAGCTTCCAACAGTCGCATATCTGCTGGGACAACATCGCCGGCTTCCAGTCTGACGATATCGCCAGGCACCAAATCCTTAGAATCAACCTCTGTGACATGGCCATCACGCAGGACACGCGCAGCTGGGCTGGACATAGATTTGAGAGCCGCAATGGCTTCTTCAGCCTTACCTTCTTGGTAGACACCAAAGATAGCATTGATGATGACAACAGCTAAGATAATCACAGCATCCGCAATATCCTCACCACCTGACGTCACAACAGACAAGATAGCCGCTACCAACAAGATGATAATCATCAAGTCCTTGAACTGCTCAATGAATTTCATCAAGAGAGTCTTTTTCTCTCCTTCTTCCAATTCATTGCGACCGTAGTCCGACAAACGTTGCTGGGCTTGGCTGCTGGTCAACCCTTGTTTGGAAGCTTCCATTGCTTGCAAAACTTCCTCAGGACTTTGCGTATAAAAAGCTTGGCGCTTTTGTTCTTTTGACAAAATGTCTCCTCCTTTTGATGGGCCTCTTTCAAAATAAACAAAAAAGAGACCTGTTGATTAACAAGTCTCGCTATTTCATACAAGGCCGGAAATTTCTTTCGTATTGACGACCTTGTAACGGTAAAACCGTTAGCTACTCCCTTGAGTGTATTTATTATACCAAAATTTTTGTATTTTTCAAGGCAGAGCTGTTATTTTTCAAACTTTTCTTCCGTCCATTCGATTTTCATCTGATAGGAAGCAAAAAGCTGATCATCGTCGGCCCTTTTCAAATCATAGTGAAGTTCCAAATCTTGATTTTCTGCATCTAAGTGATAGTGCTGAGTGTCTGTCACAAACTGTTGAGCTCCTAGCGGAGTCGGGATGGATACTACATGCTGACCATTCTTAATAAAATGAAGAATAGTCTTAGGCTCAGAAAAGCGGGTCATGGTCAGCTTGTCCTCATCAAACTTCAGAACGACCTTTTCCTGCTCCTCGCTCTGATAAATCAAATAGTTATTGCTTCCTTTTTTTGTCCATTCTACATCGTAGACCTGGTCAATCAACTCCATTTGTTCATCTAATTTGATTTGATTTCTCATTCTAATTTTCATGATTTTCTCACATTCCTTGTTTCTTTCCTCTATTTTACCAAAAATTTCTTGAGAATTCTTCCTTTCTACTTCAGGCTTTGAATTTCGTCCACTGAGCATTTATGATATAATAGGACTATGATTGAAAAAGTATTTCGAGATCCTGTCCATAATTATGTGCATGTGGATCATCAGGTCATTTATGATTTAATCAATACCAAAGAATTTCAACGGCTGCGCCGCATCAAACAGCTGGGTACTTCCGGCTATACCTTCCACGGCGGGGAGCACAGCCGTTTTTCGCATTGTCTGGGAGCTTATGAGATTGCCCGACGTATCACCAAGATTTTCAATGAAAAATACAGCAAGGTCTGGGACAGTCACGAAAGTCTGCTGACCATGACGGCTGCTCTTTTGCATGACTTGGGACATGGCGCTTATTCACATACTTTTGAACGCCTCTTTGATACCGACCATGAGGACATTACGCGGCAAATCATCACTAGTCCTGAGACAGAGATTCATCAGGTCTTGGTGCAGGTTTCGCCGGACTTTCCAGAAAAGGTAGCTAGCGTCATCAACCATACCTACCCCAATAAGCAAGTGGTCCAGCTGATTTCCAGCCAGATTGATGTGGATCGGATGGACTACCTCTTACGAGATTCCTTCTTTACCGGCGCTTCCTATGGGCAATTTGACTTAACCAGAATTTTACGAGTGATTTGTCCAGTAGAAAACGGCATCGCCTTCAAGCGCAATGGCATGCATGCAGTAGAAGACTATGTAGTCAGCCGCTACCAGATGTACATGCAGGTTTATTTCCACCCGGCCAGTCGAGCTATGGAAGTTCTGCTGCAAAATCTGCTCAAGCGGGCCAAGTTTCTCTATCCGGCTCAGAAGGATTATTTTGCGCTGTCATCGCCCAATCTCATTTCATTCTTTGAAAACAGAGTGACCCTGCAGGATTATCTGGCCTTGGATGATGGTGTTATGAATACCTATTTCCAAGTTTGGATGACGAGTCCAGACAAGATTTTATCTGACTTGGCTCAGCGTTTTATTAACCGCAAGGTCTTCAAGTCTATCGTCTTCTCCCAGGAGAACGAAGCGCATTTGGATATCATGCGAGACCTTGTTGGACAAGTTGGCTTTGACCCTGATTACTATACTGCTATCCATCGTAATTTTGATTTGCCCTATGATTTCTACAGGCCCGATGTTGAAAAACCCCGGACCCAGATTGAGATTCTGCAAAAAGATGGCAGCTTAGCAGAACTGTCCAGCCTGTCTCCTATCGTCCATTCGCTGGCCGGCACCAGACAGGGCGACAATCGCTTCTACTTCCCCAAGGAAATGCTGGCAGATACAGGACTTTTCAGCGAAAAAAACCAGACCTTTATGCACTATATCAAAAACGACCAATTTACCTACGGAGAATAATATGTCTATCAAATTAGTTGCCGTTGACATTGACGGCACCCTTGTAAATAACCAAAAAGAAATCACGCCTGAAGTCTTCAGTGCTGTTCAGGATGCCAAGGCTGCTGGCGTCAAAATCGTCATTGCGACCGGCCGTCCTATTGCAGGTGTTAAAAAACTCCTCGAGGAGCTAAAGCTTAATCAGCCAGGCAACTATGTCGTGACTTTCAATGGCGGACTGGTGCAGGATACTGTTACAGGTCAAGAATTAATCAAAGAAACACTAACCTACGACGACTATCTGGATATCGAACTGCTCGGGCGAAAATTAGGCGTTCACATGCATGCCATCACAAAAGACGGCATCTATACGGCCAATCGCAACATCGGCAAGTACACTGTTTACGAGTCCAATCTGGTCAACATGCCGATCTTCTATCGTACGCCTGAAGAAATGGCTGATAAAGAAATCGTCAAGTGCATGTATGTCGATGAGCCAGAAATTTTGGACGCAGCCATTGCCAAGCTTCCACCGGAATTAACCGAAAAATATACACTAGTTAAATCAGCTCCTTTCTATCTAGAAATTGTCAAAAAAACTGTCAATAAAGGGGCTGCTATCCTCCATCTAGCTGAAAAACTTGGCTTGAGCAAGGAGCAGACCATGGCTATTGGTGATGAAGAAAACGACCGCGCCATGCTAGAAGCAGTCGGCTCTCCTGTTGTCATGGAAAACGGCAGAGAGGAACTCAAGAAAATCGCCAAATACATCACCAAGTCGAACGAAGAATCTGGCGTAGCACACGCTATTAGAGAGTGGGTTTTAAAATAATGTTTAGCTACAAAATTGGAATTTCAGCTCAAGAACACGATGATTTTGTCACGGCTCATCCGCAGGCCAATCTTCTGCAGAGTTCTGCCTGGGCTCAAATCAAGGATAACTGGGGAAATGAACGTCTGGGCTTCTATAAAGACGACCATTTGGTTGCTGCAGCCAGTGTCCTGATTAAACCACTGCCCTTGAGGATGACCATGCTTTATATTCCGCGCGGTCCCATCATGGACTATGGTGACAAAGAGCTGCTGACCTTTGTTTTGGCGTCGCTCAAGAAATTTGCCAAGGAGAAAAAAGCGCTCTTTGTCAAGTTTGACCCCAGCCTCTTTCTGGCAGAAAGCAAGATGGGTGCTGAATTGCAAGACAATACAGAGACAGTTGAACTGATTCAAGAGTTGCAGCAGGCAGGAGCTGTCTGGGTCGGACGGACTGAGTCTCTGGATGAAACCATCCAGCCTCGCTTGCAGGCCAATATCCATAAAGAAGATTTCAGCGAGGAGCTGCTTTCTAAGAGTACCCGACAGGCTATTCGTACAGCCCGTAACAAAGACATTCAAATCCAATTTGGCGGAGCAGAATTACTGGATGAATTTTCAGCCCTGATGAAGAAAACGGAAAATAGAAAAAACATCCACCTACGCGGCAAAGACTATTATCAAAAACTCTTGGACACTTATCCTGACCACTCCTACATCACCTTATCCAGCATTGATCTAAAAGAACGCTTGGAAGACTTGCAGACTCAGCTGACCAAGACACTTAAGGAAGCAGAGAAATTTACCGAGAAAACCAAGCCCGGAAAGATTGAGAATAACCAGCAAGAACAAAAACGCCTCCAAGAAGAGATTGACTTTCTGCAGGACAAAATCAGTCAAGGGGCTGCTGTCGTTCCCCTGTCTGGCACCTTGGTCTTAGAATACGGCAAGACCTCTGAAAATATCTATGCCGGAATGGATGAGGAATACCGTCGTTATCAGCCTGCCATCATCACTTGGTACGAAACGGCTAGACACGCTTTTGAGCGCGGAGCAGATTGGCAAAATATGGGCGGAATCGAAAACGACCTCAAGGGCGGTCTCTACAGCTTTAAATCCAAGTTCAATCCAACCATTGAGGAATTCGCTGGTGAGTTTAACCTGCCAACCAATCCTCTCTATCATCTCTCCAATCTTGCCTACACTATCAGAAAGAAACTGCGCAGCAAGCATTAACAGAAAGGAAGCCTATGACCTTTAAACTTCTCAGCCAAGAAGAATTCATCCAGCATACCTTAGCTAGCTCCCAACGTTCTTTTATGCAGACCGTAGAAATGGCAGAGCTGCTGAGCAAACGTGGCTTCAGTACCCAGTATGTCGGCTACACCGACCCGCAGGGACAGGTAGTGGTGTCTGCTGTCCTCTACAGCATGCCTATGACTGGCGGTCTTCACATGGAAATCAACTGCGGCCCTGTCTCTACTGATGCTCAATACCTGACCCCCTTCTATCAAGCTTTGCAGGCCTATGCTAAAAAAGAAGGCGCTCTAGAGCTGATCATCAAGCCCTACGAGACTTATCAGATCTTTGACAGCAATGGCCAGCCCACATCTGATGAAAAAGCCGAGCTTATCCAGCAACTGACTGACTTGGGCTTTGCCTTTGACGGCTTACAGACAGGCTATCCAGGCGGGGAGCCTGATTGGCATTATGTCAAAGATTTAGCTGGTCTGACGGAGAAAGACCTGCTCAAATCCTTCAGCAAAAACGGCAAGGCGACAGTTAAAAAGGCTAATACTTTTGGTATCAAGCTAAAAAGACTGGAACGTGACCAACTCAGCATTTTTAAAGACATCACAGCTGCTACTTCTGACCGGCGGGAATATGATGACAAGCCACTAGACTACTATCAAGATTTTTATGATAGCTTTGGTCAACAGGCGGACTTTATGACAGCCAGTCTCAACTTTCAGGACTATCTCCAAAACTTACAAAAAGATCAAGATAAACTGGGCCAGAAAATTCAGAAACTGCAAGCAGACTTGGAAAAAAATCCGCAGTCTGAAAAGAAGCAAAATCAGCTGCGAGAGCTTTCCAGCCAGTTTGACAGCTTTGAAACCCGCAAAGCAGAAGCCCAAGAACTGATTGATAAGTACGGCGACCAAGACCAAGTTTTGGCTGCCAGCCTCTTTATCTACACCCCCCAGGAAGCAACCTATCTTTTCAGCGGCTCCTATCCTGAGTTTAACAAATTCTACGCTCCAGCCCTGCTGCAGGAATACGTTATGACCGAAAGCATCAAGAGAGGCATTCCATTTTATAATTTCCTCGGTATTATGGGAATTTTCGACGGTTCTGACGGTGTTCTGCGCTTCAAACAGAACTTCAACGGCTTCATCGTCCGAAAAATCGGGACTTTCCGTTATTATCCTAACCCACTCAAGTTTAAGCTGCTTCAGCTCATAAAGAAAATGCTAAGACGTTAAAAAACCAAGGTTTCCCTTGGTTTTTTTGTGTTTATCTATAACGAGGTGACGCGAAACCACGGATATTTCCATGACCAATACGATAAGTATTACGTTTAACTTCGTCGTTACTGTTACCTTCAATCGTATGAATGATACCATTTTCAACTTTTTCGACAATACCGATATGATCAGCCCAGCCATCATTTTGCTGGGTATCTTTATCCCAGTTAAAGGTGATAATATCGCCCGCTTTAGGTGTAGAATTACCATCTTCATTCCAGATACCTAGACGTTTAAAGATATGAATATGGCGCTCAACACCACATTCGCGACCGATGAGATCGCTCAAGCCTTCTCTTTGGAAAATAACTGTTGTGAAAATGTCGCACCAGTCATCTGAATTCTTTACAGCATAACCGACTGGTAGCGGTCTAACGCTATTATAGTCATTGACCAAACGGTGGTGCTCAGCACTGCCTCCCTTGACGCCAACCATCGCTGCTGCTGCTGCAAGAACACGATCACGCTGATTGCTAGGCGATTGAGGATGTTTGATAGAAACCGTGGTCTTCTCTCCACCAGCTCCTTGCAGCTGATTGCGATTGTTCAAGTAATATAGGTGAACATTGTACTCGCCTTGGCTATTTTTATGGTCTCTTGCATAAACATGCTTGCGATAAGTACCATCAGCTTGGCGTTCCGCCGTATACCATTGAATATCATCTTGTCCATTTTGACTGGACCAAGTTGGCAAATAGACAGTTTTGACACCTTCTGGAGCTACAACACCAGAAACGACGATATCAAATTCACCAGTTTCATTGTTTTTATTTTGAATACTGATTTTTCCCTGTGGTTTCTCCCCTGTCGCAATGGAAACCTTAGTTGTTGTGCCACCAACACCGACCATCTTACCGTCGTTTTGGACATAGTACAAGTGGACACTGTAGTCGCCGACAGAGTTTTTGTGCTCACTGGCACGAACGGTGAATTTATAAGTGCCGTCTGACTGTCTTTGTGCCTTGTGCCAAATGATGTCATCTTGACCATTCTCATTTGACCAAGTTGGAAGCAGTACTTCACGAACACCTTGGGGGCTAGAAACCTCGGACACGATCACATCGAATGTACCGGTCTTGGGATTGTTGTTGGCAATAGTCAACTTGCCTTCTGGTTTCGCAGCTGAAGCAAGACTAACCTTAGTCGTTGTACCACCGACACCAACCAACTTGCCATCATTTTGAATATAGTACAAGTGGACGCTGTAGTCGCCGACAGAATTCTTATGCTCGCTGGCTCGAACCGTGAATTTATATGTACCGTCTGACTGTTTCTGTGCCTTGTGCCAGATGATGTCATCCTGACCTTGTTCATTTGACCAAGTTGGAAGTAAGACTTCACGAACGCCTTGCGGGCTGGAAACCTCGGACACGATCACATCGAATGTACCGGTCTTGGGATTATTGTTGGTAATAGTCAGCTTGCCTTCTGGTTTCGCAACGGATACCTTAGTCGTTGTACCACCAACACCAACCATCTTGCCGTCATTTTGGACATAGTACAAGTGGACACTGTAGTCACCTACAGAGTTCTTATGCTCGCTAGAACGGACGGTGAATTTATAAGTACCGTCTGACTGTTTCTGTGCCTTGTGCCAGATGATGTCATCCTGACCATTTTCATTTGACCAAGTCGGAAGCAAGACTTCACGAACGCCTTGCGGACTAGAAACCTCGGACACGATCACATCGAATGTACCAGTCTTAGGATTGTTGTTGGTAATAGTCAGCTTGCCTTCTGGTTTCGCAACGGATACCTTAGTCGTCGTACCACCAACGCCGACTAACTTGCCGTCGTTTTGGACATAGTACAAGTGGACACTGTAGTCACCTACAGAGTTCTTATGCTCACTAGCACGAACCGTAAATTTATATGTACCATCTGACTGTTTCTGTGCCTTGTGCCAGATGATGTCATCCTGACCTTGCTCATTTGACCAAGTTGGAAGCAAGACTTCACGAACCCCTTGTGGGCTAGAAACCTCGGACACGATCACATCGAATGTACCCGTCTTGGGATTGTTGTTGGTAATAGTCAGCTTGCCTTCTGGCTTCGCAACGGACACCTTAGTCGTTGTGCCACCGACACCAACCATCTTACCATCGTTTTGGACATAGTACAAGTGGACACTGTAGTCGCCGACAGAATTCTTGTGCTCGCTAGCACGGACGGTAAATTTATATGTACCGTCTGACTGTCTTTGAGCCTTGTGCCAGATAATATCATCCTGATCATTCTCATTTGACCAAGTTGGAAGCAAGACTTCACGAACCCCTTGTGGGCTAGAAACCTCAGAAACAATCACATCGAATGTACCGGTCTTGGGATTATTGTTGGCAATAGTCAGCTTGCCTTCTGGCTTAGCAACTGAAACCTTAGTCGTTGTACCACCGACGCCGACTAACTTGCCGTCACCTTGAACGTAATACAAATGAACATTGTATTCGCCCGTAGAACCTTTATGGTTGGCAGCATTCACTGTCAGCTTATAAGTCCCGTTGGCTTGCTTCGTTGCAGTGTACCAAACAATATCATCTTGTCCACGCTCACTGGACCAAGTCGGAAGTTTAACTTCCTGAACTCCATGTGGTGCGGAAACTTCGGAAACAACAACATCAAATGTGCCAGTTTTTGGATTATTATTTTGAATACTAATCTTACCTGTCAGCGGTTGTTTAACCAAAGTAGCTCTAGCTGTAAATCTACCAGAGTAGTCAATACTTTGGTCAAAAACATGCTTACCAGAAAGCAGTTGCGCTTGAGAAGTAAATTGCCAAGCTCCTGCTCTGCTATTGTACTTCAAATTTTTAGCATCATTTGCACTTAGCTTCGGTGCTGGGTACTGAGCAATCCAAAAATTATCAAGGCCAAAGAGAGATGTATTGATTGAACCTTTGTGGCGTAGGTTGTTCTGGTCAACCCAGCTAGCACTTGTGTAATACATCAGATTTGCATATCCCTGCTTGCGCATTTCATCTGCCCAAGCCTGAGTATGCTGGTTGATCCCCGTTTGCATTTTAGGGTCTTCCATGTCATTGACCATGACTGTATTTTTAGGCAGGGACAGTTTATTAGCAAAAGCAGCATAGTAACGAGCCTCTGCTCTCGCTTCTGCATCATTTGTATAGTGCGAGAAGGCATAGGTTGATACTTGCAAACCAGCTGCTTGCGCATTTCGAACCTGAGACTCAGCATAAGGATTAGTATAGTGGGTTCCTTCTGTCAGTTTGACAACGACACCGCCAACACCTTTGGATGCTAATTGGCGATAGTCTTCTACGCTGATATGGCCGTTATGACTACTCACATCCACAAAGGTAGAGCCCTTGATTTCTGCTTGTGAATTCCCACGCGCTGTTTGTCCTGCTGAAGAAGCCGCATTATAAAAAGAAGTGCTGCCTTTTTTAGATACAGGATTGGCGCTGATCGCTGGGGAAGTCTGCTCAGCCTTTACTGGATTCTGAATCGCTTCAGAAGCAGCTGCCTTTGCTTGTTCACTCGCTTTATTTTCTGGCACATTCTCCTTGACCAGACTAGCAGCAGGTGCCAGATTTTCTGGTGCCTTGTATACTGTACTAGCTTCAGATTTTGCGGCCGAGCTTTCTTGTTTGACTTGACGATCTGTGGATACCGCTTCTGGTAAGGATACCTGCTGAGGTTGATGATCCTTTTCTACTTGAAGTTCTGCCTTAGCTACTTCAGGGTCTGTGGTTGTCGGAGTATTTTCTTCTGCCTGTACCACGTTAGCCGTTGCTGCTAGCAATATGGCAGTACTGGCTAAATAGATAAGTTCCTTTGATTTCACCTTTTATCTCCAAACTTTTAAAAAGCTTGCCACCTTTAAGGCAACAAGCCATTTATTGTTATTCTTATTTCACAAAATCAAGAAGAGCTAGGAAGCTTTCTGCTTCAAGTGATGCTCCACCAACAAGAGCTCCGTCCACATCTGGACAAGCCATGTATTCTGCAACATTTTCAGGTTTAACTGAACCACCGTATTGAACGCGAACTTTGTCAGCAACTTCTTGACCAAAGTCAGCAGCTACAACGTCACGAACAACTTTACACATTTTTTGTGCGTCGTCTTGTGAAGCTGATTTACCAGTACCGATAGCCCAGATTGGCTCATAAGCGATAACAGTTGCAGCAACTTGTTCAGCTGTCAAGCCAGCCAATGCAGCAGATACTTGAGCACCTACGAATTCAGCAGCTTTACCAGCTTCGTAAGTTTCAAGGCTTTCACCACAACAGATGATTGGAAGCATACCGTTTGCAAAGATTGCTTTAGCTTTTTTGTTGATATCTTCGTCAGTTTCATGGAAGTAGTCACGGCGTTCTGAGTGACCGATAACAACGTAGTCAGTACCGATTTCTTTCAAAACTTGTGGGCTTGTTTCACCAGTGAAAGCACCTGCATTTTCAAAGTAGCAGTTTTGAGCAGCAACTTTAAGGTTTGAACCTTTTGCAGCAGCAAGAACAGTTGTCAAATCAACTGCAGGAGCTGCGATACCTGCTTCAACAAGGTCTGATGAAGGAAGTTTTGACGCAACTGCTTCAACAAATGCTTTTGCTTCTTCTGGATTTTTGTTCATTTTCCAGTTACCAGCGATAAATGGTTTACGTGACATTTCACATACCTCTTCTATTTTTATTTATATGGGCTATTATATCATAAGAAAGCAAATTAATAAAGGTTATCCACAATTTTTCATCAAATCGTAATGTTTCTCTGAGTTATCCACAGTTTTGGCTGTGAATAAATCATTCAAAGACCTCGTAACATCTTTTACTTCCTATTTTCCAGCAGTTCTTCTATATCCGTAATGACTCTGGCCTGCATTTTATTAAGCTTATTTATCTCTGCAGCTGAGTATGGAAAGGTGTTCAGCAAAACGCTATCAATTCCAACAGCTTGAGCAATAGCCATATCCGTAGAAAAATCATTGCCAACCATCACCGTAGCTTCTGGATTGAACTGATTCTCCTCCAGTACGAGTTCTAACCATTCTGCTTGTGGTTTTTTGATCTGATAATCCGAAGAAATATAAACTTTGTCCAGATAAGCAGCACAACCCGTCAATTCAATTTCTGGCATTGTAAAAGCCTTTTGAGCATTAGAGAGCAAAATAACATCGCCTCCCTGGTCCTTAATAGCCTTTAAAACTTTCAAGGTATTGGGATAGGCATGGAGCTGACGACGGGACAAACTCCGAAACGTTACGGCCAGCTGCTCTCCCCAAGCCTGCACATCTGGAAGCGGAGTCTGGGTTTCATGCTTAGTTGGAGCTTCCTGCAAAAGCTGAATGAAAACCGCCACCAAATCAACCTCTGGATAGGCAAGGCCTTTCTCTTGAGCTATCTTGTTTTCCTGCTCTACTACCAATTGTCCATACTTCTTTTTCAAGTCTTCTGGCTGATAATCTGCTCCATATACTGCATAGATGCGGGAAAGATACAACCATAAAGTCGGATCCTCTTCGTCAGTTCGGATATCTACTAGTGTTCCGTAAAAGTCAAAAAGATAATGTTTATATTCTAACTTGTGCATTTTCGCCCCTTTCGCCAGTGACAAACATGGTAAAGGTCCCCTTGCAGACATTCTTTCCATCTTGGTTGACAATATCCACATCCACCACTCTAGTCGTCCGGCCAGTATGGATACAGCTCCCCTCAATGCTCAGAGTATCGCCTAGTTTAGCCGCTTTAAGATAGTTGATGGAAGATTGCAAGGTCACAGCGTCAGCTCCTTGTGAAATGACAACCAAACCACTTATCTGATCGCACAAGGTAAACAAGTAGCCTCCATGTGCATTGCCATAATAGTTCAGAGAAGAGGGGACGACCTCTGTGGTTACTAAAACATGGCCATCTTTGGCCTCCTCAATTTTATAGTTTTCAAATGCTGAAATCGCATCAAAATGAAAATCTTTCATTCCTCACTCCATTAATTTTACTTATACTTCATCATACTACTTTTACTAGCAAGGAACAATGATTATATATACATTCCAATGGAAAAAATTCTTCTACAAGCGATTCAAACACTTCGCACTACTAATTTATCAGCCAATTGGACTAGTAGCTTGGAAATAAAGTTCTAAGCCAAATTAGGCTGGTAATGAATTTAAAAATTCTCAGTTGAAGATTTGCAAGACAAAACATTAAACTAGGTTGGAAATCACTCCAACCTAGTTTGTTCTATTTTCTTTTGATAAAGGTAGGAAATCAAAGCCAGTCCCATCACTCCGAAACCAATCAGAAGAAAGGAAAGGGTGCGGACACTTGGCAGCAGCGTCATCAGAAAAGTCGCAGGAGGCATGAAAAGAATTGCCAGCGTGTAAATCGTTGAGAAAACGCGGCCTAGATACTGCTTATCCACCTTGGTCTGAACCTGGCTGAAGAAATGAATGTTGAACACAGTCATAAAGAGCTCGCAGATAAGATTACCAGAATAAGAAAAATATGGATGAACTGGTATCAAGGCAGAGAGGCCCATGACTGCTACCCCGACACCAGTCAATAGCAGGGCTACAAGTAAGTTGCCCATACTGGCCTTGACCTTGCTGGCTAGAATAGCTCCAATGATTGAGCCTATAGCACCCAAACTCAGAATGGTCGCATAAGAGCCGGTCTTACCGTAAAGCTGATTGGTAAAAGGCAATAGGTAATTAAAGGCCGCAAAGAAAAAATTGACTGCAGAAGCTACCAAGAGTAGAAAGAAGATTTCCTTTTGCTGACGGATATAAACTAAGCCTTCCTTGATATCAATCAGGATATTTCCAAGATTAATGGGAAACTGCTGCTTGCTTGGCTCATGATTAGGCAGAAAGTAAACTAAGGCAAAGGCCAGAAAGAAGCTCAGCGCATCCAGCTGAAGGGTCACACGCAGATTTGCATACTGCATCACAATAAAAGACAAAACTGGAGCTGAGACACTGATGACCTGCAAGGCCAGTTCCAGATGAGAATTGTAGGCTACGATGTCTTCCTTGTCCACAATTTCGGTAATATAAGACTTATTAGCTGGCCGAGAAAAGGCAAAGGCTATAGCCTGAACCACATTAGCAAAAATCAGCGCTCCAATCATGAGCTGATCATTAGAGATAAAAGAAATCAGCAAACAAAGACCGGCACAAATCAAATCCGTTACCATCAGCACCTTACGTCTGGAAAAGCGGTCCGTAATGGCCCCACCCAAAGGATTAAATAAGATAGAAGTGACTAGCTCCGATATCTGATAAATGCCCAAGACCGTCTGTCCCAGAGCTCCCAAAGAAGCAAGCCAGATGCTATTCCCATAGTCATAAAGCATATTTCCAATTTTATTAATAGCAGCCCGTGTAATCAGCTGCGCCGCCTGTCGATTCATAAAAATACCTCCTTCCATTTCTGAAACTATTGTATCAGGAATGGAGGGAGGTTCTTTATTTTTCCCATATTTGGGAAATTATGCTTTTACAAACTTATCGAAATGCTCTTGATAATAGGCGACTTGCTCAGGTAAATTCAGCACTTCAAAGATGTGCATGGCTTCCTGCATTTGCGTGATTCCCTGCTTCTTCTTTCCCTTCTGATAAGCCGCAAAACCTTTGAGATAGAGGAACACATTGCGTTCATAGAGTTTGATGCCTTTGCCAATAATTTTCTCTACGTAAGCCTCAAAATAACTAGCCTTATCAAAAGAACGACTTTCCAAACAGTGCTGGTAACAATTGAGAGCTAGAATCAAGACTAGTCTCTTATGGCGACCGATTTCTTTGTAGTAGTCCTCCCGCTCCATGACTTCCTTGCCCAAACGGTAGACATAGTCCACATCATAAAAGCTATAGAGATTGCCAAAGAGAATCAGCTCATACATAGTCCAGTCTTCCACTTGGAAAAGATAATCAGCCACCTTATCTAAATCCTCTTTCCTCATGCGAAACTGGCTGTCTCGCTGACAAATCAAGCCCTGCATCAAAATCCAATTCAGCTCATAGTAAAGAGGCGCACTGCTGGCCTTGGCCTTTTCCAACTGCTCCGCTTGCAAGTCTTGAAATCCCTTGATGTCATTTGAGTAGTAAAGAGGGATAATCTTACCCATCATGGCCACGTGCTCATGCTGCTGGAAATTCCTTGCCTTTTCCATAAAATTCTCAAGTGTCACATGAATATTATCCAAGAGATCTAAAAATTTCGAGAGGGTCATGTCCGACTCTCCCAGCTCAAAACGAGACAGCTGAGAGGTCGAGCAAACCTGACCCGCCGCTTCCTTCAAAGAATAATGCCCATTTAAACGAAAATCACGAAAAACTTTGCCTAAATCTTCCATTTGCTTACCACTTAAATTCCTTTAATTGCTGTTCTGCTAAAAACTCTGTTCACTTATCTCTATATCCGCACCAATCGTTCTTTTTACCTATTTTTCAATAACTCCTTGTGCTTTTTTAAATATTTTTTTCCATACCATTCTTCCACTGATTTGCCTTCCCACTCGCGGTATTCTTCGGGGTATTTCCATTTGTAATAGCCTTCTAGAAAGTAAGGAAACTCCATAAATACTATCATTGCCAAAAGAGCGATATCCGATCCTATCCATACCAACAATAATCCTAATAAAGTTAAATGAGGCGAAACAACTATTCCAGTATTGGATAAAATTATCTTTAAAATTACAGCAATCCCTAGCACTCCAGAACCATACAAAGCAATATAACGCAGCACTCTATCAAGTAGAGTATTCTCGCTCACCTCACCAAAGAAACGATTTTTTAAACTTCTTCTCTCGGTACGAATAAAGAACAAAGCAAGAACAAATATGAGAAAATAGATACCAGCGATACCAACTAATGTGAGAGTCGGTAAAGCTACTGTTATTCCAAATAAATTAAACTCTATAGCCAACCAAATTAAATAGGTTAAAATATGAAAACGATGTCTATATGGACGGATAAATGGCTCTCGAAAAATTTTTCCAACTATAATCAACGCAAGCCAAATAAACGACCCAATCAAGAAAATTTCAGGTGTCAATAGTTGCGGTTTGTAAATGGGTAATGTAAGATCTTTAGGATCCGCATTGTTCAAAGAATTAGCGAAAATTGCTAAAAGAAAATTTCCACCAAAAACAAAGAAAATACTAAAGAGAATATTCTTAATTCTGAAACCAATACTTGGAATTCCATTATGTAATCCCTTTCCTAAATGTTCATAATACTCTTTCTTTGAATACTGAAGTGGAGCATCATCTAATAGATTTAAACTCTCTTCAAAACTGGCTGTAAATAGTGACTTTTTTGTCATAAGTTTAATTCTCAATCTTCTTTTCTACTAATTCTGAGTGCTCTTTCAAATATCTCAAGCCATACCATTCTTCTACTGTTTTCCCTTCCCACTCGCGGTATTCTTCAGGATATTTCCATTTATAGTAAGCATAAAGGAAATAAGGAAATTCCATAAAAATAAGCATTGCAATTAAACCAATGTTTAACAAAATCCAACATATGAAGAGACCAAAAACAGTTACGGAAGGTGAAAAACTAATAGAAAAAGCTTTAAAAATAGAATTAACAATCACACCCAATCCTAATACCCCTACTCCATATATAGCAAGGCCTCTAGCAATTTTATCAAGTAAGGTGGGGGACTGACCTTCTCCATACATCCGTTTTGCCAAACTTCTAAGTTCTATCCTTAACATCCAATAAATTAAGGCTAAAAGAACACAAACAAGAAGAAAAATTCCTAAAATTTTTAGAAAAGGCAATACTAAACCAAGAACAGCGAGGTCGAACTCTATGACAAACCAAATCAAAAACGTTATGACATGAAAATGAGTCCTATATGGAAGGATAAAAAATGGTTTGATAAATTTACCAATTAGAACGAAGAGAAGCCATATAAGTAACCCGATTACATAAACATGAGCCGTTAAAAAATTATAATTAGAAATGGGTAAGGCTAAATCTTTGGGGTCACTACTATAAAGCATTGTTGAAAAAGCTAATAATAAAAAGTTGAATCCAATCGGGAAAATGAGTGTCAATATACCATACAAAAGAGAGTTTTTGAAATAATCAAATACATTCCTTGGAGGTTTGGACACTTTTTTATCTTGCTCCTTCAATAGATACTGTAAAAAACCATCATCTTCCAGATTTAAACTCTCTTCAAAACTTGCTTTAAAAATCGATTTCTTTTTCATTTTTAATCTCCAAACCCATATGTCATAGATTTCCACCCGCTCGAAACAGCCTTAGCAGTATCTCCTAAAAAGGACTCAGCACGCATGAGAAAGTTTAAAACTTACTCTAAGCGAGATGAGTCTTCAGGAAAAATCAAATTTTTTCTACAAAAACGAAAGATTTAATATATAAACATTCACTTTTTTCTTTTTGGCTGATTTCACATGTGAATTAAGCATTCTGAGCTCTAAGAAGCTCATTTCTCACAGAAACTGCATACTCCTACACCTTCTCCGCCAGTTCTTCCCATTCTAGCATGGCTTCTTCTTGGGCGGCGGTCAACTGGTCGATTTGCTGCTGTCTCTCCATGAGTTCATTGGCATCATTAGTAGCCTGCATAGCTTCCTGAAGCTGACTGATTTGACTGTCCAAGTCCTCGATTTGCGCTTCCAATTGCTCTAAGCGGCGGGCCAGCCGACGCTGTTCTTTCTGGTTTTCCTTTTGGAGCTGATAGTCATTGGCAGGGACAAGCTTGTCAAAATCAACCTGCTCCGTCTCCTCACGCAAGGCTTCCTGCTCTGCCTTTTTCTCCAGATAGTAGTCATAATCACCCAGATAAAGGGTAGAGCCCGTCTCAGAGAGCTCGATAATCTGGGTGGCTACACGATTGATAAAGTAACGGTCATGACTGACAAAGAGCAGGGTGCCGTCAAAGTCAATTAGGGCATTTTCCAGCACTTCCTTACTGTCAATGTCCAGGTGGTTGGTCGGCTCGTCTAGGATGAGGAAGTTGTTATTTTCCATAGACAGCTTGGCTAGGAGCAGCCGCGCCCGCTCTCCACCCGACAGCATGCCGACAGACTTCTTGACATCATCTCCCGAGAAGAGGAAAGCGCCTAAGCGATTGCGAATCTCGACCTCTGGCGTCAGCTTGAAGTCATTCCATAGCTCATCAAGAACCGTATTGCTGGCAGTCAGTTTGCTCTGGGTCTGGTCATAGTAGCCTACTTCCACATTAGCTCCCAGCTGCTCCTTGCCTCTGATGAAAGGAACTTGACCGATTAGTGATTTAATCAAGGTCGTCTTTCCAATCCCATTTGGCCCGACAATAGCTACCGCATTGAACTTACGAATGTCAAGGTTAATCGGCTCCGACAGGACTTCCTCTCCGTAGCCAATAGCTGCATCTTCCAAGGTCAGCACAACATTTCCAGAAACCTTATCAGATCTGAAAGTCATATTGGCCGAGCGGCTGCCGATTTCTGGTTTGTCCAAACGCTCCATCTTTTCCAGTTGCTTACGGCGGGACTGAGCCCGTTTGGTTGTGGAGGCCCGGACTAGATTGCGATTAACAAAGTCCTCCAGCGCAGCGATTTCTTTCTGTTGCTTTTCATAGTTCTTGGCTTCAGTGGCTAGCTTCTGCTCCTTTTGGATCACGAAACCGGAGTAATTGCCCACATAGCGATCCAAGGAATGCTTGGTCAAGTCCAGCGTGATGGTCGCAACCTTGTCTAGGAAATAGCGGTCGTGGCTGACGATGATGAGAGCACCTTTATAATTTACCAAATAATTTTCTAGCCAAGCAATGGTCTCGATATCCAAGTGGTTAGTCGGCTCGTCCAGTACCAACAGCTCTGGCTTCTCTAAAAGCATCTTGGCCAGAGCCAGACGGGTATTCTGCCCGCCTGAAAGCTCAGAAATCTTCATCTGCCACATGGACTGGTCAAACTTGAAACCATCCAAAATAGCTCGAATATCGGCCTCGTAGGTAAAACCACCCTTCTGGCGAAAGTCCTCGGACAGCTGGTCGTACTGGGTCATGAGAGCCGTCAGCTCTTCTCCTGATAACTCTCCCATTTGCAGCTCCATCTGCCGCAAGCGTTTTTCTTGCTGACGCAGACTATCAAAGACCAGCAGCATCTCGTCGTAGATGGTATTCTCCGACTCAAAGCGACTGTCCTGAGCCAGATAGGACAGAGATAGGTCTCGTTTTTTATTGATCTGACCAGAAGTAGGCTCTTCCTCGCGCACCAAAATCTTGAGCAGGGTTGACTTCCCAGCTCCATTTTTACCGACCAGTGCAATCCGGTCACTCTCATCCACCTGCAGGTTGATATTATCAAAAAGTAGCTCCCCTGCAAAAGAGCGTTCAATCTTGTTTGCTTGTAAAATAATCATAAAACCATTATAGCAGATTTCCAAGTACAGAGCCATTGGCTGTCATAAAAAATGAAATCCAAACTGTCTATCTCTCAAGCCAATTCAAAGGAGAATTTTAAATTTTTCCGCAAGCACTCAGACCAGAATATCCTGTCTAGCGATTGAATACCATCAAATCAGACTTCTATGGATTAGCATGCCCAAAAAAGCCGAAAGAGCTCAACTCTAACGGCTTTATTTTTTATTCAATGATTTGTGTTTCAGCTAGTTTCTTATACCAGTGAGCGGATTTCTTCGGATATCGTTCCTGCGTTTCAAAGTCTACGTAGAATAAGCCGTAGCGTTTTTCATAACCGTTAGACCAAGAAAAGACATCCATCAGAGACCAGATAAAGTAGCCCTTAACATTAGCCCCGTCCGCAATCGCATCGGATAAAACTTCCAAATGCTGCTTGACGTAGTCAATCCGAGCATCGTCGTAAACCGTATTGTCCACAAATTCATCTTTATAACCCAGACCATTTTCTGTGATATAAATCTTCTTGTAGTTTGGATAATCTTTCTTAATCCGCATGATCTGGTCATAGAGGCCTTGCGGATAGATAATCCAATCCCAATCAGTTTTCGGAATATGGGTTGGAGATTCTCTGCGCCCTACTCCCTTAATCTGGTACTTAGAGCTTCCCTTTTCGCCTTTTCCATTATGGATAATTTCTGTTTCACCATCAAAGTCGCGCATCCAATCACTCATATAGTAGTTGATGCCGAGGAAGTCATTGAGGTCTTTGGCTACTTCTAAAGCCGCAAAGTCTTCATCTCGCAGATCCAGCTGGCCACCATTGACCTTAAGGATATGATTCACCCCTGCCAGAGTTACATCTGAATAGTGCCCCAGATAAGTCGCATCTAGGATAAACTTGTTATGGATAATATCTTCCAACTCTGCTGCTCTGACATCTGCTGGATTTTCTGGATCGTAAGGATATTTTGTAGGAAGTGCATGAACGACACCGATTTCACCCTTGTAGCCCTTGTCCTTATAGAGCTTAACAGCACGGGCATGGGAGACCATCATGTTGTGATGAGATTGGAAAACCTTGGCCAAGTCATACTGGATACCCGGAGGGAATTTCCCAACTAAGTACTGACCATCACCAATGGGACCAATTTCATTGAAAGTCGTCCAATAGCGAACTTCTGGAAATTCTTCAAAACAGAAAGCCGCATAGTCCACAAAGTGCTCAATATTTTCCCGATTGAGGAAATCTCCATTTGAATGAAGAGCCTCTGGTGTATCAAAGTGGTGAAGGGTCACAAAAGGTTCTACACGACGCTTGTGGCATTCTGCGAAAAGATTATGGTAAAATTCCACACCTTTTGGATTGACCTCGCCATAGCCCGTCGGGAAAATCCGTGACCAGGCAATGGAAATCCGAATACCATTGACACCATACTCTTCAGCCAATTTCAGATCCACAGGGTATTTGTGGTAAAAGTCACTGGCAGGTTCTGCCGTGTACCAGTAGTTATCCTCTAGGTACTTATCCCAGGCAACAGGTCCTTTGCCATCTGTATGGGTTGCTCCCTCAGCTTGATAGGCTGCTGTTGCACCACCGAAAATAAAATCTTTAGGTAAGCTTTTTGTCATCTTATTTTCCTTTCAATAACATTTGGAGAGTGGGACAGAAATCGGTAATTCGTTAGAATTCGATTTCGTCGTCCCACCTCCGCACAGTTGAGTAGGGCTATAAAAGCTGATGAAATCAGCGTAGTAGAGACCACTCAACCACTGCGTCTTGCTCGACAATCCAAAGACAATTGAGAGGCTAGGACTTTTGTCCCACTCTCTATCAAGTTGCTTCATCTCAAATAAACAGATTTAGTTGTTAAATTGCTCCTGAACGAAGGCAAGCGCCCCTTTACCATCACGGGTTAGTTTGATGTATTGGCCGCCTTCAGTCTTAGCCAGCTTGATACCCAATTTATCAGTTTCCGCCTTCATGTCTTCAAAGTTGGAGGCAACTTGGGGGGCCAAGATAACCAGGTCAAACTCAGGCAGCATTTCACGGTGAGCACCGTAGCCACCCGCTGCTGCTTTGACAGGAACATTGTATTCAGCTGCTGCTTTATTCAAAGCGTTGGCCAGCAATCCACTAGTACCACCACCTGCACAGAGCACCAGAACATTGGTTTCTTCGCTAATATTGTTTTGCGCTGGAGCTTCTTCATCCACTCCTGCTTTTTCAAGGATAGCGTCCGCTTTAGCAGTGTTAAAGTTAGCAGCTACTTTTTCTTTAAGAGCATCGTTGGCTTTGCCAGAACGTTCTTCTTCTAAGATTTGTTCGTCATAAACCTTGACAAATGGATAGTAAATAACCACATCCACTACGACAAGAAGGGCTGCAAGAACAAAGGACAGAAGCTGGAAGTTGGTACCTAGCACAATTCCCAGAGGTCCAGGTGTCACCCAAGGAAGGTTGGCTGAGAAGGAGTTCATGTTTAAGGTATCAACAAAGAATTTGAAAATCCATACGTTTGCGATAGGTGCAAAGATAAATGGAATAAAGAAAATCGGATTCAGTACGATTGGAGCACCAAAGAGAATAGGCTCATTAACACCAAAGAAGGTTGGGACAACAGATGCCCGTCCAATTGCACGGTTACGCTCAGACTTACAGATCCACATGAAGAGGAAAGGAACAATCAAGGTCGCACCAGTACCACCCATAGTAACGATGAACATTTGAGTACCAGAAGTAATAACCTTATCCGCATGTTGACCAGCTTGAACTAGAGCCAAGTTGGCATCGATATTGGCATAAGTAATAGCAGCAATGGCAGGCTCAACGATAGACGGACCGTGAATTCCCACGAACCAGAAGAAGGCATAAGCACCAAAGATAAGAGTGATTCCCAGATAGCCATCTGCCGCTGAGAAGAGTGGAGCAAGAAGCGTTCCGATAGATTCTGCAACGGTTACTCCCAGACTTGCTTTAACAAGCAGTTCCAAACCATAGAGCAGAACAACTGATACAGTAAATGGAATCAAGTCTTTAAATACTTGCGAGATATTGGGTGGAACTTCTTCTGGCATACGAATGGTGACATTATTTTTCACACAAACTTTGTAGACATTAACGGTCACAAAGGCTGCGATGAAAGCTGTCAAAAGACCTTTTGTTCCCATAAAGGCTGTCAGGAAACCACCATCCTTGGCAGGCTCAGCGGCCATGAGGAGGAAGCCGACCATAGAAGCCAGCATAGTAGATAAGAAGTTAATCTGGTTGGTCGCAGGCAGGCTGCGATTGACAGAGTCCGTCAAAGCCTTTGCAGTGGTCCCGCCCACAAAGAAAGCAAGAATCCCCATTGAATAGCTATAAGGGGTCATTAAGAAAGTTTCAATGTCCTTAGACCAATGGAAGCCCCATGCATTTGGCACATAGGCAATCAAGATAAAGATAGATGAGAAGAGGATAACTGGCATACCAGCGATAAAGCCATCCCGAATAGCACGAAGATAAATATTCCTAGAAATCTTCTCAAAGAAAGGCTTCCCTTTCTCAATAAGTCCAATGAGTTTGTTCATTATTTTACTCCTCTTTTATATAGTTCAATCATGTGTTTCATCAAATCCTTGAGCAACAAGGTTGTCATCAGGTGGTCTTGACCATGCATCATGGTCACGCTATAGGCCAAATCCTCACCAGCAGCTTCTTTGGTCAAAAGGCTGGTCTGAGCATGGTGCGCTTCGACAATACAAGCATTTGCTTCTTCCACCAAACTTTCAGCGCGGGCAAATTCTCCAGACTGCGCTGCATTTAATGCTTCCAGCAACTTGGAACGAGCATCGCCCGCGTAGGCTACGATTTCAAAACCAAGTAATGTTACTTCTTCTCTATTCATGATAGATCCTCCATTTAATGTTCCTTATAGTAATCGTTGAATATGTAAGACCAGATAAACTCGCTCACTATGATACAAATCTATTCCAGTTTTCTGGGCAATAATATCATAGAGGCTGGTTCCAATTTGATAGGCTTGAGGATAGGTCAGTTTAATCTGACTTTCCATTTCTAACAGTGAAACATTATCATCTCGGCTTCTGTCTAAGTAATCTAAGAAGTAATTGAGATGAATCATAAACCGATCATAGAAGTTGCTATTATCCGATGTTCTTTTTATTCCCTGTTTTCTTAGCTCTTCTTCTACAGCAGCTAGAATTTCCTTCCGCTGATCCAAATAACCCTGGCCTGCTGGATTGGAGACCCCTTCTGCATTGATAAAGTGATAAGCAATTCTATTTATTTCATCCTCCGGAAAGGCTTCTAAGAGTCGTTCCCGATAAATAGCCACTGCTTCTTGTGCAATTTGATAAGGAATGGGATATTTACCTGAAGCATCTGGCAGGTCACTGCTCTTGTACCGCCCCTGCTGAAGCGCTTGATAAGAACAGTAGATATGGTCCGTCAGTGTGACATAGATATACTCCTGGACTGGGTAATGGTATTTCTTGGAAAGCGTGTCAATCACATCATAGGTCACTGTGATAAAGTCCAGTGGAACATCTTTGAGCAAGGCCACAAAGTTTTCCTTGGACTCTTCCGTTCTCATACGAAAGACTTTCTCAATCTTACTTTCCAGAACAGGATCACCCTTTTTCTTATTGAATGCTATCCCACTACCAATCAGAACAACCTCTTCACCATTTTCATGTTTGGCTAGAGCAACATTGTTATTCATAGGAAGTATGATTCGATACATAGTTCCCTCCTTATCATTTTCTTGGGTTTTCGTGAAATAAAAATGACCGCAAATAAACGGAAAATACAAGAGCACTTGCCTCTTCCAATTCATTTGCGGTCACGCCTAATCCAACTTAGTAACGCTCACCCTATTCAATTTGTGGTTTCATTATAGCATATCAAAACGTGAATGTAAACCCTTTCTTTTGCTTTTTTTAAAATATTTTTTAAAAGCCTTTTTTTACTAAGCATGACCAACGCTCATCAAGCTTTTTCAAGCTTGAATCCTCGATTTTAGATAAAAGTAGGAACCAAGAGCAAACAGTGAAAGACTTCCTAAAAACTTCTCGGAAAGCTTGCTCTGAATTTGCTATAAAAGACTTGCTCTCGCTCAATTAAGTCTCTTCGTATTAGAAGAATTTTCTTCTATAAATTGCTTGTAGTTTACAGAAAACTCCCTAGAACTTCTTGATTTTGCATGACCAGATAAATGCCCAGCAAAATAATCAAAACAAAGAGACTTAGCTTTATCATCCCTTTGACAAAACGAACAATCCAAAGAATAATCATAGAACCAATCAGCCACATAATGGCCGAATGCTGGAAAAATCCTTGAACGGTCTCAACATTCTCTCCAAAGAAGGCCTGAATAGGCGCTGGAACATGAGCTTCCCAAGCTGCTGTCACGCCTAGCTGGTTAGCAATATCGCTGCCGCTTTTCCACAGCCAAGCAAAAATTCCTGAATTAAAAAGAAAGAGGAAAACTTGCTCTGGGAAGCGTCTAATAAAATTAAAAATCGTTTTTAGCATACCTTTATGATTGATACAAGTCTTTTACAGCCTGGATATCTGCTGGCTGAATACTATAAAATGAGCCTGCCGACTGCATCACTGATTCCTCCTCATTATGGTCTAATCCGATAGCATGGCCCAATTCGTGCGCTGCTGTATTGACAATCCGCTCATGAGAGTAACCATAGCGTCTGTCCAACAAGTAGTAACTATTAAGGCGAACAGTCACATGGGTGAAACGATTGGTCAGCAGGTTGGTCTTGGACTCTGCCTCACCAGCTGCACTGACACTGCCGTCATTCATCTCCGTCGCAACAATATCCGCTTCTTCTTTGTCATTGATGATTTGAAAGGTGAAAGCTCCTGTCTGGTTCCAGGAATTAATAGCCTCCTGATAGGCTGAACGTAAAGTTGCATTCGTGGTATCGATATATACCGTAGCACCAGCCTTCTCCCAGCGAGCTCCCGTCCCTTTATGCTCATCTGTCAGCTGATTGGGCTGAATTCCCTCACTAGTCTGAAGACCAGTGGAAAGTCCTTGATGCGTTAAAAATTGATCCACTTGAGTAACAGTAGTTCGAAGAGCCTGCGATAATCCCTCTGCCCCCGTCTCTGTCGAAGTAGTAAAATAAAAAACACCTACAAGAACAAGAAAACTGAGTGCCACAGACCAAATAAGCCCCCAGATGAGCCGCCAAACCAAGCTAACTATGAATCTAATAGAATTGAAAATAAACTTCACGGCAGCCTCCTTTCTCATAGAATGCACGAGAGATTTAGTCTAGCATCTTTCGCTTAAATAAAACTGAATATGCATAAAGAGCAAGTATCGCAATAAATGACTCGGATACAAAGTCCCACTTGAAAAGACGAAAAAAGAAGCTGAGAAACTCAGCCTCTTCTTAAGTAAATTACAATTCGATATCACCGAAAAGATCAGCCATTGAGAAACCAGTTTGAGTTTCTGGAAGCTCGAAGTCACGTTTTTCTTGACGACGTGGACGACGTGGACGAGATTGACGTTTTTCTTCTTTTTGGCCTTCTTCTTGAGCTGGACGCTCTTCAAGAGCCTTGATAGAAAGTGATACACGCTCAGCAGCAGCATTCACTTCAAGAACTTTAACAGTTACTTCTTGACCAACTTTAAGAGCATCTTTTGGATTTTCAACACGTTTGTGTGAAATTTGTGAGATGTGAACAAGTCCGTCGATACCTGGCAATACTTCAACGAAAGCACCGAAGTCAGTCAAACGTTTTACTGTACCTTCAACTACATCGCCAGCAGCAAGTTTTTGTTCAACACCATCCCATGGTCCAGGAGTTGTAGCTTTAAGTGAAAGTGACACGCGGCCTTCTTCTTCGTTCAAATCAAGAACTTTCACTTCGATTTCGTCACCAACTGAAACAACAGATTTTGGTGAAACGTTGCGCTCATGAGAAAGTTCAGTCAAGTGAACCAAACCATCAACACCACCAAGGTCAATGAAAGCACCGAAGCTTGTGATGCGAGCAACTTTACCAGTCACAACATCACCAACATTCAATTTACCAAATACTTCTGCACGCGCTGCTGCAGCTTCTGCTTCAACAACTTCACGACGTGAAAGGATGAAGCGGTTTTCTTTTGGATCTACTTCTTTGATCTTAGCATCAAATTCTTGACCTACAAAACGTTCAGTGTTGCGAACGAAACGAGTATCGAGCATTGAAGCTGGAATAAATCCACGAAGTCCTTCAAACTCAACAGAAAGTCCACCTTTAACAGCACGAGTGCCCTTAACAGTAACAACTTCTTCTTCACGACCAACCAATTTGTCCCATGCTTTGCGAGCTTCTAAACGTTTTTTAGATACTAGGTAAGTAACTGTGTCTGTATCTTTACCTACTACTTGACGAAGAACAAGCAATTCAAGTGTGTCACCTGGTTTCACAAAGTCATTGATGTCAGCATCACGATCATTTGTCAACTCACGCAGAGTCAAAACCCCTTCAACACCAGTACCAGCAATGGCAACATTAGCTTGGTTAGCATCCACTGTCAATACTTCAGCAGTAACGACATCACCTGGCTCGACTTGGCTAACACTGTTTAGCAAATCTTCAAATTCATTCATCTAAAAAAATCCTCCAACAATCAAGTATACTACTTGACATACTTATAATTATTTTCCTAAGCACCCGCAAACGACATTGATTTATCTTTTACCGTTTTCCACCCTATAAAGAAATAAAATATCCGACGATATTTTATCCTTTATCTGATATATTACCTAAGAACTGGGGTAGCTGGATTCGAACCAACGCATGAGGGAGTCAAAGTCCCTTGCCTTACCGCTTGGCTATACCCCAATGATGAAATGGAGAGAGAGGGATTCGAACCCCCGAACCCGAAGGAGCGGATTTACAGTCCGCCGCGTTTAGCCTCTTCGCTATCTCTCCGACAATCAACGATATCAATTATATCATTAATCTAATAAAAGCGCAAGCCCTTATTTTCCTAAATTGTAGGTTTCAATCAAAGTTTCCACTGCTTTTTCAAGCTTTTTATATAAACTTTCAACATTGCCATTTTTGATAATAGCAAATTGGCCGTCAAACTCAGCAATCTCGCCAATGACTTTTTTCCCAATAGAAAGGGTGTAGCCATCAAATTGATCCGCGCCAAGCTTCACCTTACTATCCGCAATCTGAATCTCAATTTTTTTATCTTTTTTACTCATTCTTCTACCTCTTTCAAGTTTCTATTTTACACAAAAATAGCAAAGCTGGCAAGTGATTTCCTCAATAAAAAGAGCCTCGAAAGGCTCTTAAAGTTATTCGTCTACTTTTACAATCCAACCTTCTGGAGCTTCTACATCACCAAATTGGATACCAGTCAGCTCATCGTAGAGTCTGCGAGTCACTGGTCCGACTTCTGTCTCGCTATAGAATACATGGAAATCATCGCCATGCTGGATTCCTCCAATTGGCGAGATAACTGCTGCCGTACCACAAGCTCCTGCTTCAACAAAGCGATCCAAGTTATCAATCGGAACGTCACCTTCAATTGGCGTCAAGCCCAAGCGATGCTCTGCCAAGTAAAGCAGGGAATATTTGGTAATGGATGGGAGAATGGATGGGCTAAGCGGAGTCACAAATTCATTGTTTGCTGTAATTCCAAAGAAGTTGGCTGATCCGACTTCTTCAATTTTGGTATGAGTTGACGGATCTAGGTAGATAACGTCTGAAAAGTTACGAGACTTAGCCATCTTACCTGGTAGGAGACTAGCTGCGTAGTTACCACCGACCTTGGCCGCACCCGTACCATGTGGAGCTGCGCGGTCATATTCGTCTTGGATCAAGAAGTTGGTTGGAACCAAACCACCCTTGAAGTAGTTTCCAACTGGCATAGCAAAAATCGTAAAAATATACTCCTCTGCTGGTTTTACCCCGATGATATCTCCGATACCAATCAAAAGGGGACGAAGGTAGAGAGTTCCCCCTGTTCCATATGGCGGTACATATTCTTCATTGGCGCGGACAACAGCCTTACAAGCTTCCACAAACATTTCAGTTGAAACTTGTGGCATCAAGAGACGATCGCATGTGCGTTGCAGGCGTTTAGCATTCTCATCTGGACGGAAAAGCTGAACACTACCATACTTGGTACGATAAGCCTTTAGACCTTCGAAAGCCTGCTGGCCATAGTGAAGGCTTGGTGAAGACTCAGAAATATGCAGGGTCGCATCTTCTGTCAGCTGTCCTTCCTCCCACTGACCATTCCGATAATAAGCGATATAGCGATAGGGCAATTTCATATATGAAAAGCCAAGATTTTCCCAATCAAGATTTACTGTCATAGTCTTTTTCCTCTTTTCCTTATCTTTCAATTTATAGATACTCCCTATTGTACACCTTTTTCTGAAAAATTCAATCATTATTTTCAATTTTCTGAAAATTTATTTTTTAAAAAACCAGTTCGTGTGAACTGGCTTGTTGATTACTTGATATAAGCTGAGAAAACTTCTTCGTCTGAAATAGTATCAGAGATGAAGCTGCCATTACTGGTTCTCTCAGACAGGCTAAGATCAGCCAGATTGATTTCATAGACCGTTCCTTTATTAGAAAGCACTTGCAAAATCTGCTCTTCACTGGCTTCTGCTTCAGTAGTAAAGAGGTCAAAATCTGCTGCTTCGCCAAAGACTGGTCCAGCTGCAAAGACACGATGGGGCTTGGTCTTAAGCTCTCTCAGAACTTGAAGACCGCGATTTGCCCGACTGGTAACAGGAATATCTGCGACTGCCATACGCTTGAGCGAACCACGCTGAGTCAAGAGGTAAAGTGAGTCTGTATTGGCGATAAAGGCTGCCGCTAGGACATCGTCTTTCTTGAGATTGATGGCTTTAACCCCAGCTGCCTTAGCTCCGATAACTGGTACTTCCTCAATATTGAAGCGAAGAGCATAGCCATTCTTGGTCACGAGCATAACATCATCCAGCTTAATCGGCGCCAGAGCAATGACCTGATCGTCTTCATTTTTCAGCTTAGCAAACTTAAGGGACTTAGACTTGTAGGTCCGCCAAGGACTAAACTCCTTGCGCTCCACTCGCTTGATTTGTCCCAGTTTAGTCGCTGCAAAGTAAGTGCCTTCCTCAAAACTGTCCAGCAATTCCGTATAGATAACCTCTTCTTTGGTATCGAAGTTACTGATAGTCTGGCTGAGGTGTTCTCCGATTTCTTTCCAGCGGATATCTGACAGCTCATGAACAGGCCGATAAATAACATTTCCCAGGCTGGTGAAAATCAATAAATGCTGAGTCGTCTTGGCCGGGCTAACAAAAATCAGTCGGTCATCGTCACGCTTGCCCATTTCTTCTAAGGTTGAAGCTGAGAAGGAACGAGGACTAGTCCGCTTGATGTATCCAGAACGTGTCACGCTGACATAGGTCTCTTCCTCAACAATGAGACTAGCTGTATCAATCTCGATGGCGTTTGCTGTATCCTGTAGCTCACTGAGACGGGGATTGCCAAACTTCTTCTTGACATCGCGGAGCTCCCGCTTCATGAGGTTATACATAGTTCGCTCATCGCCGATAATGGCAGCCAGCATGGCAATCTTCTCGCGCAGCTCTGCTTCTTCCTCTTCCAGAACCACTACATCTGTATTTGTCAAACGGTAGAGCTGGAGAGTGACGATAGCCTCAGCCTGCTCCTCAGTGAAATCATAGCTGACTTTAAGATTTTCCTTGGCGTCTGCTTTGTTTTCTGAAGCACGAATCAGGGCAATCACCTCGTCCAAGATGGAAATAACCCGAATCAGTCCTTCCACGATATGAAGTCGTTTTTCAGCCTTGGCCTTGTCAAAGCGGCTGCGAGCCAGAATAATCTCCTTGCGGTGGGCAATATAACTGGTCAAGATTGGCACAATCCCCACCAAACGAGGCGTGAAATTGTCAATCGCCACCATGTTGAAGTTGTAATTGACTTGCAAATCAGTGTACTTGAAAAGATAGTTGAGAATCAGCTCGGTATTGGCGTCTTTCTTGAGCTCGATGGCAATGCGAAGACCGTCCCGGTCGGATTCGTCCCGCACCTCAGCAATGCCAGCTACCTTGTTATTGACCCGCACATCGTCGATTTTCTTGACCAAGACCGCTTTATTAATCTCGTAAGGAATCTCGGTAATGACGATTTGCTCTTTTCCGCCTTTCAGCTTTTCGATCTCAGTTCTGGAACGCACTACAACTCGACCTTTCCCAGTCTCGTAAGCTTTCTTAATCTCATCTCGACCTTGGACAATGGCTCCTGTCGGGAAGTCTGGACCAGGCAGAAACTCCATGAGTTTGTCCACCTTGGCAGACGGATGGTCAATCATATAGATGACCGCGTCAATGACTTCAGCTAGATTATGAGGCGGAATATCCGTCGCATAACCAGCTGAAATCCCAGTTGCTCCATTGACCAAGAGATTAGGAAAGGCCGCCGGCAGAACAGTCGGCTCCTTCTCAGTATCGTCAAAGTTCCAAGCAAAAGGAACGGTATCTTTCTCGATATCCTGCAAAAGATAGCCAGCCATCTCAGACAAGCGTGCTTCAGTATAACGCATCGCCGCTGGTGGATCACCATCCATGGAACCATTATTCCCGTGCATCTCAACGAGAATCTCACGGTTTTTCCAGTCCTGAGACATGCGAACCATGGCATCGTAGATGGAGCTGTCACCGTGGGGGTGAAAATTCCCCATGATGTTCCCAACTGACTTGGCAGACTTACGGTAGCCCTTGTCAAAGGTGTTGCCGTCCTTGTTCATGGAATAAAGAATACGGCGCTGAACAGGCTTCAAGCCATCGCGAATGTCTGGCAAGGCCCGCTCCTGAATGATGTATTTGGAATAGCGACCAAAGCGCTCTCCCATGATGTCCTCAAGGGACATGTTTTGAATGTTAGACATATTTCCCTCATTTTTTATAGTTGATTAACAACTCTGTTTCTAAAAATTTTAATAGACTTGCATACTGTGTACTCTCACCTTTTTCATTTTCTATTTTAAAAACATTATATAGCTCTCCATTACTTTTAAAGTTTACGCTAGTAGGACGATTATTTTTTATTCCTTCTAGGAGGTTTAATAATTCTCCATAAATTACCACAAAATGATTTTTAATTTCCTCAACTAAAGTAATATCAGCTTCAGATAAAGAATAATATAATTTTAAATTTTCAAACTCTCTATCATGTATATTATGTTTTTCTGTAAGATATTCTACTAATTTGTCAATTTGAGGAGCTTTCAATTCATGGACATTAATTTCTATTTGATTTAATATAAAATATTCTTTACAAAAATAATTAAGTGGTACTATATAAGGATTACTCTGCACACGATCATAATAAAAAGTCCAATTATCACCTAAATCTTTAAAAAAATGATATAAATTTAATCTCTTTTCATACAATCCAATTTTCACCTGATACTCAGATAAAAGTTTTATATTATCTCTAATATCTCCTTGAATTTCTTCCAATTTTTTTTGCCGTTCATCTAATTCTTTAGTATCTTTCTTTGAAATAGAAATTGCATAACAAATAGGAATGACGATTGAAAAAATTCCAATCACATTTGAAATCCAATCTGTTGAATCAATCGCATTGATTAATCTCTCAAACATTTCCGGTGTCATAGTTACTACTCTTATTCACTCTCCTACCTCACAAATCCTCGTTTATACTTGATATGACTGGCGATATTGCTATCTACATCTTTCTTATCCCAAAGTTGGAGTTCCCATGGATAGTAAAAATTACTTTTATTTTTAAAATAGATATGAATACCGACATAGCCATCTTTATCACGTAAATACCAGTTTTTTAGTCCGTACATCTCTTGCCAATCATCTAATTTATCCATGACTTGAGCTATCTCTTTGGAACTTAAAATCATACGAGCACCAAAAATATCATTAAGAATGGAATTCACAGGATAGCCCTCTTGACGCTCGGAAAAACGTGTAATTTTATCTAAAATAGACTCAGAAGTTTTGACACGATAAACATAGGCAATATCTTGGACCTCCGCTTTCATCAGATAGTCATTAATTGACTCATGTAAATTCAGACGGTAGGCCAAAATCGCTTTAGTCGGAACTTTTGAAAAGGTATGCTTGAGATTGATTTTCTCCACCTTACCAGTTTCAAAATAATCTTTAGAATATTCTAGATGAATACGATTAATCTCTGTAATGAGGCGTTCCACTTTTTCGATCATGAGTCTTCTCCTCTCACTTTTTCATTTTTCTAGTTATTCCCAAACTTCTTCACTCTCTCTTCAGCATACTCAATCATCTTCTCTGCGGTTTCTTTGTCATAAGGGAAGCCGGTTTTGAGAGAGAAATCTTGTGCTTCTTTGTGGAAAAAGTCCATGGTAGCTAAGAGAGACTTGGTGAGGCTTTTCTGCTCAGAAAAGTCAAGCAAGGCTGTAAATTCTTTCCCTTTCTCAGCAGGCAAATACTGAAAGAGGTACTTGTAGTTCTTACCAACATCAACCGTACCCTTATCTGCTGCTACTTGCCAAGCTAAAATCTTGAGCAATTCTTGCTGGCAGATTCCATACAAATGATCCGTCGCATAGACAAGGTGATTTCGATAAATGCCCTTGACTACATAAGCTGACACCCACCAGAATTCATTGCAGGATTTGTAAAAGTCAGTCGCACTGGCTGGTGCCGTCCAATAGCGCTTGGGTGTCGGTGCATAAGACTCAAAAAGCCCCTGCGTGTCATCCAGCACCGTGAAATCTGCTTCACTATTCACCCACTCTTTGATGTGCTCTTTGGGGCAGAGGGTCAAATCTATCCGATTGCCATCTTCAAAGAGCATGAGATAGAGGCGGCGATGGTCAAGTAGGTTATGCTGCTCGATGATGCGCTTGCCAAACCTTTCCAACCAAGCAAGGTCGGCCGTCAGACCATCCAAATCCTCCACAATGTAGACCACATCATAGTCTTGGAACTCGTCCTTGGGGGCATTTGGGTTTGTCCGTGAGCCGGACATGGCGACAGCGTTGACTTGTAGCACTTTTGCGGTTTGCAAAATCACATCAAACATTTCAGATTCAGTTCTCATGGGAATACCTTCTAATTTTTGTTTATATTAGTTTTGAAAAGAGCAGGACTATAAAATAACAGAAATGGTCAATCAGATTTTTTATCGAATTGTTTTACATATTACTCTTCTTTCTTTTCTAATTTAGTCTATTAGAATCAGTTAATATCAAGATTGTACTGTCAGTATTCCTTAGACAGATAGTCTAAAAGGCATTGTTTGACCTTTTCAAATTCTTGCAATTTATTCCCCTGTAATAATAGCGTACCTGTAGAAGGGTAATGAGTTAATGCTTGACCTAAAAATGTCCATTGTTCACCATGTTGCACATACTTACTACATGTAGTTATTTTATTGTTTTTTTTCAGATTTTCAATGAGACTATCTACCGCTATCTTAGATAATTCTCTAATAGAAAAATTACCACCATTCGACTCTATAGTACAAGATTCATTCTCGCTAATCTGCCAATTTCTATGTTTTCTATCACTATCAGCAAAAAACTCTCTATGATCTTCTTCACTATATCCATTCTTATAAAAATCATCATAGTCCGTTTGTGAGCTTTCTAAATCAAAACCAGAATCAACATTTGGAATAAAATAGTGGTTAAACTCATCTGGTGATGATATGGGTACAAAAAATATTTCAGTTCCAATAGGATATTTGTCACTTGAATTTTTAAAGACCAGTTTCACTTCATAATAGACTGATTCTTCGCTTAGCAATAACCGGTGCACTTTTTCTTCGATTTCTGCTTGCTCTTTATTTGCTCTAGAAAATTGTGTAAAAAGATTTTTATCCCGAGAATCGATAGAAATTTTAGACCACTTTTCTTGGGTATCCTGATGTTGAGCATTTAAAATTTTATATCCAACTACATATTTATGGAATCTTCTCGCAAAAACATGTCCTCTGTGAAAGTACCAATCTTCACCATCCCCTTTGGGAATATTTCCTTTCGGAAAAGCATCCGGAGTTTCGTTTAATGATCCCAAATCATCACTTTTAGCGGGAAACTTTAAAATCGTTTCCCACCCTCTTCTAAGAGAAGTGGTTTCCTTTGTTTTTTCATTATCGAATCCGGTTAGCTTAAAATATCCATTATTTTCCCATGACATTTCAATCAAATTATTTGTGCTGAATTGAAATTCGGGATAGAAATATTTAATCTTATCAAGTCTATTGCTAAGGTCTAAAAAAACAAGTAATTCTTCTTGATTTTCTAATCCAAGTCTTTGTAATATTCTTTGTTCAGTAAACATAGCATTCTCCTTGCCAAAATGTATTTACAAGAAACTTCTACTTCGCCCCCGCCACTTCTTCTTTCACCTTCTTAGCAGGTTTGCGTTTTTTGTAGCGGCTGCGGATAGTGTTGAGGTGGTCACGGAGATTGACCATGTGAGTTCTTTCGGGATAAGCGTAAGCACCGATGGCGGTGAAGTCCACAAGGAAATCATAGATTTCTTGCAGCTTGAGGCGGACAGTCTTATTCTGGCTTGGAGCCTTGCCCTTGAGCTCAGTCAGTCGCTCCTTGTAGATCTTGTTAAAAGCTTTCTGAGCAGCAGCCAGACTGTCGACATGGGCTTCCAGATGAAGCTTGCTCAGTGTTGTCTGGTAGGCCGGCTTTTTCAGCTCTTGAAGCAGATGGTTGATGCCTTCCGTCTCCTTTTCAAAGCTAGTGCTAGCTAGGCCACTGTAGTTTTTCAGGAGCTGAGATAGGGTCTCGTAGGCTTCCTTGGTCGCTGCGTCCTTGACCCGTGCAAAGGCCCGAACCAAAGACTGGAGCGTAGCCAAAGCATCGTCACGCTCGCGGTCAGCCTGATCCAAACTAGCCACCAGCTTGCTGGACTTGGTCTGATGAAGCCCGCCTTGTAGCTTAGCCAAAAGCTGCTCCATCTCCGCCAGCTTAGTCGTGTAAATAGCATCCACCTTGTTAGCCTTATTAAAAGCCGCAATCTCCTCCATGCTCTCAGACATGAGCTGGAAAAATTCGTTGTTTTCTAAATTGCGTACAGTTAAACTAGTGATTCCATATTCTTTTTTCATAAAACTCCTCTTTCTTCATGTGGTTTTTAATCTTTTGCTCCAAAATTGCTCGGAACACATGTAAACGTTCGGTTTTTACTCTAAAAATGCAAATCACATATATGGGATTTAGTTTTTTGCTCTGAAACAAGAAAATCTTGATGTATCATTTTTTATTTTAGAGGTGAAATACTAGGATATATATCATTTTTAATCCAAAGGTTCAATAAAGTAATTCTTCATGCTTAATAGATGACTATAAGTAATAATGTCATCTAAATCATAAGATAAGCCTTTTTTAATTGAATTTTCTATTAATTCAATAATTTTATCATCTTCATCAGATAACGATTGGGGTCTGCTCGGGATTAGATTTCTTGTATTAGCCTGACTTGAAGTCGTAAATTCAAACACAGTATAAATTTTATTACCTTTAAAAGTTCCTTCAATAACCAAAAGACTTTTCCCTTCATAGAAAAAATCATTCACCAATTGTGCTGGTCCGCCAACACAATCAAAGGTATAGAATTTTTTGAAACCTTTCATCATTCTATTAGAAAGTTTACTCCCAACTTTGATATCCCCTATTTCGGCTTTATTCGTCACAATCCATTTATCTGAAGTTCCATCGGAAAACAAATCTTCAAAAATAGCTTTACTTTGTAGATAGTGCTCTCTAAAAGATAATCCTTCAAAACACATTTTCATATTCTGATAATCAGATTTTTGATATAAGGTAACAGATTTATCTCCTAAGATTTTTAGCATATCCATTTCAGATAATTTATCTATAAAATTTATTTTATGTTCAATTAATTCAATCCATGTTAAAGCTCGATTGATTTCGTATTCAAGCGTCTTTTTCCATAACTTATTGACATACCAAAAATTGACATCCTTCAATACTAAATCTTCATACTGAGATTTCAATTCATAACAGTTAACAGAACGACCTTCTAACTCGATAGCTTCAAAATACCAATCAAAATCTGAAATATCCGGACTCTGCACTTGTTTAATCGCTTCTAAAAGCTCCTGATGTTGCTTGCTGCCTTGTTCCTGTAACTCAGAGATTTTATCTCTAGTTTTCTCATGCATTTCAGAATGAGCTCCTAAATCAGATTGACTCATATTAGAAGCTTTTTGAACAGCTTTAATCAAGCATTTATCTAATTCATCCATCAATTCAGATGATAGGGAATCATTAAAATCTTGGGGTCTATCCTTTCTACTAAGGAAATCTTTAAACCCTTCATAACTGTTATAATTACTATTCAATGAATAGCGAATCTTCACAAGCTCTTCAAAAACTTGATTTTCCTTCCAGAATTTGGCTATATCATCATAACTCGGATTGTCGCCGTGTCTCTCCAATATTATATTTTCAAAATCGCTTACCGCTTTTTGAATTTCTTGGCGTTCTATTTTCTCATTTAGCCCTGTTCCCTCTAGCAATTTATCTAAATCTAATCCAGTTATACCAAATGCAAAAGATGCTAGTTTTTGTTTATCCATATATTATTCTCCTAAAAAATAACTTCCCCACTCTCCTCAAGCGTAAACTTAACATTATCTTCAATCCACTTGCGGCGTGGTTCGACCTTGTCACCCATGAGGACATTGACACGGCGTTCGGCGCGGGCCAAGTCTTCGATGGTGACACGGATAAGAGTGCGGGTATCAGGATTCATGGTGGTCTCCCAGAGCTGGTCGGCGTTCATTTCACCGAGCCCCTTGTAGCGCTGAAGCATAGCTCCTTTGCCAAACTTACGGCGCAGGTCATCCAACTCGCCATCAGTCCAGGCATACTCAACGACTTCGCTTTTGCCCTTGCCCTTGGACATCTTGTAGAGAGGCGGCAGGGCGATATAGACGCGGCCGGCCTCGACCAGCGGGCGCATATAGCGATAGAAAAAGGTCAGCAGCAAGGTCTGGATATGGGCACCGTCGGTGTCCGCATCGGTCATGATGATAATCTTGTCATAGTTGGCATCCTCAAGGGTAAAGTCTGACCCAACACCCGCTCCAATGGTGTAGATCATGGTGTTGATTTCTTCGTTCTTGAGAATGTCAGCCATCTTAGCCTTAGCAGTATTGATAACCTTACCACGCAGAGGCAGGATGGCTTGGAACTTACGGTCACGGCCTTGCTTGGCAGAGCCACCGGCAGAGTCTCCCTCGACCAGATAGAGTTCGTTCTTGGCTGGATTCTTGGACTGGGCTGGAGTCAGCTTACCAGAGAGCAAGCCCTTGTCTTTCTTATTCTTCTTGCCATTGCGGCTTTCGTCACGCGCCTTGCGGGCTGCCTCACGGGCATCTCTGGCCTTGATGGCCTTACGGATAAGGTTAGATGCTAGCTCACCATTTTCCAAGAGGAAGAAGGTCAGCTTGTCAGAGACGATGGAGTCCACGGCAGGACGAGCCAAAGGGCTGCCCAGCTTGTCCTTGGTCTGGCCTTCAAACTGCAGGTGCTCCTCTGGAACTAGGATAGAAAGAACAGCAGCTAGACCCTCGCGATAGTCTGAGCCTTCCAGATTCTTGTCCTTTTCCTTGAGCAGGCCTGTCTTTCTAGCATAGTCATTCATGGCCTTGGTAATAGCGGTCTTGAGTCCCGTCTCGTGGGTACCGCCATCCTTGGTGCGGACGTTATTGACAAAAGACAGGATATTGTCGGAGTAGCCGTCGTTATACTGGAGGGCCACTTGAACTTGGAAACCACTCTCCTCCCCCTCAAAATAGAGGACAGGAGTCAGGGTTTCCTTGTCTTCATTGAGGTAGCTGACAAAGTCCTCAACCCCGTTTTCATAGTGGAATTCTACTTCTTCGCCAGTGCGAGCATCGGTCAGCGACAGGCGGACATTCTTGAGTAGGAAGGCTGATTCCTTAAGCCGCTCCGCAATGGTGTTGTACTTGAAGTCTGTCGTTGAAAAAATCGTATCATCCGGCATGAAGGTTACTTTGGTCCCAGACTTGGACTTAGGTGCAGTGCCGATTTTCTTGAGCGTGGTGACTGGTTTTCCCCCATTTTCAAAGCGTTGCTTGTAAACAGCCCCGTCGCGCGTGATTTCCACTTCCAGCCAGCTGGATAGGGCATTGACAACAGAGGAGCCTACACCGTGGAGACCGCCCGAGGTCTTATAACCCCCTTGACCGAACTTACCCCCAGCATGGAGAACGGTGAAAATAACCTCAACCGTGGGAATGCCCATCGCGTGCATACCGACTGGCATTCCGCGTCCGTGGTCTGCAACGGTTAGACTGCCGTCTTTATTAATCGTCACATCGATCCGGTCACCGAAGCCTGATAAGGCTTCATCGACTGCATTGTCCACAATCTCCCAGACCAGATGGTGAAGTCCCGCTCCGTCGGTCGATCCGATATACATCCCTGGACGTTTGCGGACCGCATCCAACCCTTCTAATACCTGAATGGCATCGTCATTGTAATTGTTAATATTGATTTCCTTTTTTGCCACAAGGAACCTCCTGCATGATAGTCATCCTTATTATCTTACAAGTTTTTGATAAATTTTGCAAAGTTTTTTTCTACAAAATACCCTTTAAAGGCTGATAGAATCTGGATTTTAAGTGATTTTGGAGAAAGGCAGCCTAGCTGCAGGCGTCAGACTAGACAATTCTCTAAAAATATTCTTATCATAGTCCTTTGTCCAAGTTCCAAATCATGGTATAATAAAATCATGATGAACACGATAATTGGATTATTACTAGCATATTTACTGGGCTCCATTCCGACAGGTTTGTGGATTGGACAGATTTTCTTTAAAAAGAATCTCCGCGAATACGGCAGTGGCAATACCGGCACGACCAATACTTTCCGGATTTTGGGAAAGACGGCCGGCACTGCCACCTTTGCCATTGACTTTTTCAAAGGTACACTGGCAACGCTGCTGCCGCTTTTCCTACATATTGAAGGGATTTCACCACTGATTTTTGGTCTCTTGGCCGTGATTGGCCATACCTTTCCAATCTTTGCTGGCTTTAAGGGTGGCAAAGCCGTAGCGACTAGTGCAGGAGCTGTTCTGGGCTTCTCACCCGCTTTCTTTATCTATCTGATATTGGTCTTTGTGACAACCCTCTATCTGGGAAGTATGATTTCCCTCGCTAGCGTGGTTTCTGCAAGCGTGGCTAGCCTATCTGTCTTGATTTTCCCTGCTTTAGGCTTTATCCTACCTAGCTATGATTTCCTCTTTACCCTGATTATCATTCTCTTAGCAACTATTATCATCCTTCGTCATCGGGACAATATCCAGCGGATTCGAAATAAAACTGAAAACCTAATCCCTTGGGGCATCAACCTGACCAAGCAAAATCCAAAAAAATGAGAGTGGGACAAAAATCGGTAATTCGTTAGAATTCGATTTCGTCGTCCCACCTCCGCACAGTTGAGTAGGGCTGTAAATGCTGATGAAATCAGCGTAATATAGCCCACTCAACCACTGCGTCTTGCTCGACAATCCAAAAAAACAATTGAGAGGCTAGGACTTTTGTCCCAGCCTCATTTTTTTAATCTTTTTGAGTTTTTTTCAGGCCTGCTGCACCCAGCATTCCGAATACCAAGCCAAACATAGAAAGAAGGAAAGGATTCTTGCTTCCTGTTTTCGGAAGAGTTCCTTGTTTGCTTGCTACTTCTGTCGGACGAACCTGTGCTGGAGCTTGATAAGTCGCCTTATTAGCTGCTGGCTGAGCTGTATTTGGCTTCTCAACAGAAGGTTGTTCTTGTGGTTTTGTCTCAGGCACAACCGGATGATTAGGCTGGCTCGGAGCCACTGGATTGCTTGGTCTTGTTGGAACTGTTGGATTAGTTGGGTTGGTAGGATTTGCTGGGTTAGTCGGATTGGTTGGGTTTGCTGGATTGCTTTGTCCAGGCTTAGAAGCGGCATCTTTTGGATCAGTGCCCTGCTGGATTTCCTCGATATCTGTGTAACCATCTCCATCTGTATCCTTGCTAGCAGACATAGAAATCGTGCGAGAATTTGGATTGATTGCTGCATAAGCTGTCAAATCTGCACTTTCCAGATATTCTGCAAAGGCCACGTCCATAGATGGACCTTCCTCACGCGCACCACCCAGCATGGTATAACCATCACCACCAGCTGCTAGGAAGTCATTGGTTGTCAGGTAATAGGTCTTAGCCAAGTCAAGGGCTTCATAAGCACCTGTTTCTTTGTTTTTGATTTCGATGCGAAGGATCCGTTTCTCTGCTGGCAGAGTTGTGTCATAGTAAACTTTGGCACCAGAGACTTGCAAGAAACCGCCGCTTGGCTCTAGCAATGGTTGGCCGTTTTCATCCAAGACAGGTTTTCCATCTTTTTCTTGCAGAATGGAGCCTAAAGATTTGGCAAACATATCTGCGATATTCTGACCTGTTACCTTGATTTGAGAAATGGTATTTCCAAAAGGCAATACAGCGATGACACTTCCCTTTGTGATTGGCTTGTCTTTGGCAATGGTTTCCCGTAGGCCGCCACCGTTGGTCACAGCCAAGTCTGTTTTGTTGGCAAAGCCTGTCTGTCCGTATTTGTAAAGGGCATCTGCTACCACATTCCCCAGATTGGTTTCTCGAACGCGGACATTTTCACGGTCACCGTTAAGCTCAACAGGGCTATTGGCCACGATTACCTTAGCATTTTCTGCATCGTATTTTTCCTTGATCTTCTTGACCATTTCTGCTACAACTGGGTCTGGACTAGCTTTTTTAGCTGTTGCAGCTGGGATTTGCTGAGGATTGCCCAGAAGTTGGTTGGCCTTGAAAGTAACTTTACCGATATTGTGCAAATAACTACCAGTTTGGTTGTAGGTCACATTTTCACCGTAAGTAGTGGACTCTACTGTGTGAGAATGGCCGTCAATCACTGTAACCCGCTTGCCCTTCAGCTTAGCGTTTTTAGAAAGAGCTTCAGCCAAGGTAGAACCGCGCCATTCAACTGGTGTCGTAGTATCCACACCCAAGTGAGCCAGAACGACATAGTTTTTGTAAGTCTTGCCTTCAGCTGCTGCACGTGCTTCAACTTCGTCAATCACGCGATTAACCTCTGTGATTGGATCCGCAAAAGTCACACCTTGAATATTTTTGGGGTGCGTTTTGGTAGCTGTCTCAGGAGTGGTCACCCCGATCACGACAAATTCATCACCTTCTACATTCTTATCCTTGTCCACAATAGTTGATGCTTGGAACACACGGGCATTATTGGCATAGGTATTAGCACTGAGAAGTGGAAAATTGAGGATTTCTTTGTATTTTTTGGCTTCATCCAAACCAAAGTCAAATTCATGGTTTCCGACCGCCATAGCATCATAGCCGATTTCATTGAGAATCTTCGCTCGCTCTTCCCCTTTGGAGCTGTTAGAAATTGGCAGACCTTGGAAAGCATCTCCTGCATCTACAACCAGCGTTTGAGGATTTTTCGCACGTTCTTCCTTGATAACTGTTGCAAGTTTGGCATCTCCGATAACACCTTTTTCTTCGACGATACGACCGTGCACATCGTTTGTATGAAGGATGGTAGCTTCAGGCAAGCTTGCGTCAGACGCTCCTGATACATCTTGAGCATTAGCTGCGATGGCCGCATTTACGCTAGCTTCATCGGCAGAAACGCCACCTGCTTGTGCTAAATCCGTGTCAGCTGGTTTTGGAGCTGAGTCACTCACATTTGCTACAGCAGTTGCTGGCTGAACCTCATCCGCAGCAACTTGATGGTCCAAAAAGGCAGGTGCCAACAGAACCGTCGACAAAACAGGTAAAATAAGATGCTTCTTTTTCATAAATAAAAGCTCCAGTCTATGTTTTTTCTACTATTATACTGTTTTTTCTGTAAAAAGGGAATGCTATTTCAAAGAATCATTCTTCTTAATACGAAAAACGTTCCAAAATAACATGGAACGTTGATTTTATATGAATGTCTGCTAGGCTTGGAAGACGATTTCCCCATCGCAGATGGTATATTTGACTTGGCCTTTGAGCTCTTCGCCAACAAAAGGTGAATTGGCTGCCTTGGAGGCAAAATGGTCGGAAACCAGACGGTCAGCTTTAGGATCAAAAATAGTGATATCCGCTGGGCCTTCTTCGGCTAGAAAACCAGCATTAAAATCGTAGAGACTAGCTGGATTGACTGTCATTTTCTCCAAAAGTTCCATCAAGCTTAGATGACCAGCCTCAACCAAGTAGGTCAGACCTAGAGAAAGCGAGGTCTCAAGACCAGTCATGCCAGAAGGTGCTTTAGTGATATCTTCTACATTTTTCTCGTCGGCATGGTGAGGTGCGTGGTCCGTCGCAATGACAGAAATGACACCCGATTTGAGCCCTTCGATAACGGCCAGACGATCCGATTCTAAGCGCAGAGGCGGATTCATCTTAGCATTGCTGCCCTTGGTCAATAGCAGAGCTTCTGTCTTCGAGAAGTGCTGAGGTGCTGCTTCAGCAGTGACTTGAGCGCCTAGCTTCTGAGCGAATTCGACCACCTTTACACTCTCAGCCTTGGACAAATGCTGGATATGCACATGAGCTTTAGCATCGTGGGCAATCATAACATCGCGGGCAATCATACTGTATTCGGCCACACCTGTCGCGCCACAGATATGAAAATGCTCTTTAGCGATATGCTCATTGAAACCGAGGATGCCGTTGAGGTTGGGATCTTCCTCATGCAAGCTGATAAAAGTATTGTTTTTGCGTGCTTCTACGAGGGCTTGGCGGACAATGCCAGCGTTGGTCAGCGGAATACCGTCGTCAGAAAAACCTACTGCACCAGCTGCCAAGAGAGCTTTGAAGTCTGTCAAATGCTGACCATCGAAATTCTCAGTAATCGTCGCGACGGACTTGATATGGATATTTTCACGACTAGCTGACTCCAGCACTTCTTTCAGGGTTTCAACTGTAGAAATGGTCGGATTGGTATTGGCCATCATAACAACCGTTGTAAAACCGCCCGCTGCCGCTGCCAAGGCTCCTGTGTGAATGTCTTCTTTATGAGTCTGGCCCGGCTCCCGGAAGTGAACGTGAATGTCGACCAGACCGGGGGCAACGACCAAACCACTAGCATCTAGGACTTGGGCATCAGCCGCTTCCAGATTTTGGCCGATTTTGACAATTTTCTTGCCCTCCACCAGCACATCGCACACTTGATCCAGACCAGACTTAGGGTCCATTACACGGCCATTCTTGATTAGTAGCATTTTTTATCTCCTTTACTCGTAAAAATCGACCTGCGTGTCGAGCAGTTTATCACCATCATAAACAAACTTTGCTGAAAAGAAGGGCTTATCTTCCAGTAGCCACTCAACAAAGGTATGATCGCCTTCCCAGGTTGGTTTAGATAAAACCTGATCATAGGGCACCCATTCCAAAGTCCCTTCATTGCAGTCAATCAGTTCCCCCTCAAACTCCGTCACCTTGAAAACATAGGTGTACCAGTCCAGGTCGGGAGTAAATTCTGGAAAAGTAATAACACCTTTGAGAACAGGCTTGGCCTTTAGACCTGTTTCCTCTAAAATTTCTCTAGCAGCGCATTCCTGCGGGGTTTCTCCTCGCTCTAGCTTGCCACCGACACCAATCCACTTCCCAGCATGAACATCATTGGGCTTTTTGTTGCGGTGCAGCATGAGAAATTCCCGCCCATTATCGATATAACAAATCGTTGCTAACTGAACCATACTACCTCCTATGCTAACCAATCGATTGGCTCCAAGCCCTTAGCCACTAAGAATTCATTGGTACGTGAAAAGGGTTTGCTGCCAAAGAAACCTCGATAAGCAGAGAGGGGGCTTGGATGGGCCGACTCGATAATCAAATGTTGGGAATTACTAATCAAGGCTTTTTTCTTGCGGGCGTAAGACCCCCATAGGATAAAGACAACTGGATCCGACTTTGCATTGACGACCTTGATAATAGCATCAGTAAAAGGCTCCCAGATTAAGCCGGCATGCGCATTGGCCTGACCAGCAGGCACTGTCAGACCAGCATTGAGCAAGAGAACACCCTGCTGAGCCCAGGAAGTCAAATCATGCGACTCTTTCACTCCGATATCATCTGCCAGTTCTTTGAGAATATTCTGCAAAGAAGGCGGAGCTGGAATGTCATCAGGCACCGAAAAACTCAATCCCTGTGCCTGTCTCGGTCCGTGGTAGGGATCCTGCCCCAAAATAACCACCTTAACATCCGCTAAATCCGTCGTCTGAATCGCATTAAACACCTTTTCCCGAGGTGGGTAAATGGTCCCTGAAGCATACACTTCGTCTAAAAAATGATTGATTTTTGCAAAATAACCTTCCGGCAACTGCTCCTTAATCAAAGCGTGCCAAGCTGAATGCTGCATACATGTCTCCTTTTTATTTTACATTCCATACTTACGGGCAACTAAGCTGACAAGTCTAGTTAGACCTTCTTTTCCCAAAATTTCATGCGAGTCAAGTCGAGCGGATATTGGGTCAAGCCAACAGCAGATAGAATCAAAATCTGTGGCAAAAACTGAATCAGATAACGGGTCTTGCCTCCCTCAAAAATTTGCAAAAAGAGGAGGCCACCAAAGACTGCCAAAATTAAGAAATTCAAGGAATCATTTGGTCGGTATTTCCAAAGGGCAAAGACAAGCCCCAAAGCCATAATAATCCAAACTGCCTGCTTGAGCAGCGAATAAAAACGAAAACTATTCTTATCAGAATTGAGGAAAAAGTCACGGATAAACTGAGCAAATGCATTGTCTTTTGTGAACTCATAAAGCGGTGAAATATAAGGTGTCTTTTCATTTTCAACACTGCGATAGAGCCAACCCAAGTTCCCTTCAGCAACCGTCAAAGAGTGTTTATAATACAGGTGTTGTAGAAAGGTCAGCGGAGTGTATTCTTTCAGACGGCGCTTGATTTCTTTGATGACATTTTCCCTGGCAAACATGCCATTATTGTAGTCAGCCCGCTTGTCGGGTTCCACATATTGCAACAACCCTTCCTTCATGTCCTCCTGATCGTGACCGATATTGGTTAGCCCCAGATTGATGAAAAGTAGTGGCCCTTTGGCCAGTCCTTGGCCTTGGATAATCGGCACTTCAGTCTGGTGGGCTAGACCATAATGAAGCGGAAGGTAGCCAGCTGAAAAGCTTAGGGCAAAGACCGCAGCAGTCAAGAAAAACTTTTTCCAGTTTTGTCTCAGAAACAAAACTCCAAAAACAGCAATCAACAGAATCATCACTGTCGGACGAATCAAAAAGGCAAGACTGGTTAGAATTCCTAATAAAAGGCTTCTAGCAATGATTTGGCGACTATCGTCCTTATTTTCCAACAGACTGAGAGCCAGAAAAATCTGCAAACTAATCAAAGGCAAGGGAGGAATATCCGTGTACATGGACATGTAGTATGGCGAAAATCCGACCAAGGCCACATAAAGGCTAAAAACTGCATCTGATGTAGCCTGCGAAAAGTATCGCTGACAGCCTTTGTAGAGGATCCAAGACGCAATATTGACGTAAAAAAGATTGAGTCCCTGCATAATCCAGAGCGCTGCATCGCCAAAAAGGTTAAAGAAAAAACGCTCATAGAGAAAGAGGGGCAGATTATTAGGATTGCGCGTTAGATAGCTGGAAATAGAGGACTCTTTCAGATACTTGAAAGCCCCTGTAAAAACCACCGCCGCATCCCGTCGAATCAAAAGCTCAGCCGATAGGAGCATGATGAGCTGAAAAAGGAGAGCTGCTAAAGCAATGGCCAGCTTGTGCCTCATGAGAAAATGATAAAACTTTTTAAGCTGAAACCGATAGCGATTCGCTAAGATCGCCAAGACTCCAAACAAAATCAGAGCCAAGCTACTCAACTGCGACACATGAAAAATAGCTGTAAACAGCCAATGAAGACTCAATACCAGCATGATTTTTTGTAGAATCAAAAAAGTGATATGATAAATCTTAGACATGGCTTTATTATAACAAAATCAGGCACTTTTTGCTATTTTAAAAAGTGAGCAGAGGCCAAGTAAATCCTAAAAAGGAGACAGGAACATGCTAGTCCCGCCTCCTCGTACCTTCTTAATTTTGCCAGTTTTCTTGATCGTCTTTGAACTTCTTCAGCAAAGTCAATCCTTCTGCATTGATGTAGCCTTCTTGCTCAGCCAAGTGGATAAGTTCTGTGTAGTTAGACAAGGTCACCAACTTCACACCTGCATCCGCAAAGTTCTTATCTGCTTTTGGTAATTCGTAGGTGAAGATAGCTGCAGCACCGATTACATCTGCTCCTTCACGCTTGGCTGCCGCAATAGCATCCAAGACAGAGCCACCAGTGGAAATCAAATCTTCAATCACAACCATCTTTTGACCAGGAGCCACTCGGCCTTCAATCTGATTGCCTGCTCCATGATCTTTGGGTTTGCTGCGGATATATGCAAAAGGCAGATTCATCTTGTCGGCAATGATAGCACCGTGAGGAATGCCCGCCGTTGCCGTGCCCGCAATCACTTCCACATCAGGAAATTCCGCACGAATCTTTTCGACAAAGCCATTTTCAATCAAGGTCCGAGTCTCTGGATAGGCCAAAGTCACTCGGTTATCGGTATAAATCGGTGATTTAATCCCAGAAGCCCAAGTAAAAGGCTCCTCTGGTTTCAAGTAAACCGCTTTGATTTTCAACAAGTCACGTGCAATATCGTTGGCTAAAGTCATTTTTTACTCCTTATACATCTGTTATTCGTTTCATTTAAAATTCTTATTTAGCTATTCCACTGTTTCTTAATTTCGTGATAAGCATCCCAAGGATTCTCAGCCTGAATAATCGGGCGACCAACCACAATATAATTACTGCCAATCTGGTGGGCTTCCTGCGGTGTCATGACCCGCTTTTGGTCACCGATTTCAGCACCGGCCGGCCGGATACCCGGTGTCACGCAAAGAAAATCGTCCGCCGTGGCTGCCTTGATGAGCTCAACTTCCAAGGCCGAGCAAACAACCCCATCCAGCCCAGCTTCCTTGGCTTTTCTGGCATAATTGACAACGGATTCTTGCACGGTTGTTTGGATATTTTGGCAGTCGCGCATATCTTCTTCACTGGTCGAAGTCAACTGGGTCACCGCTACTAGCTTCGCATTGTCACCGAGAACTTTTTTTGCCTCCTGCATCATCTCAACGCCACCAGCCGCATGAACTGTCACCATGTCAACCCCAAATGTTCCCAAAACAGACATAGCTGAACGCACAGTATTAGGGATGTCGTGCAATTTCAAATCGAGGAAAATACTATGTCCCAAGCCTTTCAGATAATGCACAATTTCTGGACCAATGGCATAAAAGAATTCCATGCCGATCTTGACGTACAGTTTTTCATCTTCAGGAAAATGCTCCAGAAAGTTTTTGACATCATCAAAAGATGGAAAGTCTAGGGCGATAATAGGACGTTCTTCACGCATGCAGTTTTTCTCCTTGCTTGTTACTTACTATAAGGATGATTACAATCATAGAAAAAACCTTGCCCGAGAGCAAGGTTACACGAAAATGTGGCAAAATCTGCCATTTTAAACGTATGCGCCTTAGAGCCTCTCTGGACTTCTTTAAAGGTTTTATCTTAAACATTCTATAATTTACTGGGAAGTTTGTCAAGAGAAAATAGAGCTTAAAGTAAATTTTCTCTGACTTCTTTTCTCAAGCTTTCTAAGCTTTCAATGCCGTATTTATCCATGACTTGCGGAAGCTTTTCTATAATGTTGGGACAGGCATACGGGTCAGTAAAATTCGCTGTTCCGACGCCGATGGCCGATGCACCAGCGATAAACATCTCCAGCGCTGCCTCTGCCGAGTCAACTCCCCCCATGCCGATGATTGGCAGTTTGGTAAACTGAGCGACCTGATGAATCAGCTTGAGTGCTACAGGAAAGACAGCTGGACCAGACATGCCACCTGTTCCATTAGCAATGATCGGCCGCTTCGTTTTCAGATCGAAACGCATTCCCACCAAGGTATTGATCATGGTCAGACCGCTCGCGCCCGCATCTTCTGCCGCCTTGGCTACTTGGGTAATATCTGCTACGCTGGGGGTCAATTTGACATAGACTGGAACTTGAGAGGCAGCAACTGCTGCTTTTACTGCTTCATAGGCTAGCTCAGGGACTTGTCCGATTAAAAGCCCCGCATTGCCATGATCCACATTGGGGCAGGAAATATTGAGCTCAATCGCCTTGACATTGGGAGCTTGGGAGATTTTTCCAGATACATAAGCATATTCTTCGTTGGAAAAACCAGCCACATTGGCAATAACCGGCAAGTCTGGATAGTGCTGAGCCAGCCAAGGAAGTTTTTCGGCCAAAACGGCATCGACACCTGGGTTTTGGAGGCCGATAGCATTGAGCATGCCAGCTGGCGTCTCAGCCACACGGGGCGTTGGATTGCCAAAGCGAGGATTTTGCGTCGTCGCCTTGATCATGATAGAGCCCAGTAGATCCAAATCATAGTATTTGGCATACTCTTGACCGAAACCAAAACAACCTGAAGCTGGAATGATTGGATTTTTCAGCTCTAAGCCTGGCAGAGAAATTTTCAAACGATTTTCAGTCATTTCCTTATCCTCCTAAAGCACGATAGTCCCAGTCTCAAAAACTGGACCGTCTTCACAAACCCGCTTATTGACCGCTTCATCCTGACCTGCTACATGAACGACGCAGGCATAGCAGGCGCCCATGCCACAAGCCATGCGAGACTCCATCGATAGATAGGCATGGGGATGATCGTGAAATTTTCGATCCACATACTGGAGCATACCGGGCGCCCCACAAGAATAGACCGCAGCAAACTCTTCTGTCAGCTCATCGACAATGGTTGATACATAGCCTTTTTGACCATAAGTCCCATCATCTGTAGTGATAAACAACTGGCTACACTCACGAAATTCTTCTTCCAAAATAACCGCAGATTGATTGGCAAATCCTAATACTGCTGTAACCTGGGCACCCTTAGCATGCAGTTCTTTGGCCGTTTGTAAGAGAGGAGGCACACCGATACCACCACCAATGATCAAGACCTTGTCGCCCTTTTCTACCGGAGACAAATCAAAGCCATTACCCTGAGGCCCCATGACATCAAGATAGCTACCGACAGGAAGCTGAGAGAAAATGGCCGTCCCGCCACCTTCGACCCGATAAATAATCCGGCAGATACCTTGCTCTCGGTCAATCTCCGATATAGAAATCGGACGCCGCAGCAGCTTGCTATCATCTGGCACTCGGATATGCAGGAATTGCCCGACCTGCATCTGGCTCACCATCTGGCCTTTCAGGCGCATCGAAAAAATCTGAGGCGCAATTTCTACTTGCTCCAGCAGCTCCATCTGCTCCAGCATAATCTTGCCAAATCTCTTTTTACAACTATCACTAACCATGACAACCTCACTTTCTACAAGAAAAAACCTCGCCGCAGCAAGGTTTCGCAAAAAACAAGGCAGTCAAATTGCCTCTTATACCGTTTTTCCTACCTTGCAGCCTCACTGGACTTGATTAAAGGTTAAATTGTAAACATTATATCGTTAGAGATGAGGAATGTCAAGGCATAAAAATTATTAGAATTTTCATGTCTCCGACTTACCACAGCCTTACCAGCTCTTGTCAAATTCACTATTTGCATTTGCCAGATAAAAACTGCCATCTTCCTGCCGCTTGAAAATCAGGGTTACTGAATCATATTTTCGTTCTAGATTTCGAAAGTTTCTATAATTGGCCCGTAGTGATAAGGGGCTATCGCTCATGCCACTTCCATAAATATTAAGTTCTGAAGGAAGTCCAAAACGCCCAACAACCTCTTGATAGGTCATCCCGCCTTTGCCATGCTGGCTATCGCCTATTTTTAATGTATCCATATCTTCTGGCTTCCACTTAAAGACAAATTCGTCTTTCGTCGCTGAAGGATAGTTACTGTCATCTAAATATACTGCACTTTTACTTATCAAATAATAGTTCTTGCCATTCGAATCAGGGTCATAAAAAACCAAATTGATTTCCTGAGGATGTCCTGATGAACCATATCTCGGAACATCTACAATTCTTGTTTTATAAGTTAGTGTCAATCCATTTTCGGTAAAACTCACATTTGAACCCTTACCGTATTTCGCAATGACTTCTTCTAAAGTTGGGCTATTAGTCCCCCCATTTTCCACCTTGAGCTCTACAAAATTATCCAATGTCCAATTAAAAGCAAACTTCTCTTCATCTTCCTCAACAATTTTCTTTTTCAGCTCCTTTTGTTCTTGGGTCAATTTTGATTCATCATCATTTTGCTGACTAGCCGAGCTATCTCCACTAACTGACGAGGATTTATCGTCATATTTGTACTTCAGTTCAGCTTTATTAGGAACCTGTTGCGATAAATAATAGAAGCCAAAGAACAAAGCAAAAGAGATTGCCACACAAAGAAGGGTAAAAGCCAAGCTAATTCTTTTTCTCTCCTCCTGCATCGTCATCGTGCTGAGCTCTTCTCGTTTTAGCTTTTGTTGACGATAAAGGTCTCTTTTGATCTCTCTAAACGAATGAAGATCACGTTTTTTCTTGCTACTTCTCCTCATTTTCCTCCTCTTTCTTATCGATTTAGTTTACTCACTTTCTTTAGACACCAAACGCCATCTACCATCTCCTTGCTTGTAGAATTCTAAATGAACTCTTTTCAATTGTTCTGGATTTTGCCAAGAATGCGGATTAACATAATCAACCCGCATCTTCAGTTGATTGTCGTCTCCAGAAATCGTCTGATATAGAGGTAAGCCGACTTTTAAAACAATCTCATCATATGGTGTACCTTTAGCTGTTCCTTCTCTAGCACCAATAACAAGACTATCGATGTATGCTTGCGTCCATAAAAAGGATCTTTTAGGATTGTTATCCACCTGAATTTTATCACTTGAAAGACTAAAATGGTATTTTGAAATAACCTTATAGACACCATCAAATTCAGCAAAGGTTAAAGATACATAGCCCGTACTACCATTTTTCGATTCCCAGACAAGGCGAATATGTTTTTGAACTTTATGATTTGGCAAAAAATCAATCCAGGCCCCACCTTGAACTGGTTTCCCAAATTCCTTTAAAACATCTTCCAAGACGGCTCCGCCCTTGTATTTGTTCATGGGAAGCGCGACTGCCTTTTCAACTGTCCAAAGAAAGGGACCGCTTTTTTCTGGAGAAACAATAAGACTTTTAGCGAATTGTTCTGCTTCAGCTTTCTCATCTTCCAAACTATTTGATGACGAACTAATCTGGCTAGACGGAGTTGGCGTCTGCTTAGCTTTGCTTTTTTCTGACAGAGAAAGTGTCAAAAAAACTGTTCCAATGAGAGAAAATACAACAATAGCTACTACCATGAACGGCAAAAACTTAGACTTATGGGTTTCCTTTTCTAGCTCAAAAGCAATATCTTCAAACGAATCTTCTTGTCTCTTCATCACTGCTCCTTATCAGTCTAAAAACTTATCATATCATGAATAGGTTAAGATTGCAAAATGTACTTCAGTCTGTTTATACAGAAGAAAGCCCAAATTCCCCGTCTTTTCTGCTTGCTTTGGTTACCTAAGGAGACCATCAGTCTCCCTATCTTTCTCTTCTATCGATATGACTAGTAACTGTCGTCAACCGAAAGACGCCATCTTCTTGACGATGAAAGATTAAATGAACCCATTCATTATTATATCTTTCATCTGATGTTAAGTATTTGAGTTCCAAGCCAATATGCTGACTATCTGCCACATCCAAGTGAGAAATAACCACTTCTGATTCTCTAGGTAGGCCAAATAATTGAATGATTTCATCGTAGGACATACCAAGATTGCCTGTGCTCTCGTCACGAACTTGTAAACCAGCAATGTCATCCTTTGTCCATAGATGGGGACTATCTCCCTGAGGCAACCTTGGATAGGCCTCATCAAGAATATTCGCGCTCTTTCCAATGAGATGATAACCTGATCCATCTTTTTCAAATGTCAACCTTAAACTACTATGATGGCCTTGAGTAATCTCACTTGTATAGTTTAATTCAATATTTTCATTGCTCTCAGTATAAAAAAAACTTGAAGCTTTGCCATGCTTTTCAAGGATTTGATCCAGAGAAGCTCCGTTTTGACCAGCAGTGGTATCCTTAATTTGCAGATTGATGATGTCATCAGTTGTCCATGTAAAACGATGGTTTCCTCTCTCTAAAACTTTCTCTTCTAGCCTAAGCTCCTCTGATGACTTTTGACGAACAGTTGAAGACACACTGCTTCGCCCAAGTCCCTCATAAGCTGATTTAAGCCCCCACATGATCATCACCTTCCCAAGTGGAATCATTAAGCAAATTGTCAAAAATACTATAAAAATAGTGATGGGTAGTCCTACCGAACGATTTTTATAGTCATCCTCTTTGGCCATATCGCCCTCCTTATTTCCTTCATTTTAGCATAGGAAACTTTAGCAGGCAAACATTTGCTAAACTTCTGATTTATCAGGAAAAAATCCCCAGTTTGTGATAAAATAGACCTATGAGAATTCAACAATTACACTACATTATCAAAATCGTCGAGACAGGCAGCATGAACGAGGCTGCCAAGCAACTTTTTATCACCCAGCCTAGCTTGTCCAACGCTGTGCGGGATTTGGAAAATGAAATGGGCATCGAGATTTTCATTCGCAATCCCAAAGGAATCACCTTGACCAAGGACGGCATGGAGTTCCTTTCCTATGCCCGCCAAGTGGTGGAGCAGACTCAGCTTCTAGAAGAGCGATACAAAAATCCTGTCGCCCACCGCGAGCTTTTTAGCGTCTCTGCCCAACACTATGCCTTTGTGGTCAATGCCTTTGTCTCCCTGCTCAAAAAAAGCGATATGGAGAAATACGAGCTCTTTCTACGGGAAACTCGGACTTGGGAAATCATTGATGATGTGAAGAACTTCCGCAGCGAGATCGGTGTCCTCTTCCTCAATAGTTACAACCGTGATGTCCTCTCTAAAATGCTGGATGATAGCCATCTGATTGCGACTCACCTCTTCACAGCTCAGCCCCATATCTTTGTCAGCAAGTCCAACCCGCTGGCCAAGAAAAAGCTGGTACAACTGTCAGACTTGGAAGATTTCCCTTATCTCAGCTATGACCAAGGTACTCACAACTCCTTCTACTTTTCTGAGGAAATTCTCTCTCAGGAGCACCATAAAAAATCTATCGTCGTCAGCGACCGTGCAACCCTATTTAATCTTTTGATCGGTCTGGACGGCTACACGATTGCGACCGGTATTCTCAACAGTAACCTCAACGGAGACAATATCGTCTCCATCCCTCTGGATATCGATGACCCAATCGAGCTGGTCTATATCCAGCACGAAAAAGCCAGCCTGTCCAAGATGGGCGAGCGCTTTATCGAGTACCTGATTGAGGAAGTACAGTTTGATAAATAAAGTAAAACACCTAGAAGCAGGCAGATTACTGCAGGATCTAGGTGTTTTTTCTGTTTTTGAAACTTGTTTTCCCTTCAGGTCTATCAGGTAGGGGAAAGGGTGAGGGTCAATCAACCTTTTCTTTCTTCAATTCTCATCCCTCCCATTCCTAGGCTACACTTTGTGCCGACTCCGGCATACTCACCGAATCTTAGGAGCATCTGTGCATAAGCTTTTAGTGTGGATGCTCCCTTTATCTGAATTGTCACCCTGCCTTCAAAGGCGGGGTATTTTCGTCCATGAATTGGAAAATAATGACTTTTTAGATGATAGCTGGTGATTTGGCTATGGTCTGCTAAAAACTGTAAGGTCTCCTCTTCGATTTCCGCTCTTCCTTCCACCAGTCGACTATATTTTTGCATCAAACTTTGAAAGATCAGACGCGTGTCTGGAAATAGCACAAACTGCCCCTGTCGCTTAAAGGTCGTTGGCGTATAAAAATGCACCCGTATCAGGTGGGAAGCATCATCATCTTGGTAAATATCCAGCAAGTTCTGCTGGGACAAGGAGTGGATTTCCACCTTTTTGACAAGGATTTCCTCAGCATAGCTCTCTAGCTTGATGGTTTCCAAGTTTAATAAGGGAGCTAGCATTTGCTGTTCCGCCTCTTCTGAAAGCAAATTGACAACCCACACCGACTCATCGTGCCTGGAGCTCAGATTCAGCGAGTAGGGATTGGTCTCCTGCTCATGTAGAAAGGTCGCAAAGTCTGGCGAAATCTGCGCCATCAAAAAGCCCTGAAGTTTACTGATCAATTCTTCGTCTTTTAGTCTTGTTTTTGATAAATGTAACTCTACTTTCTTCACACGGTCTCCTCTCTATACTGCAAAAGCGCCCGAAAAAGGCAAAAGAATCTTTCACCGATTTCATGGCGCCCTTTAGAACGATTATTATTTACTCAGCTTATTATATCAAGTTTTGAAAGCGTTGTCAATTTTTTTGAAGCGTTTAAAAAAGCTTAAGCAGTCAAGATCCTTCTTTCTTGGCAAAGCAAGAAGCTGAGGGAAAGTAAAAAAGCCCCCATCTACTCTGTCCCCTCTCGAGGTTTAGGAGGGGGCTAACAAAATCGGTAAACCAATGACCGATTACCAAAATGAGTTTCCGTCCCCTCGCGAGGGTTTGGGGGATCTAACAGCATGCAGACTATCGACAAGCAAAATCAGCAAATCCGTTTCCGTTCCCTCTCGAGGATATGGAGGGTTCTAACTCTTACTACAATGATACTCACTCTAGAGCAGTTGAGTTTCCGTCCCCTCGCGAGGATTAGGGGGGTTCTAACAAAGCGCCCTGTCATCATCAATGGTCGTCGTCAATTTGTTTCCGTCCCCTCGCGAGGATTAGTGGGTTCTAACCGATAAGGAATTTCACTTTAGCATTACAAAGATGATTGTTTCCGTCCCCTCGCGAGGTTTAGGGGGGTCTAACCTGACTGTGGATGCTATCAATGTCCGCCGTGCTCCGTTTCCGTACCCTCGCGAGGATTAGGGGGGTCTAACGTTTGAAATGGTATCTGTGCGAGACTATACGTTTCGTTTCCGTCCCCTCTCGAGGATTAGGGGGTTCTAACGATGGCAGCAATCATCAAGATTAACAGGCTTAATGAGTTTCCGTCCCCTCTCGAGGATTAGGGGGTTCTAACCAATTACATGGCCATCGGTCAAACTGACGAGGCTGGGTTTCCGTCCCCTCGCGAGGATTAGTGGGTTCTAACCGATAAGGAATTTCACTTTAGCATTACAAAGATGATTGTTTCCGTCCCCTCGCGAGGTTTAGGGGGGGGCTAACCAAAGCGAAAGCGGCTGGATTGACGGTAGAACAGGAAGTTTCCGTCCCCTCTCGAGGTTTAGGGGGGGTCTAACGCCATATCTTGTACAGATGCGCAGAAGCCCCACCACTACATCTTGTGTCCCCTAAAAACTAGTTAAACCCTAACCTCATTATACCATGCCTAGCCCAGAAATCAAAGCTTAAAAGAACAAAATATCGTCTATCAACTCCGCGCCATCATAGAGAGTGGGACAGAAATCGGTAATTCGTTAGAATTCGATTTCGTCGTCCCACCTCCGCACAGTTGAGTAGGGCTGTAAAAGCTGATGAAATCAGCGTAGTAGAGCCCACTCAACCACTGCGTCTTGCTCGACAATCCAAAGACAATTGAGAGGCTAGGACTTTTGTCCCAGCCTCCTCTTCCTTGTGCCCCAGATAGATAATGATATTGTCCCCTTCTTCTGCCTGATAAAAGGCCCTCAGCTCCCTCACAAGGCAGTCAAAGTCCAGCTTATCAAGAGCCAGCTCAAAGCAGGAACGCTGAACCCTCACACCATAGCCTTCTAAAAGCTTTGATAGCTTCAGGCGTCGCTTATGGCTCACGATATCATAAATGACCAGACAAAATTTCGTTTTCTTTCTGGCAAACTCTTTTTCATCATCATCAAGATTAAAGAAGACCATCTTTCCCTCCTTCCGTATAGCTCGACACATACTCAGCTGGATCCAAGGCTTCAAAGCTCCGGATCAAGGATTTGCTGATCAGCCGCGTATAGAAAAGTGTAGCGGTTTTTATCCAGCTCGACATAGTGATGAATCTCAAAGATCCTCTCCCTCATAGCCCGAGAAAAGATTTCGATCCCTTCAGGCGTCAAAAAGATACCATCTTCCTTCTCAATGAAATGCTCTTCAAGAATCTCCTGACGATTGATCAGCCCCAGCACCGTATCATCCACGATCACTGGCCGCCATTCCTCCATCAAATCACTCGCCAAGACAGCATGATGGTCATGTGGCTGATGCATCACTCCAAAGCCCAAGCTCAGACCATTCTTGCGAATCAAGCCCATAAAGCAAGAATAAAGAATAGAGTAGCCAAAGTTTAGCAGGGTATTAAACTTGTCCAGAGCTGGCCTCCGACTCCGACCAGAAAAATGAAAACCATCAATGACCAGTAAGTTCAAGAGGTAAAAGTAAGATTTAGCCAGTCTTCCTTCGATTCCCATAATTTCCGCTATGCTTCTCGCTTGCTCGAGATTCACCAGCGCATCTCCAAAGCGTTTGAAATCCTCCTGGTCCAGCAGGTCATTTTCATCAAAAGCTTGGAGCAGATTGAGCTGATTTCCGATCTTGGCCGCAGCGATTTTCCGAGCGATGCCCAAGCAAAAGTCCGAGTCAAAAGAAGCCCGAGCCTGACTGCGCTGCTTTTCAAAATCTTCCTTCCTAAAAGAATCAAAGGAAAATAGAAACTCGCCCTTGCTCGAGAAATAGAACACAAAAATGTCCCTATTAGCCCAGGCTTTCAGTAGCTGAGTAGACAGCTGAGCATTACCAAAGACCAAGATATTATCAATCAGATTAAAAGAAATTTCTTTCAAAAGAATCTGCTCCTCGTTTCTCACAAGCACACGCTGCTCCCTCACCGACAAGCTACAAGACGAATTTTGAATATATAAATCAGCCATAAAAATCCTATTTTTATTTTCTAACCAAACATTTCTAGCAAAAAACATTTTTAGTTTTACTGCCTCAACTGCGCAAACACTTCCCCAATCTTGCCTTCGATGACGAGGTCAGCTTGCTTGTCCTGTGGAATACTGGTCTTGTTGATAACGACCAGATGCTTGCCAGCAAAGTACTGGATGAGACTGGCTGCGGGATAGACCACCAAGGAGGTGCCCCCGATGATCAGCAAGTCGGCTTGATGAATGGCCTGCGCAGCTTGCTGGAAAGTCTCCATATCCAAAGACTCTTCATAGAGGGTCACATCGGGCTTGATCACGCCGCCGCAGTCAGGACAGTAGGGCACCGTCCCAGACAGAGCTAGAAATGCCTCCAAATCGTAAAATCGCTGACAGTTTAGACAGAAATTTCTATCCGCACTGCCGTGCAACTTGAGGACATTTTTTGAACCAGCCATTTCGTGCAGGCTGTCAATATTTTGCGTCACTACAGTCTTGAGCTTGCCGGTCTTCTCCAGATGAGCCAGATAGGCGTGAGCCGCATTGGGCTTGGCATCTGGATAGAGCAGGTATTTCTTGTAAAAGTCGAAAAACTCCTGCGGATAGCGCTCAAACATGGTATGCGAAACTAGCTGCTCTGCTGTAAAATGCCGACCTAACTTGACACTATAAATCCCATCCGAACTACGAAAGTCAGGGATATTGGACTCGGTCGAGACACCCGCCCCACCGAAAAAGACGATATGCTGACTTTGGTCAATCATGTCTTGCAACTGCTGTATTTTATCCATTTTCCTCTCCTGTCAATAAAGCTTTAACCAAGCGATTTGCCTCATCAAAATAAAACTGTTCCCGATCGTAGACAATCCCTGTAAAGCGCGCCAAATCCACCAAAATCTCCATAAAATGCTGGGAGGAAAAACCAGTTGTCCGATATAATTCTGCCTCATCAAAGGGCTTAATCAGATGAGCCAGCGGATTTCGGACTGACTTCTCCAACTCCCGCAGCTGTCTGACCTCTTCCTTGACAGACTCCGGCAGATCCAAATGCAAAATTAGCTCTGTCAGACTGGATGAATTGACCGTGCTCTCTGCATGAAAATCATGCAAGGCAGCATAATCCGACTCCCGCATCCGTTCAAACTTCCAGCGGTCATAGCTGGCTTTACGAGAATTATGGATAAAGTGCTCAATATCAGGAATTTCCAGCTTGATCAAGCGCATGAAAATCCGATAAATCGCTGGGCTGACCGCCCGAACGAAGTCAATAATCTGCTCATTGCGCAGCTTGGCTTCCAAATCGTAGAGATAGTTGGCCAGCTGCTCATCAGCCAAATCGGTATGACAAAAAAGCTGAAAACCGCTTTGCGTCTGCAAGGCAGTCTTCAACTCTTCATCCATGGCTGGCAGAATATTGAGCTCTCTTCGCTCTGCCAGAATATGCAACAATTTTGTCAAAACTGGTGAGCCGCTCATCAACTGTTGCGCCAGCTTATAGGCATAAGCATAGTCGTAACGGGAAATCGCAAAGAGAATTTCCTCTTTTAAATCTAAATTCATGCTTAATCAATCAGGGTTTCCAAACCAACCTTCATCATATCAGTGAAGGTATTTTGACGTTCCTCTGCTGTCGTATCTTCGTCAGGATTGACCAAACTATCAGAAATGGTCATGATAGCCAGAGCATCTACTTGGTGCTGAGCAGCCAGATAGTAAAGGGCTGCTGCTTCCATTTCAACAGCTTTGACGCCCCATTTGCCCAGCTCGATATTTTTTTCAAAATAGTTCGAATAAAAGACATCTGACGACAAAACATTTCCGACATGGGTTGTCATGCCCAAGTCTTTGGCAATATGATAAGCCTTGTCCAGCAAATCAAAGCTGGCAATCTGCGGAAAATCATAATGAGGCCAGTCATTGCGGATAATGTTTGAGTTGGTCGCAGCCGCTTGAGCTAGAACCAATTCACGAACATGAACATCTGCATTGAGCGAACCAGCCGTTCCCACACGAATCAGCTTTTTCACACCGTAGTCAACAATCAGCTCACGCGCATAGATGGAAATAGACGGCATTCCCATGCCCGTTCCCATGACAGAAACCCGCTGACCCTTGTAAGTACCAGTGTAGCCAAACATGTTCCGCACTTCGTTAAAACAAACAGCATCTTCAAGGAAATTCTCCGCAATAAACTTAGCACGAAGCGGATCGCCTGGCAAGAGAATTTTATCAGCAATCTCACCTTGTTTAGCAGCAATATGGATAGACATAATTTATGATACAAAGAGCGACAAGAAAACGACTGAAAATTAGGAATCTGACGAGAAATCAGGATTTCTCAGTCAGATTATCTATTTTCCAAGTTTTCCGCTCGTGTTCAAATCTGAACACTTCACTCTACCTTTCCTTCGTTTAATATTTTATTTTCTTACAATTCAGCAAGAATGGCTTTAAGTAGTCGTTTGAAATCACCTTTGACACGCTCTGTTACTTCAACCACTTCCTCATGGTTGAGTTCTTCTTGGAAGCCGGCAGCATGATTGGTAATGCATGAAATTCCGAGGACTTTCAAGCCTGAGTGGGCAGCCACGATGACTTCTGGAACAGTAGACATGCCAACTGCATCTGCTCCGAGTGTCTTATAAGCACGGATTTCTGCTGGCGTTTCGTAAGTTGGACCGGTAACACCGATATAGACACCATCATCCAGCTTAATGCCAAGCTTATCAGCGACTTGATGAGCAGTTACACGGTATTCTGGAGTGTAAGATTTAGACATATCAGGGAAACGTGGGCCAAATTCATCCAAGTTTTCACCGATCAAAGGATTTTGACCCGTCATGTTGATATGGTCTGAAATAGCCATCAAAGTACCAGGACCATATCCAATACCACCGGCAGCATTTGTCACAATAACACCTGTCGCACCAAGAGCCTTCATCACGCGCACCGGGAAAGTAACAACTTCGAGAGGATTTCCTTCGTAGAAATGGAAACGACCTTGCAGTGCCAAGACTTTACGCCCTGCCAAATCTCCATAGACTAATTTACCAGCGTGGCCAACGACAGTTGAGCGGCCCCAGTTTGGAATATCCGCATAGTCAAGACTAACGGCATTTTCGATTTCAGAAGCCAATTCTCCCAAACCAGATCCCAGGATCAAGCCGAATTCAGGTTCTGTCATCCCTTTTTCTTTCAAGAAGGCGGCCGTTGCTTTGATTTTCTCAGATAATGTTGCCATAAAATATTTTCCTCACTCTCTATGCTTATACCAATTTGTCCAAGAAGCTTTCACCAATCATGGCCTTATCCACACCGAAGTTGTCAGCGATGGTTGCTGAAATGTCCGCAAAATGTCCGACAGGCAAGTGACCATTCCCCTTGAGGGATTTACCAAAGACCAAGAGCGGAATGTACTCACGAGTGTGATCTGTTCCGGCATAGGTCGGGTCATTACCATGGTCAGCGGTAATCATGAGCAAATCATCTTCACGCATGTTTTCAATGATTTCTGGCAAGCGAGCGTCAAACTCCTGCAGACAATCACGATAGCCATGCGGATTACGACGGTGACCATAAAGAGCATCGAAGTCCACTAAGTTGGTAAATGAGAAGCCGTACTTGAAGTCCTCAGACTGGATAGCCTTGACTAGATTGTCCACTCCATGATTATTGGATTGGTTGTGACCCATGTCGTGGTTGATACCTGCACCGTTGAAGATATCGTTAATCTTACCAACAGAATAGGTATCAATACCTGCTTCATTGAGTTTGTCCAAAACAGTTGGCTCAAATGGAGAGACTGCATAGTCATGGCGATTGGGTGTACGAGTGAAGTTGCCTGGCTCACCTACATAAGGGCGAGCGATGATCCGTCCTAGAAGCGCAGGGCGTTCCAAGGTAATAGAGCGGGCGAATTCACAGATACGATAGAGCTCGTCTAAAGGAATCACTTCTTCGTGGGCCGCAATTTGAAGAACTGGATCTGCAGAAGTATAGATAATCAATTCGCCAGTTTCCATCTGACGAGGCCCGAAGTCGTCAATAACTGCCGTGCCAGAATAAGGTTTGTTCGCCTCACGAATAACTTTGCGACCAGAAAATTCTTCAATTTTAGTCAAGATTTCCTCTGGGAAGCCGTTCCAGAAAGTATCAAAAGGCTCAGTAATATTCAGCCCCATGATTTCCCAGTGGCCTGTCATGGTATCTTTACCTAAAGAAACTTCTTCTAATTTAGTATAGTAACCACTTGGATTTTCCTCAGCTGGTACAGTTTTCAAGGCTTGCTCACGCTCAATATTGCCCAGACCCAGCTTAGCCATATTTGGCACGTCTAGACCGACTGCTTTGGAAATATGTCCCAGCGTATCGGAAGCTCCATCTGGCACCCCTGCATTAACAAAATTGTTAGCATCTGGTGCTGCCCCAATGCCGACCGAGTCCATAACGACTAAGTGAATACGATTAAATTTTGACATAAAAACCTCTTTTCTAGTTGTCTGTTTCTAAAATGTTCACGCCACCTTGTCCTGCGACGATCACCTTGTTGACCATTTTGGTGAAAAGGCCGTGCTCAACAACGCCCACGATATGATCTAATTCTCGGCCAAATTCGACTGGATTTTCGATTACACCTAGATCTAGATCAATAATGAAGTTCTGCATATCCGTGATAAAACGTTGGCCATTTTTTTCACGGAAACTTGGCTTGTAGCCTGCCTCAGCAAAGCGACGGAAAACTTGCTCTGCACCATATTGCACTACTTCGACTGGCAGCTTGAAAGCACCTAGCTTTTGAACCAATTTGCTTTCATCAACCACCCAGATGTAGTCCTTGGTAGGGGTCGCGACAACTTTCTCCATCAGCAGGGCTCCGCCTCCGCCTTTGATGCCGTTGAACTGAGGATCCACTTCATCGGCTCCATCAACGGTCACATCGACCTGATCCACTTCATCAATGGATTTCAGCGGAATGCCCAAGCCTTCTGCTTGCTTGCTAGTCACGCTAGAGGTGGTGACTGCAGTAATCTGCAAGCCTTCCTCTTTGATACGTCGACCAATTTCCTCGACAAAATAGTAAGCAGTCGAACCTGTTCCCAGACCGACCACCATCCCGTCTTCGACAAATTCAGCAGCCTTGATGCCTGCTAGTTTCTTTAGAGTTTCCATAGCACCTCCTCAAATCAACTGTGTTTAGTATATCACAATTCTTTGAAATTTGAAAGTGTTTTCAGCTCTTTAAACGGTTCTTCACGTTTTAACAGTGCTCCATTTCACGAAAATCTCCTTAAAATCTTGCTCCTAGTTCTATTTTACGCTACAATGAAGATAGGCAAATTACTAAAAGAAATACATATTTCAAGTAGTAAGCTATAGAAAATCTGAGGAGGTTGTTATGATGCAGCAAGAAAATAAAGTTTTAGGTATTTTAGCCATTGTCTTTGGAGCAATCGCTTTACTTGGCTCCTGGATACCAATCATCAATTATCTATCTTTTTTTATCGGTACTATTGCTCTTATCCTTGCTATTATCGGTCTCATTATTAACCAAAAGAAACCGAAAACTTTGGCCATTATTGGCTCTGTCATTTCCTTTTTCTCCTTAATTATAGCACTGGTCACTCTATCATTCTATTCCCGTATGTTCAATGAAATGGGAAAAAGGTTTGATACTCTTTCGAGCACTTATCGTTCCTATATTGATTCGTCAGAAAGAGAAGAAGAAAAGGAAAAAGAAGAAAGTACGACGTTTACATGGACAAAAGCAGAATTTGATGCACTCAAAGAGGGTGATATTTTGAAAAGAGGTGCAGGCGGAACAAAATACGACGACGTCATTCGCGACCACGGCAAACCAACTGACGAAACCACTTCCACTGTCAGCGGCTCTGAATTAAAAACAATCACCTACTTACCAGGAGGAAGCAAATATCAAGCCGTCATCCTAACTTTTTCAAAAAATGAAGACGGTTCTTTCCTACTGACTAGCAAGATAGGAACAGGTTTAGAATAACATAAATTTCCTACCCGACAGCTATTTATCTTCTACCAATATTGGAAAGAACTCTAGCCATCAATCGCATTTTACTGAGACACAAGGATTTAACTACCACTTTCCTATTATACCTATTAATTGATGCAAAGCAATGACAAAATGATGCACAAATCTCAAAAACTTTTTGGATGAATTTGAGACAGATGTTTGCAAAATAGATTTTCAGAAAGGATATACATGATAACACGAGAATTTGATACAATCGCTGCGATTTCGACCCCTCTTGGGGAAGGAGCCATCGGTATCGTCAGACTAAGCGGGACTGACAGCTTTGCTATTGCCCAAAAAATCTTTAGAGGTAAGGATTTAAGTAAAGTGGCCAGCCACACACTCAACTACGGCCATATCGTTGACCCTCAAAATCAGGAGATTCTGGATGAGGTCATGGTCGGGGCCATGCGCTCTCCCAAGACTTTCACACGCGAGGATATCATCGAGATCAACACCCACGGCGGGATTGCAGTGACCAATGAAATCCTGCAACTGGCTATCCGCGAGGGGGCTAGACTGGCAGAACCTGGCGAATTTACCAAGCGAGCCTTTCTTAACGGGCGCGTGGATTTGACTCAGGCTGAGGCTGTCATGGACATCATCCGAGCCAAGACAGATAAAGCTATGAACAATGCTGTCAAACAGCTGGACGGCTCTCTCTCCGACCTTATCAATAGCACCCGCCAGGAAATCCTCAACACACTGGCTCAGGTCGAGGTCAACATCGACTATCCTGAGTACGACGATGTTGAGGAAGCAACGACAGAAATCATTCGTGAAAAAACACTTGAATTCGAGCAACTTCTGACCCATCTCCTCAAAACTGCTCGACGCGGCAAGATTCTTCGCGAAGGGATTTCGACTGCTATCATCGGTCGACCTAATGTCGGCAAATCCAGCCTGCTCAACAATCTTCTGCGCGAGGACAAGGCTATTGTGACCGATATTGAGGGGACAACTCGTGATGTGATCGAGGAGTATGTCAATATTAACGGCGTACCGCTCAAGCTTATTGATACCGCAGGGATTCGGGAAACGGATGATCTTGTGGAGCAGATTGGCGTTGAGCGCTCTAAAAAAGCCTTACAGGAAGCTGATTTGGTTCTCTTGGTTCTCAATGCCAGCGAACCTCTGACTGACCAAGACAAACAATTACTTGAAATCAGCCAAGACAGCAATCGCATCGTCCTACTGAACAAGACTGATCTTGAAGAAAAGATTGAGCTAGACCAGCTGCCGACTGATGCAATCAAGATATCCGTTCTTCACAATCAAAATATTGATAAAATCGAGGATCGCATCAATCAGCTCTTCTTTGAGAATGCTGGAATTGTCGAGCAAGACGCCACCTATCTGTCCAATGCCCGTCACATCTCTCTCATCGAAAAGGCTGTCGAAAGCCTGCAAGCCGTCAATCAGGGACTGGAACTAGGCATGCCTGTGGATCTCCTCCAAGTCGATCTGACCCGCACTTGGGAAATCCTTGGCGAAATCACTGGTGATGCTGCTCCAGACGAGCTCATCACCCAGCTCTTCAGCCAATTCTGCCTAGGAAAATAATATGGGAATCACAGAGTTTATCAAATCAAAAAATCTGGGCGAATACTTAGAAAGTCGAAAGAATGGACAAGTCAGAGAGCGCCTCAAAGAACGCAGCTGGTTGGAGGTTCTCCTCCACAAGGCCCGCACTACCAAAATAAATCCTGAAAATCACCAAAAAATGAAGAAAACGAAACACGGTTCTTGAAAAATAGAACCGTGTTTATTTGTCTATTCAATCCAGCTAAAGATTTGCCTGATCATGAATCGTGGCACTCTCCTTGTCCCAAACTATTTTTTGATTGGCTACATCTTCATCGGACTTGAGTCAGCACTCCGTCTTGCATTTCATAGACCTTGTCAACCTCGTCCAGTAGGCGAGTATCATGGGTAATCATGACCACGCTCTTGTTGAATTTTTGAGTCACTTCTTTGAGCAGATGGACCACGCGCTTGGCCCGCTCCGTATCCAGACTAGCTGTCGGCTCATCAGCCAAGATAATATCAGGGCTGTTGTAAAGCGCTCTAGCGATAGCAGCCCTCTGCCTTTCCCCGCCAGACAATTCTTTGGGATACTGTTTGAGCGTGTCTTTTAGATCTAGCAGCTCAATCAAACTGTCCAGATCTGTCCTTTCTTTTTTAGACAAACGATCAATTAGCTGAAACTGGTCTTCTATTTTCAAAAAAGGAATGAGATTGGAAGCCTGCAAAATAAATCCAAAATCATTGAAACGTAGAGCAGCCCGTTCCTTTTCCTTGAGCTGGGAGGTATCTTTCCCATGCAGGAGAATCTGTCCTTTTGAGGGAGTTTGCAAATGCCCTAGCAAGGTCAGAAAAGTTGTTTTACCCGACCCTGATGGCCCAATAATAGCTACAAACTGCCCAGCTTCCAGTTGGAAATCAGTTGGCTTCAAGGCTTGGACCAGCGTATGCCCTTGACCATATTCTTTTGTAACCCCTTTTAGTTCTATAATTGGCATTTACTCACCTCCAATCGCTGTGATAGGGTCAATTTTCAGAACCCTATGAATGGACAAGAGCCCGCCAGCAAGTGACATGAAAACAATCAGGACAATCAAGCCAGCATAAGCTCGCCAGTCACTGTAAAAAGGCATAGAAGCCGGCAAGACTAGCTGGGTTCCCAAAAGAGCCAAGACAGCTAAGCTGATTCCCAGAGTGGATAGGATGAGAATCTGCCAGAAAATAGAAGCAATAATCTTCCCACTGGCAATCCCTTGGGCACGCATAATACCGTAAAGTTGGATCTTCTGAATGGTGATAATGTACATGAAAATCCCCAATACTAAAAAGGTAATCAGAACCATGGCCCCAATCATAAAGGAAAAAGTCAGAACCTGAGGCTGATAACCAGGGATATTTTCTATAAAATCACTCATAGAAAGCTGACTGAGCCCTGTTTCTTCAATTTTTTGACTATCTTTGACCACAAGTGCGCTGATATTCTTAACCTGACTAGAGCCGTACTTTAATTCCCTGAAATCATCTAGATCCATAAAAATTACAGGTTGCGTAAAGAAGGTATTATCCTCTGTGAAACCAACAACCTGATAGAGGCGCTCACTGCCATTGAGCTGAAGCTGATCGCCTAGTTTTAGACCTTTTTGCTGCAGGCGCTTATCCGCAATGACTTCATAAGCGGTTTCAGCAGGACGTCCCTCAATAATATCAGGCGCTAGAAAACTATCCCAGGAAAGACCAAAAACCTGAGCATTGAGTTTATCAGTCCCATCTTCATAATTGGCCACTGCTGACGTTTGTCCCAAAGCCGCAATTGAGTCCCCTTGAAGCAGGCGGCTGTATTCCTCTTCCTTGAGAGTCGAAGCTATTAGATTCTTATTGGCGTACTCCGACAAGACGATCGACTCAGCATGCCATTGGTCCAGAGCCAAGCGATTGAGCCTAGCCAAACCGACAGAAAGACTGGATAAAAAGAAAACCATATAGGTAATGAGAAAGACCACAGCAACCACTAAACGATAGCGTCCACGGCTGTAGATAATCTCTTTAAAAGCTAAAAACAAAGCTGTCCTCCTTTAAGATATTAAAGATCATTATATCATAAAGAATCAAGCTAGAAAAACATATGAGACTAATGGTAACTAGATTCACACGAAAATCACTAAGTCGTATAGCGATTCCCTAAGTAAGAAACTTTCCTTGAAAGAAATTCATAAAATAAAAAGAAACAAGGGCTTCAGTTCATATACCGAAACCGTTCTTGTTTCTTTTTCTTTACGCTTCGCACACTCTTTTTCTGAGCAGATTGAGAAACGCTTTACTGCTTGGTAAAGGTCAGAGTGTCTGGATCATCATCTAGTTCGTCCACAATCAGCTGATTGCCATTTTGTCGGTAACTTTTGACATCGTCACCGACAATTAGTCTTTGGTTCGCTGCATCTACCTGTACCTGCTTGATTTCCTTACTACCATCGACCTCGGTCTCAGTCCAAGTACCAGTCCTACCATTGATTTCGAGGACATGTTGGTCTCCATCATGGTCGGTTGCTTGGTAGCGTCCGTTTATATTGCTGGTCTGACCTGCATTGGATGAAGAAGCCTGTTCTTGCGCAGGCTGTGATGTTTGGCTTTGGGTATTTTGTGATGAGTTAGCATTTCCTCCCTGATTAGCATTGCCTGAGCAAGCAGTCAATAGAACTGCGACTGTCAATGATAAGATTCCAGTAAAGGCTTTTTTCGAAATAGTCATAGTGTTTTCTCCTTTTTCTACATTTGTAGTTTATAATTATATTCTACAATTGTCTGTTTTGTTTGTCAATCATATAGCATTTTTTTATCTAAAAATAAAAAATTCCCCAGCCTTATTAAACTGGAGATATACAATCTATTGCTTCTTTTAGAGGATCAAAGCTAGTCATCCTTGATGGCCGAGCCTTATGCCTTATCACCAAATATCAAGGTTGACTGTTGCAGATAGGGATTGGGGTACTTTTGAAGCAAATCTTTCACAGCTTCTACCAAAACCTCCTGCTCCACCTGACCTACTTGGTATCGCTCTAAAAGAAGCATAAAATTTTCTTTTTCAGCTGGGCTGGCTTTTTTCTTAAAATAGCCCCAAACATGCTGAAAGGCATTGCAGACCTGACCTCGGTTTTCAGGCAGGGCTACCGCCTGATCAATCAAGTCTTGGACATGTGCTGCTTCCACCGAGTCGCTTTTCAGATATTGGCGGATTTCCAGATAGATCTTACTGGAATGACTGAGCACCTGATATTTATTTCTAGCCCAAAGAGTCTGACATTGGGATATTTGGTTTGAATTTTCCATGATTAATATTCCTACAATCTTTCCTTTTATTCCGGAAAAATCCATTCGATATGCGGAGCTCGTTTACTGATTTCTTTATAAATGGTATTGAAATCAGCATCAACAAGATCATTCAAGTCAATCTCTTCCAGTGTTTTTCCTTCTTCGTCTTTAAAATAAAGTATGCGATAAGTTGATCTCGAATTTTTAGAATAAGCACGTCTAATTTCATACTCAATTTGCTTAATATTTGTTAAATTAATGTGATTTATATCTTGGAAAACAGAGGGTTTAACATCAATCTTATCATCAGAAATAGTAAAAGCTGCAGGCTCATGAGCTTTCTTATAAGCCGAAACACCTAAAATAGTAACTATAATACCTGCACCAATCAGAATTGGACCCACATATTCATTATTTTGATTGAGAATTTCTTGCTCAGATTCCTTTTCTCTTTGGATAGAAGCTTGTTCAGACTCTAATTGTTTATTATAGGTCTCTACAAAAGCTTGCAGTCTTTTTTGCTCTTCTTCTGGTGTTTCATTCTCAGGTGCAAAATCCGAATTAACCAAGGTTTTGGCTTTTTCAATAGTCATCGGGCTTTCATTCAACTTTGCATCTTTTCGTTCAGACTCTAGCTGTTCTAAGCGATCACTGTGGTTCCCACCACTACTATTTGGTGATTGCATTACCCCAATGAATATGAAGGTTCCAATAATAACAATAATAATAGCTACAATTTCAGCTGCATAACTTCTTTTATATCCCATTAAAATATTCTTTCTGTAAAATCTTTATTGGGACTAGAATACCATAAATCAAGACTTTTATAAAGCTCTTTTATAGTCAAAAGCAGCCCAAAGGACTGCTTCTCTTTGTATATACTAGCGCACTTCTGCTCCAACATTTTCTTCCAAGGATTTTTCAATTTTTTCCATGTATTTAGCCACTTCATCATCAGTCAGGCTGTCTTCTGGATTTTGGAAGGTCAGAGTGTAGGCCATAGACTTGAGGCCAACACCTAATTTTTCACCAGAGAAGATATCGAAGAGCTTGATATCCGTCAAACGTTTCACTCCGGCAGCTTGAATCGCTTCAACAACCTGTCTGTGGCTGATCTCTGCTTTGAGCAACAAGGCCACATCGCGAGTAACAGCTGGGAATTTGGTGATCTCTGTAAAAGGCTGTTCTGGCTCAAGGCTCGCCTCAATAGCCGTCAGATTGAGCTCCGCCACATAGGTTTCTGGGATGTCATAAGCCTTGGCCGTCACTGGATGAACCTGCCCAACATAGCCCACTGGTTGACCTTTGATCGAAATCAGCGCTGTCCGACCTGGGTGCAGACTCTTAAGCTGGTCAGTTGCTTGATAATCAGCTTCTAATCCTAGGCGGTCAAAGAGCGCTTCAACCACACCCTTAGCGTAGAAGAAGTCCACAGGAGTCGCTGGCGTTTGGAAATCCTTTTCACTTACCAAGCCAGTTAGGGCAAAGGCAAAGCTATTGATTTCGTTAGGCAGTTCTTCCTTCGGATTGCCTGTTTGTTCAAAGATTTTCCCAATTTCATACAGGGCTAAATCCTTATTTTTACGAGCAACATTGTAGCTGACAGTATCCAACATGCCTGAGAGCATATTTTGGCGGAGAACACTGCGCTCCCTTGTCATAGGCCACATAAGCTCCGTTAGATTTGTAGGATTAAGCGTAAATTCGACAGCTTTTTCTGGCGTAGTCAAGGCATAGGAAATAATCTCGGTCAGCCCTGCTCCTTCAGCCACCGTCCGAACCTTGCGACGTAGCTTCTGAGTGGTCGTCAATTCGCCAGCCGTTCCAGCATCTTGAGGTAGGGAAACTGGCAAGCGGTCGTAGCCATAAATACGAGCAATTTCCTCGTAAAGATCTGCTGGAATACTGATATCCCAGCGACGAGCAGGCACGCTGACTGTGAAGGAGTCCGCAGATCCGCTAAGACCAAAACCTAGACGACGGAAAATATCTTCAATATCCGCATAAGTCAAATCTGTTCCCAAAACTCGGTTAACATCAGAAAGGCTAGTCGAAACCTGCTTGTCAGTCGTATCTAACTGTCCTGCTTGGACAATACCAGCATGAACAGTTGCACCTGCCAAGTCTGCAATCATGCTTGCCGCAGCATCCAAAGCTTCATTAACAGTTGCCAGGTTGATCCCTTTTTCAAAGCGAGAAGATGATTCCGAGCGCAAGTTAAGTCTCCCGCTTGTCTTACGAATTGACTTGCCATCAAAGACAGCCGCTTCTAGAACGACACGAGTCGACTTGTCAGAGATTTCGGTTGCCGCTCCGCCCATGACACCAGCAAGTGCCACTGGCTTATCCGCCACAGTAATGACTAAATCTCCGACTTCCAGCTCACGCTCTTCGCCGTCCAGCGTCACTAATTTCTCACCAGCACGCGCTTCTCGGACAACAATCTGGTCACCCTCAAATGTGTCCAAATCAAAGGCATGCATGGGCTGACCAAAGTAGAGCAAGATGTAGTTAGTCACGTCCACTACATTGTTAATCGGACGGATTCCTTCGTTCATGAGGAGATTTTGCAGCCACTGAGGACTCGGAGCAATAGTCACATTGTCCAAAATGCGAGCTGCATAAAACGGTGCTTTTTCGCTCTCAATGGCAACAGACAAGCTAGCCGCAGCCTCTTTATCCCATTCAGTCAAAGGAAATTCTTTGAAATGAACAGGCTTATCGTAGATAGCTGCTACTTCGTGCGCTACCCCACGCATAGACAAAGCGTCAGCCCGGTTTGGCGTGATAGAAAGCTCGATAATCTCATCGTCCAGGTCTAGATAAGTGAATACCTCATCTCCTGGTACAGCACTATCTGGCAAAATTTGAATGCCATCCGCAAATTCCTTTGGCACAACAGAATCTGAAATTCCCAGCTCACCAAGAGAGCAGATCATGCCCAACGACTCTAGCCCACGGATTTTTCCTTTTTTAATCTTATAATTATCCGCAATGCGAGCGCCTGGTACAGCCACCATGACCTTGATTCCAGCGCGGACATTCGGTGCGCCACAGACAATCTGGCGAGGCTCTCCTTCACCGACATTGACCTGACAGAGGTGCAAGTGGGTTTCAGGTACATCCTCGCAGCTCAGAACTTCGCCGACAACAATTTTCGAAAGACCTTCAGCTGGCGAGCTGACTCCTTCTACTTCAATACCAGTTGTGGACATTTTCTCTGCCAGCTCGGCGCTCGTCACATCCAAATCAACCAGTTCTTTTAACCATTTATAACTAACTAACATATTTATGATTTTACAACCGACCAAAACTAACTTTGATTTCATAGACAAAGCCAGTCCGTTCTATCTTCGGTCGTATTTGATTCCTCTCTATAAATTTCTGTTTTCACTAAAAGCCCAATAAACAGCGATGTTATCGTCTTTTTAGTTTAATTTCTTCCTTAAAAGCCAGTCAATATCGACTGTGTCACCAGTGATATATTCATGCTGGCTAAACCTTTCAAAGCCATATTTAAAGTAAAAATTCTGAGCCTTGAAATTTCTTTCCCAAACGCCCAGCCAAGCCCAGCTAAAACCACGTTTTTGGGCTTCTTCTAGGGCAAATTCAAACATTTCCTTGCCCAAGCCGAGACCCTGATGGGAGGCAAGCACATAAATCCGTTGAATTTCAAAGGAATCTTCCAACTCCTGCTCTGTCTGAGCCTGACCCCAGTTACACTTGAGAAAACCAGCGATTTTTTCTTCCTTGTCCAGTACAAAATAATGCTCAGACTCAGGATTTGCCAACTCCAACTCCAGCCTTTCACGCGCCAGCTCATGGGCAAAATAATGCTCCAAGTCTTCCTGCTTAATGAAAGGGCCAAAAGTTTCTTGGTAGGTCTGCACTTCCAACTCCCGCAACATATCCAGATCCTCTGGCCGAACTCTAACTAACATAGGGCATTCCTTTCCCAGAAGCAGCTGTGAGCGATATTCCCAGCTAAAATCGTCTTATAGGCAACTAAACTAACGAGCATCTTTGCTACGCATTTCAAGTCTGCAAACATTGCTAATCAGACCTATCGCAATAGGCTTACTTAAAGTCCTATTCCACTGCCTTCTTACTTAAACTGCTGTGAAAAACGTACATCGCCTTGGTAGAAGCCACGGATATCGTTGATACCATAGCGAAGCATGGCCACCCGCTCTTGACCGAGACCAAAAGCAAAGCCAGAATATTTCTCTGAATCGATGCCACTCATTTCCAAGACACTTGGGTGCACCATTCCAGCTCCCATGATTTCGATCCAGCCAGTCTTCTTGCAGACATTACAGCCGGCACCACCACACTTAAAGCAAGATACGTCCACTTCGACAGATGGCTCTGTGAATGGGAAGTAAGATGGACGCAGACGAATCTTACGATCTGCACCAAACATTTTTTGAATAATCAGCTGCAAGGTTCCTTGCAAATCAGCCATAGAGATATTTTCCCCTACGACCAGACCTTCAATCTGGTGAAACTGGTGAGAGTGAGTCGCATCGTCTGTATCGCGACGGAAAACACGTCCTGGAGAGATCATCTTGAGTGGCCCTTGGCTAAAGTCATGGGCATCCATCGCACGAGCTTGGACAGGAGATGTGTGAGTACGCAAGAGGATCTCTTCTGTGATGTAGAAGGTATCCTGCATATCCCGCGCAGGGTGGTCTTTAGGCAGGTTCATCCGCTCAAAGTTGTAGTAGTCTGACTCAACCTCGAAACCATCCACAACCTGATAGCCCATACCGATAAAGATATCTTCAATTTCTTCACTTGTTTGGGTCAAAATATGGCGATTTCCAGCTGGAATCTTACGACCTGGCAGGGTTACATCCAAGGCGTCATTGGCCAGCTGGGCTGCGACTTTCTGCTCTTCCAAGATTTGAGCAGCTTCTTCAAAGGCTGCATTCAGCACATCTCGTGCTTCATTGACGTACTTCCCGATAATAGGGCGCATCTCAGCAGAAACATCCTTCATCCCTTTGAGAATCTCAGTCAGACTTCCTTTTTTCCCTAGGACAGATACTTTCAGCTCCTGCATGTCCTTAGCATTTTCCAGAGTAATGGTCTGCAATTGTGCTAAAGTTTCCTCACGCAGACTCTGCAATCGTTCTTCAATTGTTGACATAGTTCCTCCAAAATAAAAACCACGGTCTCACTCACACCGAAGCGGAGCGTTGACACGCGGTACCATCCGTTTTTTATCTGGCAAGCCAGACCTTAATTACCAACCCCAAAGCAAGTGAATTCGCCTAGCTTTCATCTAGAGAGCTCTCAGTCGCTGGCTCCCTTCCCTGTTAAACTTCCCCTAGGTTACTGGTCTTGCGGATTGCTATTCAATTATAATTCATTCTAACAGATTTCTAAACATTTCGCAAGCTCAGTTATAGAATTTACAAGAAGAAAAGGAAGTCCGTTGAGCAACAGACTTCCTTTCTTTCTATTTAATCACTTGTCCTGCTTCTTTGAGAGTATCTTCTGGTACAGTGATACCGAGTTCTTTGGCATTTTTAGTATTGATAACAGATTTACCTTTATCAAAAATATCTACTGCAGTATCAGCAGGCTTGGCACCTTTAAGGACTTTAGCAGCCATTTTACCTGTCGCAACACCGAGGTCATACTGGTCTACAACGACAGAGGCAAGACCGCCTTCTTCTACCATGGCTGTCGCACTTGGATAAATCGGTTTCTTAGCTTCTTTATTGCTGGACACAACTGTCGCAAATGCTGACGCAATGGTATTGTCAATTGGAATCCAGATAGCATCAAC